>PXUA01000004.1:16696-85047 GCA_003022435.1 Bacteroidetes bacterium SW_9_63_38 | reverse complement strand
AGAAGGTCCCAAGGGTTGGGCTGTTCGCCCATTAAAGCGGCACGCGAGCTGGGTTCAGAACGTCGTGAGACAGTTCGGTCCCTATCTACTGAGGGCGTCGGAGACTTAAGCGGAGCTGCTTCTAGTACGAGAGGACCGAAGTGGACGGACCGCTAGTGTACCAGTTGTGCCGCCAGGCGCATCGCTGGGTAGCTATGTCCGGAAGGGATAAGCGCTGAAAGCATCTAAGCACCAAGCCTTCCGCAAGATTAGGTCTCCCTCATGGGTCGTTCGAGACGAGGACGTAGATAGGCTGCAGGTGTAAGCGTAGCAATACGTTTAGCCGAGCAGTACTAATTACCCATATGGCTTAACACCCCCTATTTTGCAGATGACATCATAGGATGACGCATAATGCTTCGCACCCCGACAGCTGTCGGGGGTGCGGTGACCTTCCGTCTTGTCAGACATGTTGCTGGCTTCGCACCAGCACCGAGTCTCCTGGTGATTATAGCGCGGGGGCCACACCTCTTCCCATTCCGAACAGAGAAGTTAAGCCCCGCAGCGCCGATGGTACTGGTCTTCGACTGGTAGAGTAGGTCGTCGCCAGGCTTCTTTTCGGGGCGCCGTTGCTTCTGCAGCGGCGTCCCTTTTTTTATGCTGTGACGGTCGGAGGTGGTTGTCATCGGGCATGGGTGCTCATCCTGTGGATAGCTCTTTGCGGAGCAACTATTTGATGCGTCGTTGGTATCCTCTGTCTCTGCACTTTCCGACTGATTGCTTCTCTGTTTTGTAGGAACCTAGCGTCCCCTTCTGAATGGCCAGTGATGTCGACGATAGCGGGTCCTCAAAGGCAAAGCACTCGGCATCGGCGTCTGATCCTGCGCACACGAATGGAAGTCCTTCTTCGTCTGACTCGTCGGGCGACTCCCCGGTCTCTGTGTCTGTGAATGGGGAGCAGGAGGAGGCATCGTCGCTTCCGTCTGGCCAACAAGGCTCGGATTCGTCTCCGCTGGGAGACTTTGATCCCTTCGCTCCCTACCGCGGGGCCGTCCGTCGTTTCTTCACGGTAGCCCGGCACGTCATGGGACTGCTCATGGGCGGACACTTGGCCTACGTCCGGTCGCTGCCCGAGGTGCAGAAAACCGGCGTCCGATCTCCTGGGAAGCGCCTACTTGCAGCCATACTGCGGTGGGTGGTACGAAGTGATCTGCGGAAGCGTCCCTTTCCGGTGCAGCTCCGACGCCGATTGGAAATCCTCGGGCCCACCTTTACCAAGCTCGGCCAGATTATGGCCATTCGGGAGGATCTGCTTCCAACCCCCATCACGCGGGAGCTGGACAGTTTGATGGATCACCTCCCGGCGATTCCGTTCGAGCAGGTGCAGGCTGTTATCGAGCGCGACCTGCAGCGGCCGGTGGGAGAGGTCTTTCAGGAGCTTGATCCGGAGCCACTCGGCTCGGCCTCTATTGCACAGGTGCATCGGGCTACCACTCTGGAGGGAGATGATGTCGTGGTGAAGGTGATCAAGCCGGGCATTCGGGACGTGATTACTTCTGACCTGAAGCTGCTGGAATTTTTCGGGATCTTTCTGCAGTGGATCCTACCCCGTTATCAGCCTGCTCAGATCATCGAGGAGTTCAGTGTCTACACGAAGCGGGAAATTGACTTCGACTACGAAGCGGACCACGCCGAGATCTTCGCGGCCAATTTCCAGGACGTTGAGGGGGTTATGTTTCCGGAAATATACCGGGAGTTAAGCACGGACGATGTGCTCACGATGGAGTATCTGGGGGGCATTCGGCCGGGATCGGAGGCGGCGCTCAATTTGAGTGAGGCGGAGCGTCGGCGGGTGATCGACCTTGGGGCTTCGTCCATCATCCGGATGTTGTACAAGGATGGGTTCTTCCACGCTGACCTGCATGCGGGAAACCTCAAGATCATGCCGGGTGAGCGCCCCGAGGATTTACAAATCGGCTTCATCGATCTGGGAATGGTTGGGCGGTTCCGGTCGGAGTTGAAGCGCCGGATGCTGTATTACTACTACGCGCTGGTGCGAGGAGACGTGGAGAGCGCGGCGCGGTATCTCCTCGAAATGGCGCGAGTGGGAGAGGACGGCGATCCGCAAGGATTCCGCCGCGCGGTATCGGACATGGCCCGACACTTTCTCATGCGAAGCAAGCAGGGATCAGTGAGCCTCGCTCAGGTTATCCTCCGCTCCTTGAGTCTGGGCGGTCGGTACCGGGTGTTCTTTCCGGTGGAGATGACGCTCATGGTGAAGGCCCTCGTGACATTTGAGGGAGTGGGGCGAACTCTCAATCCGGATCTCGACGTGGTGGCGGTTTCGCAGCGGCATGTCCGGGCCATTTTCCGAGAGCGCTTTGATCCGTGGACGCTGGGCTCGGAATTCATGAGCAGCACTCCGGAACTGATCGACGTTGCGATGAAACTGCCGCGGCTTCTCACCAGCGGGGCCGCTTACCTAGAAGAAGCGATAACCGAGACGACAACCCCCGAGCCGATGAGCGGGCTCCGCAGCGGGATTTTGGCCGGGGCGTTCATTATCGGGGGCGTGCTTTCCGCGGTTCAGGGAGGAAATTTCTGGCTGACCGGGCTCCTGTTTGGGCTGGGAGGATTGCTCGCTCTGTTCGGGAGGTAGGCACCCGGCGTTGTAAAACGACGCCCCGGAAGGTCAAGAATCAGGCAGCGCGGGCACGCAGGCGGTCTAGCATAGCGTCGAGCCGGTCGAGGACCTCATCGGTTTCCTGCAACACGTCGGTCGGGGAGGACGCGTCGTCGGTGCCGTTCTCCGGAGCCACCGGCAGCGGGGCGTCGGAGGGGGCGTCTCCGTACAGGGAGCGGGACTGGTCTTGTAGCACGTCGGTCCGTAGGGTGAGACCATGCCGAGTGAGTACGGGGCCGATTTCATCGGCACGCCGGAGCAGGTGGCGCCGAGTGGCCTGATAGGCGTGTTCGCAGACGTCGTGCCGGTCTTTAAAACTGAAGATGTTGGAGAAGAACAGGCTAGTGTCTTCGCACTCCGGCTCAATCAGGATCAGATCGGCACCAGGGTGGGTGTGCGCATACTTCTCGAACCCGGTCTGTTTGCGAGAGTCGACGATGGCCCGGAAGGTTTGGGAGAAGACCGAGGGCAGGCCGCGGTCGGCCAGGGTCGGTCCCTCCTGCTCCTCGCTGAGAAGACGACCGGCGTGCTGTTCGAGCTGGATGTTCACCGGGACGATCGGATTGATGCAGAACAGAAGGTCGGCGCCTGCGTCCAGAGCCACGCTCGCGTGCACGGTGCGGCGGGCCACTCCGTCGATGTAGTACCGTCCATCGATCTCCACGGGGGTGTAAAGCCCGGGGAGGGCTGTGGAGGCCTGTATGGCGGACGAGATGGGGACGTGGTCGGCGCCGGGCTCGCCGAAGACGACGACATCGGCCGTGTCCAGGTGCATGGCCACAACGTAGAGTTGTTGCTTCAGGCGCTGGAAGTTGTTTGTACGGCCCCCGGTCGAAAACGCCTCCTCGAGAAAACGCTCCAGGGGGGCGTTGGTGAAGAGACCAGTCGGTAGCACGGACCCGAAGGTTGATAGAAGACCGAGCAACGACAGATCGCCGGGATTAGATACGTAGTACCGGAGCGAAGAGACGAAGGCCCCCGGCAATTTCCAGAGTCGGCCCGCCCACTCGCGCACGGCGGGACGAAAGAGCACCTCCGGATCCAAGTTCAGACTCGGGTCGTGCGCGTCGGAGATTACGGCCCGGCTTAGTTCACGGGCCGAAACGCCGTTCGCGAGCATGGCGCCGATCACCCCGCCGGAACTGACGCCCACGTACATGTCGAGGGCGTGCAGGTCGATGCCCTCAACGGCTTCGTCGAGGGCGCAGAGGGCGCCGATTTCATAAACCGCCCCCTCAATCACGCCGCCTGCACAGCCGAGACCAATCGTGCTACGCCCGGAGGAGCCGTTGGTGTGCATCTGGGAAGTGCTCATGAGAAAAGAGAAACCGGTGGCTGTATACGCGGAGCCGGAAGCGGTTCCGCATCGGAGAAAAGCCCAAAGATCTGGAAGGCTCCTTCCCTTGTGGGGCGTTGTACGAGACAAGAACGGTGCCAGGGCTAGTGCAGCTTCAAACGATCTTTCGGGGAAAGCAGTTTGCTATTGCTCCAAACTCCAGCTTGAGGTATGGACGGACGAGGTCCGTCCAAGGCTCGATTGCACAACGGACCAGTTGAAGCTGCACTAGGCCCCCACTACAGAAGCAGGGACCAATCCCCAGCGGGAAGTCCGCATCGAGTGGGCGGATCGCACCCCGTTGGCCCACGGTCGTTCCCGACGGCATCCGGCCGTCTCCGACGAACGGATCGATTCTACGTCAAAGCGGCCGGAATGCTGTGACCGGCGTATTGGGGGCGTAAGGAGCACCGGACAGACGTCACTCGTCTGATCGTTACTCGTCTGACTCGTTCGACGCGGGCCTCTCCTCCGACAGAGCCTCAGAAAGCGCATCGACCTGTTTTGACAGCGCATCGACCTTCGTCGAAAGTCGGTCGATTTCGTTCTGCGTGGGTACGCCGAACCGTTCGAGGGCCGAGTGCACGGTGCCTAACAGAAGGGACTGCGTCTCCTCACTCGCTTCTTCGAACTGAGAGAGGGCCTGGTCCCCTTGCTTGCGGGCCTTCTGGGTTGCCTCCTTGAGGTCCTCGCGGCGCTCCTGTTCGAATTGTTTGCCGCGGTCCACGAGACCGCCGAAGAGCTTCGTGCCCTCTTCTTCAACGGTGGCAAGAGCTCCGAGGCCGGCGAGCCAGACCTCGCGCCCACGCTTCGAAAGTTCGTTCTGAAGAGAGTCGTCGGAGGATGCAGATGTTGACTGAGCAGTCATGAGATTACAGGCAATTTGTGAGGGAGTAAGCGAATCAGAAAAACGCAAGTCGCGTCACGACTACTCATCATCCGAAGTCTCATTCCTCAGAGGAGGATCCGCCTCGTCAATGTCCTCGACGAGGACCGACAGCCGATGCTCCAGTTCACGGAGCTGTGTCCGCAACTTGTTTAATTCCTGAGCTTGAGGAGTTTGTACCAGACTCCGAAGGCGGCCCAGGGAGGACTGAACCAGGTCATCAACCGTAGAGCGAATCTGGTCGATGCCGGTGTCCACCATTTCCTCGCTGCGCCGGAGCAATTCGTGCAGAAGCTCAGAGGGAATCACCTGATGCCCGTTTTTGCCCTCCTCCAGAATGATCTGGGTCAGTGTCTGGGCGGTCAGGTCTTCGCCGGTCGCATTGTCGACCACTTCTACAGTCTCCCCGGCGCGAACCAACTCAGCGATGTCGCTGAGAGCGACGTATTCGCTGGACTCCGTGTCGTAGAGCTTTCGGTTGTCGTAGCGTTTGATGCGTCGGGGCATACTCGAAGGCGAAAGAGCGATCGTCGAAGATTGTAACGCGTTGCGTCATTTTGTGTGGGGTATTTGACGCACTGTGTTGTACATTGATCCCGAGTTCGGAGGCTCCACGGGGGCTTCACGGAAAAGACCCGGGCGAACGAAAGATCACCGAGGAGGTAGCAACGACGAACGATTGACCGAAGGGACTGCCAGTGCCACCATGCCCTACCTGACCGTTGACGGCACGCGTCTGTACTACGACGAGACGGGTACGGGAACGCCAGTGCTTTTCGTTCACGGACTCGGGTCGAGCGGGCGAGACTGGATAGAGCAGGTCGAAGCGTTTGCCGGGCGCTACCGTGTGATCCGGATTGACTTGCGGGGGCATGGGCGTTCGGAGCGTCCGACGGGGCCCTACACAATGGCCGAATTCGCACGGGAAGCGGCCGTATTGCTCCGACAACTCGGCGCCGCTCCGGCCCACGTGGTGGGCCTCTCGATGGGGGGGATGGTTGCGTTTCAGCTCGCGGTGGACGCCCCGCGGCTCGTTCGGAGTCTCGGGGTCGTTAACAGTACGGCCGACACCCGTCTCCAGACGTGGCAGGACCTCTGGTTCTACGTGTCGCGTCGGACGGCCGTAGAGGTTCTCGGCATGCGGCGGGTTGGGAAGCTCATCGCCGATCGTCTGTTTGTAGAGCCGGAGCAGGAGGAGCTACGACGCGAGTTCGTGCGGCGGTGGGCAGAAAACGACAAGAAGGGATACCTGTGGTCGGTCGATGCCATCATAGGCTGGAGCGTCTGGGACCGTCTTTCGACGATTGACGTGCCGACGCTTCTGGTGACGGCGGAGCACGACTATACACCCGTTGCCGAGAAGAACCGGATTGTGGCGGAGATGCCGCGGGCCGAATTGGCGGTCGTCGAGGGGGCTCGGCACGCGCTTCCCGTTGAGAAGCCGGCGGCATTCAACGCGGTCGTGGAGCGATTTCTCGAAACAGTGGAGGTCAGTCCCAGAAGACGGGAGGCCTCTCCTGTGTAGAAAAGAAGGGCCGCTGGAAGATGCGTGTACACGAGACCGCAAGACACGCGCTCGGGAGAGGGAGCGGCTACGCGTTCGGGGAGGGGAGGTCCGGCTTCTTGACACCAACGTCGTCGGCGTCGGGATCAGAGTTGTCTTCCTGGGGGCGGCGCCAGAGAGGGACGGATGAGCAGGGCTCCCCGTACATCAGCTTTCGGGCTACATCTTGCAGCTTCTGAGTAGCGAGGACGTATGCCATTTCGGGGACAACCTCGCTCCCGCAGCCTTTGATAACGACCGGGCAATCTTCGTAGGCCGACCAGTCGACATCGTTGAGCGCCCGGACGTAATACTCGCGCCGAAGGTCGTTTTTCCGACCAAAGGTCGTGGAAACGGCCGTGTCCTTCAGCTTCGAGGCGATAAGCATGTAGCCCCAGGTGGGGACGATGGCGTCTGTGGAGCAGTACAGGGCCACGTGTTCACTGTCGAATGTGGACCAGTCGTACTCGGTCACGTTTTGGCGGAACTCTTTTTCCTTCAGCATCAGGCCCTCCACCAGGAATTGGCTGATGTCGAATTCCGTGACGGGCCGGTCGTCCCAGAGATCAGCCAAATTGAAGACCTGAATCTCGCTGTCGGCGACGCTGTTTTCGAGGGTGTCCATGAAGGTATAGAGGGGACTTCAACGGATGAACGAAGTTGGCCGTGCGGGATTACGTCGGGTGCACGGGGGGCGAATCATGAGGGAACCATTCTCATGCTGGACCAGTGGTGCCATCGTGCGGCAATATAGTTTAGGATAGTATCGAACCGTTACGGGGAAGGGAGGGTTTCCAGGGGACGGCACAAGGAGGCGACCGGGGCAGGTCGTTGATTACGAGTCGTTCGACGTGGAATCAAGCTTGGAGGTATCGGGGGCGGTCTCGACGAGGTCGCAGACGGCATTGAGGGCGAGGTCGAGATCCAAGGACTCACGGTGGAGCACGACGTCGCGGCCTGCAACCGAGCGCACGATCCATTCGTCCTCGCGCCGGACGTACTGGGTGATGATGGGGGTGGAGGGAGAGACAATCCAGTACTCCTGGAGAGAATCGAGATTCAAGTAGGCTTCCAGTTTGTCTTGGTGGTCCCGGTCGGTGGTAGACTCGGAGGTGAAACTGCGACACCCATCCGGCGAGATTCTAGAGTATTGAGGATGCGCGAAAGCCAATCTAAATTGGCAGAGCAGTAAACCCTCCGGCTTTGGGAATCTGTGTGGACTTATGAGATTAAGCGCCGGACAGTCCCACATATTGTAGATGCTTCGGTGAGACTCCTGTAAATCGATTCAAAAAGGCCCGAACGCCTTTCTTGAGCTTCTTCCAGTTTTCGGCGTAAGGATGCAGATGGAGCACTTCCTGCTTCAACCAGCGCCACAGCCGTTCAATCGCGGCCATCTAGATGGCCATGCACGAAGCGTAGGTTGGAAGTGGCACGACTTGCAAGGGCAACTCTCCATCAGAGAGCGCTGCATCGGTTGGGTCTGGCCACTGCGAAGGGCGTGGATATTCAAAGGCCGGATGGGATCTGGCCCATACCTGCGCCTCCAGTTCCTTCAGTACATCGGCGTGGAAAAGGATTGCACACAATCCAGAATTGCACACAATCCAGAATTGCACACAATCCAGAATTGCACACAATCCAGAATTGCACACAATCCAGAAACGGGGCGTTGTCTTGCACGACCCATAGGCGATCGGCCTTGCAGGCATCGGTCAACTCCCGGTAGAGGGAAATCAGATCGGACCGCCCAACGCTCCGCTTCTGCCGGTAGAAAAGCTGCCCGATCTCCGCATCCATCACTGCAAGTAGGCGTCCTTTCCGTTGCCCACACGTGCCACGCGGAGTTGTTGGTTGCTCGCCGGCCGGTGACCAGTCCTTGTCCACGGTTGGATGCAACTCGTAAGTGAAGGGAATCCCAGATTCCCATCGTCGAGGTAAAACCCCGGTCTGTTGCCCCAGAATTAGGTTTCCTGTCCCCCGTGCGCCCACAAATCCCGTCGATAAAGGCCCGTTTGGCTTCAAACTGCTCATCAGGACTCAGCGCGTAGCCCTGCCCTCGCGTGTGGCTCACATCCAACCGGTTCAACATTTGCCACGTCCCAGCTTCGGTCTGAGGAGTCTTCCTCCCAAGCTCGTCTTGCAGTAGCCCGAGTGTCCATCGGCTCCGGCTCCGGCCAAGTGCACGGGGCGATGGGAATCTGAGATTCCCGGACTTGTAAGCTCACGAATTTTCTCAATCATTTGCTCTTCAGTGATCGTGGGAAAAAGCGTCCACGACAGCTGTCGGGACGCGTCCGTCCTCGACAACAAATCCATCGATGCCCTCTTCCCTCCAAGCGTGTATCCAGCCCCGGACCGTGTTCGGGCTGGCAATCTAGATTGCCTCGCCCTCGAAGAAGTCCATGATGGGCGACTTGGCGGGCCGACTGGCCCTCTTCTCCTGGCGGCCCGGCAACCGTCAGGACCGCTGCCGCTCGCTCGCGCATGTACGGCTTTTTGTGGTACGGCTTTTTGTAATGGTCCCGAACATCGATGAGCTCTTCTCGCTGCTGCTCAGACAGATTTACTTTCAGGGGCTGAGCCATCGTCGAGAAAGCGTTCTTCTGAATGGGCACGCTTGAAACGACACGGTCTCGAAGGAACGTTGTTGTACTGCGGACAATCTCATAATCGCACAGAGATCTCCTGTCCGGGGGAGAAGTCAACGATGCCCGCGATTGTTCACGATCCCGCAGTGTGATGACGATTCTTCCGGTTCGGAACGAGGACGGCTTGCAGGCTGCCCGCGACATTCGCAGGCAGGTGTTTGTGGAGGAGCAGGGCTGCGATCCCGACGACGAGTGGGACGGGCACGACGAGACGAGCCGTCACGTGTTGGGGATGGTGGACGACACACCGGTGGCGACGGCGCGCTGGCGCACGGTGCCGCACGGAGACGAAATCGTGGCTAAGCTGGAGCGGTTTGCGGTGCTCCCGGGGCATCGCGGCGAGGGACACGGCACGCAACTCGTGGAGGCGGTGCTCGACGACGCCCGCCGTGCCGGGTTCGACACGTTCCTGATTCACTCGCAGGTTCGTCTTGAAGGATGGTACGCGCAGCTCGGCTTCGAACCGACCGGCCGCCGCTTTGAGGAGGCGGGCCTGCCCCACGTGGAGATGCTGCTGCAAAAGCGAGCTGCGGAGCAATAAAAAAACGCCGCCTTCCGGGAGGGCCGGAGGCGGCGCTTCACTTTCTGGACCTGTCGGGAGTGGGGTTACTCCGAGAGCTTCGCGTTCACGATGTCGGGATTGGTACGGACCGTGGCGTCCTGGAGCAGCTTGTCCAGTTCCTTGTCGTACGCCTCCCGCTGCCGCTTCTGCATGAGCTGCTGCCGGGCCTTGCTCGTGTCCATCGGTTCGCCGGCATTCGTGAGTCGGATCACGTGGAAGCCGAAGCGGGTCCGCACGGGGTCCGGCGCTACGTCTCCGGAATCGGAGAGCGCAAAGGCTGCTTCAGTAAAGGGATCCACCATCTGGTCCTTGGTGAAGAACCCGAGGTCGCCGCCCTTGCTGGCGGACGGGCCCTCGCTGTGGCGGCGGGCGAGGGCGGCAAAGCCGGTGCCGGCCTTGGTACTGTCGATGAGAGCCGCGGCGGCCTTACGGGCCGAGTCCACCTTTGCCTGCGAGGCGTTCTTGCCGGCGCGGAGGAGAATGTGCTGAGCCCGAATGCGCATGTTCTCCTTGCTGAATTTTTTGACCTCCTCCGAGGTAGGCTTCTGAGCCTGCTCGGCCATTTGCCGCTGCAGCTCTTGGGTGCGGAGGCGGTCCGCAATCAGCGAACGCAGCGAGTCGAGGGTCATGTTGTTCTGGGCCAACTGCTTCTTGAGTTGGTCCTGGCTCTGGTACTGCTTTCTAATCTGGCTGAGCCGCTGCGACACCCGTGTACTGTCAACCTCGAAGTCCTCGGCGACGGCCTTCCCCCGCATCATGTGACCTTCCACGAAGCGCCGCACAAGGTTCTTGTGGATCGCCTGCAGGGTATCCGGCGACCGCTGGTCGGGCGAGAGGCGCTGAGTGCGCATCTGGATCTGGCGGTCGAACTCCTGGGTCAGGAGGGTGTCGGAGTCGTACTCGGAGGCGACCACGACGGCGAGAGTAGTGTCGCTGAGCGGCTCGCCCAGTTCAAAGGGGATACCGGAACTACTCGTTGAGGACGAGGTGGCGTCCGGCGAGCCGGAGTTGCCGCATCCTGCAAGCAGGAGCATGGTCGCGAGAACAGAAAGGCTGCACAGCTGGCGAAGCTGTCGGAGAGACGGGGTGAGCATGTTCGAGAGCAGGGAGGGGTTGGTCCGAGGGCAAGAGAAGAAACCCGTACAGAGGGTGATCCCTCAGACTTCTGCACACAGCGGCCGGAAGGCCGCCGCTGTGGAGGCAACGAGGGCTGTCGGGAGTGAAGGACTCGTGCGTCAAAACTGGTGGATGCACGCCCCGTCCAAGAAGGTGTTTCCCCATGGCAGCGAATACTGGATCCAGACCGACCAGGGCGCGCAGGGGAGAAAGACCGTGGAACGAAGAGGTAGAATTTCGATGAACGGTGAAACCTGGATCGGGGGGGCGTGTTGGGTTATTTGCACTAGAGAACGACGCGCCGCGTTCGTCTAGCCTGGTCTAGGACGCCGGCCTCTCACGCCGGTAGCACGGGTTCAAATCCCGTACGCGGTACTTTTTAAGGGGCGCTGGCCTTCCCTCCTTCCTCCCCCCGGGCCAGCGTCCCTTATTCTGTTTGTGGGGCCCGATGTGGGCTCCTATCAAAAGAAGCGGCGCCCCCGAATGTCTTCGAGGGCGCCACTGAGTGTTTCGAGAGTAGGAACGGGGAGGATTACTCGTCCCCTGCGTCTTCGTCGTCCGAGTCCATGGACGGCTCCCCGTTCGGGCCGATGGAGTGCAGCCCCTCCAGGTTTTGCGGGTTGAGAACGTTGTCCACGAGGCCGTAATCCTTCGATTCCTCGGCGCTCATCCAGTAGTTGCGGTCGGCGTCCGCCTCAATCTGGTCGATGTCTTGATCGGTGTGAAGGGCCAGGATCTCATAGAGGCGCTCTTTGAGCCACATAATCTCTTGGGCCTGAATCTCGATGTCGGACGCCTGTCCTTCGGCGCCACCCATCGGCTGGTGAATCATGACGCGTGAGTTCGGGAGGCAGGCGCGGCGGCCCTCCTCGCCCGCGGCCAGGAGCACGGAGCCCATCGAGGCGGCGAGGCCCACGCAGATGGTGGCCACCGGGGCGTCGACGTACTGCATGGTGTCGTACACGCCGAGGCCGCTGTAGATGACACCGCCCGGCGAGTTGACGTACATGTTGATCTCCTTCTCCGACGATTCGCTTCCGAGGTACAGGAGCTGCGCGACCGTCAGGTTCGCAATCTGGTCGTTGATCGGGGTCCCGATGAAAACAATGCGCTCCTTGAGCAGGCGGCTGAAGATGTCGTAGGCACGCTCGCCCCGCGTCGTCTGCTCGACGACCATGGGAACGAGCCCGGACATCGGCTGGTTGCCCATCTCTCCCTTGTAAATGTCACGGGGGATCGACGTCAGGCTCTTGCTGAATTTAATGAAGTCGTCGGCGTCGGCCATGTCGACACGAGTGTCGGTGTTGAATACAACGGGGGTAGCGAAAACTCCCACCCTCGGCCCGGGGAAATAGTTCCTTTCCGGAGACGAGCCGAAGGCGGGCGTTCGGGCAACGTATTCCAACGGTTACGGACGCACCGCCTGCCGGGACTGCTGGCCGCCCTGGTGCTGATGCTGGTGGTGCTGCATCTCTTCCTCAAACTCCTCGCGCGTCTTCTCCTCCACATCGAAGCGCTCGATGAGCAGGTCGTACACCTTGTCGCTGAGGATCTGCTGCTTCACCCGATCCATCATCTGCGGCATCTGGCGGTAGAACTGCTCGATCTGCTGGGCGTCAACCTGCTCATCGCCCTGGGCCTGCTCGCTGAAGAAGTCCTGCAAGTCCTCGTCGTCGACCTCAATGTCCTCGTTGTCGACGATCTTGTCGCGGATGAGCATCCAGCGGCCCTGCTTCTCGGCATCGCGCCGGTTCTGGTTGCGGAAGTGCTCTTCGTCGAAGTCCGGCGGCAGTTCGCCGTCGTTCTCCTGCTTGACCTGGTTGACAAAGGAGTCGAGGTAGGTCTCGATGACCGACTCGGGCACCGGGACGGGGTGTAGCTCCAGCATCTTGTCGATGATCTCACCCTGCATCATCTCGCGGGATTGCTTCTCCCACTGCTGTTCCAGCTGGCGGCGCACCTCGTCGCGGAACTCGTCCGGGTCCTCGAACTGGCCGTCGGTAAGACGGCTCACGAAAGCGTCGTCGAGCGGCGGCAGGTCGCGCTCCTTCACATCGTTGACGGTGACCTCGTAAAGGCGCTCTTCGTCCTCGCCCTGCTGCTCGTGCTGATGGCCGCCGTGGTCGTGGGCCGGATTTTGCGGCAGCTCTACGCGGAATGTATCCCCCGCTTTTTTGCCGATGAGGGCCTCGCGCAGCTCCTCCTTCAGCCGATCGTCGTCGAGGAAGAACGATAGGTCCTCGTCCTTGTCCCCGATGATGGGAGTATCGGTCTGCGGGTCGATGCGCTGGAGGTCGACGTTGACGAAGTCCTCCTCGCCGGCCGGCTCGTCCTCCATCGGCAGAAGGTCAGCTTCCTCGCTGCGAAGCCGCTCGATCTCGTCGTCCACATCCTCGTCGCTGACCTCGTGGTCGAGCATGGTAATCTGCTCGGCGGAGACGTCCTGAATCTCGATTTCCGGGCGCACGCCAAACCGAATTACGGCCCGAAGGTCCTCGTCCAGTGCGTAGTCGAGCTCCGTGATGGTGGGCTGGCCGAGGGGGGCGATGTCGTCGCTGGACTCGACCTCCTCCTCAAAGGCGTCCTGGACGAACTCCTGGGCCACCTTGTAGCCAATCTGTTCGCCGTGCATTTTCTTGACGAGGCCCAGGGGCACCTTGCCCTTGCGGAAGCCCTGCACGTCCATGTGCTTCCGCTGCTCCTTGAGCGCCTCGTTGAGTTTCGGCTCCAGATCCTGGGCCGTTGCTGTCAGTTCGAGCTCGTACTCGACTGGGGATGCTTGCGAAATCGTCGTTTCCATGGAGCGTGTCGGGGGAGAAAAAGCACACAGACCGCGAAGAGGGCGTCGCACGGGTCCGCGACCGGGCGGACCCGTTTCCGACGACCTTATTCAAATGCGCCGGGGAGGCAGAAGATCGGGCCGGCCAGCACAGAATCGGGGGCAGCGGCGGGTAGCGCCGCTAATCCCGCGTGAAAACGGGTCGATCGGCGTCGCCCCCCAGCAGGCCAGGCAGCGATGCGGGACGATGAACGAATGATTGGGGAAAAACTGGCGGGTGGGAAGGCGGCGGGGACCAACTCGTGACGATGAAGCTACACGGTCTTGTCAGGTTGCCGAACACCTGTGGCGCCGAGCGGTCCCAATAGCAATTTCGAACCCTCTCTTCTAGTTCCTTTCACCCCTATCATGTCGACCGAGCCTGCCCCCGCCCCGGACGCGGTCGCGAGTCCGTTTCCCACAGACGATCCGATTCTGAGTCTGATTGGCGACACGCCGATGATCGACTATCCGGGAGCAGAACGCGAGCGGGTGCGGTGCAAGCTGGAGTCGGAAAATCCAACGCGGTCGATGAAAGACCGGATTGCGATGGGGATCCTTACCCAGACGCTGGCCGATGGGGATTACGACACGGTTGTGGAGGCCAGTTCCGGCAACACGGCGGGGGCCGTGGCGCTGGTGGCCAACCGGCTCGGGGTCGACTGCATGCTTACGTGTCCGGAGTCGACAAGCCGCTCGAAGATCGGGTACATGCGGGCGTTCGGGGCGGACGTGCATACGTGTCCGGATGTGGACGCGGGCCATCCGGAGCACTACCGGGCGACCGCTCAGCGTGTGGCGGAGGAGACGGAGGGCGCATTCCTGGTGAATCAATACTACAACCAGGGCAATCCCACGGTCCACTACGAATGGACAGGGCGGGAAATCTGGGCGCAGGCGGGCGATGAGATGACGCATCTGGTGTCGGCGATGGGCACGGGCGGGCTACTGAGCGGATCGGGACGACGCATTACGGAAGAGGCCGAGGCCGCCGGGCGGGACGTGACGGTCGTCGGGGTCGATGCCGAGCACTCCAACATTTCGACGGCGTTTCACGGAGACGACCTTGGGCCGTACGATACCGAGGTGGAAGGACTGGGCAAGGGCATAGAGCTACCCACGATGTGGTTCGACTACATTGACGAGATGCGGAGCGTCGCCGACGACGAGGCGTTTCGGCAGGCACGGGCGGCGGCGCAGGAGCACGGTCTGCTGATCGGCCCCAGTGCGGGGGCGGCCCTGTCGGTGGCGCTCGACATTTCCAACGAACACCCCAACGCGCGAGTCGTGACCATCATCTGCGACGGCGGCGAGCAGTACTTCGACACGCTGTTCGGGGTGTGATGTGTACCGATACGGGTCCTAGCCGGTGTTTTTCATCGGTGAGCGACGCTTGGCCGGGGAAAGGTAAAGTCTGCTCGACAGTCGACACAAAGGAGGACGGGTTCAGATAAGATCGGATCCGTGCTTACTCTTCCAAAGACTGCAATCCCGGTCGAGTTATGCAGCTGTTTTGTTCTGCCCGTCGCTCAATTGGTGTATTCAGTCTGGTGCTTGTGGCATTTCTTGTGTACACGCCGCAGGAGGCAAAGGGACAGCTGTGGTTGCAGACCTCCCAGGTTGTGACGCCAGTGGAGCAGGGGCCCGTGCGGACGATGCTCGACTCGCTGGTGAACGTGGTGGAGCGGCTGACGTACGAGTCGTACGTCTGACGATTCGCGGATTGCGCAAGCGGAACCGAGATCAAAAGTGGAGGCTGACGATGAGGAGGTTGTTTCCCTTCAGCCCCACGGTCCATTCGTCTGCATCCGGGGACGGGGCGGGGTTGTCGAAGGACGAGTAGAGCCCCACGAGTCGCGGCTCGACCGAGAAGGAGAGATAGTCGGTGACGAAGACGAGCATGCCGAATAGGGGCGCTCCGCCGATCCGATACGTTCGATCTTCGCCGAAGGATCGGTCGTAGCCGCCAATTGCATCGAGGCCGATGTAGAGCTGGAGCCGCTTGCCGTCGCGAAGCACCCGGTCCGCTCCGATCCGGACCGCCAGTTCCAGGCGGTCGTCCTCGGCGAAAAGTTGTCGGTAGCGGGCCGCTGTGCGAAGCGTCCAGTCTCGCGTCAGCCGGTATCGGCCGTAGATCTGATACTGCTCCGGCGCGGCGGGACCGTTCAGAACTGCAACGAAATCTGCGGCCGAGAAGCCCACCTGATAAGGACGCCACGCGGTCGAGTCGGCGTCGGGGGACGACTGCCCGAGGGCAGTGCCCGCGCAGAATAGAAAAAGAAACGGGAGGACGAGCCAGAAGACTCGTCCTCCCGTCGAGAGTTCAGACCATGCTGAAAGTGCGTGCATGCGAGTAATCTCGTCGCTTATCAATCACTGCGGCGGTGTTGCTGCCGCTGAATAACCCGCTTGACGAAGAGCTTGGGCTTAGACGCGTCACGCCAAATTGTTAGAACACTGAAAGCAGAGCGCTTTTCGCCATGCTCTGGATGGAGCCTGCTGCTTTGCTGAAGGACGTGGAGGTCGATCCACTCAGCGTGCTGGAAGCGCTCGGGAAAGCCTCATTCACTGCCTCCTTGGACCCGTCGTTGTACTCAACCACCAGCTCGCGGGATTCAAACTGCTGACCGTTTATCTCTTGGGTGATTTTTGCAACTTTGATCGTCCCGGCTTTGTCCCCGTCAACCTTCACTGTGACTGCGAAGTTGCTATTCACGTCGTCCACGGAAGGACTCTCACCGAGATCGTTCAGGCCGTCCACGTCAAACTCGTAATCGAGTGTCAGGCGGGGGCCCAGATCAAGATCGCCGGAGAGCTTGTCGACCAGTGCACCGGTGTCGGTGCTCGAGATATTGTCGAAGTTCTTCGTAAGCGTCGCGTTGATGAGGATGCCGAGGGCCAAGTCCCCGTTCCCGTTATCCTTCTTGAGGGTAAAGTCGAAGCTAAAGTCCTTCTTCGAGGTGCTCTCGTAGTCGAAGGTGTGAAACTGAGGGGTAGTCAGGGCTTTCAGCAAAAAGCGTTGCGGCACCTGTGATTCTTTTCCTGACGGCCCGGCCGTTGCGGTGTAAAAGTTGGTCTTCGACAGGTCGACGGAGAAAATCTCACTGTCTCCCTTTTTCAAAGAGGCTGTTACCGTTTTGGGGAGAAAAGTGCTCTGTGAATTGACCTCAACCGATGTGTCGCCGTAATCCGACAGTGTAAATGTAAGATCACTAGTCAGGTTGCTGCTTGTTGAGGCAGGAACCGTGAGCTTCACGAGCACACTGGTCGAGCTTGCAGATCCCCAGCTGGAACCATCCCAGGTATACGCTCCCTCGTTGTAATTCAGCTGTCGACTATCAATCCACAAGACTCTCTCGCTGTCGAGAGCGTCGATCAGGGTGAAGCCCAGCGGCTGTGAGTTTTTGGCGCTGGCCGTTGTGGACCCGCTGGTTCCGAAGAACAGGCCCTGCATCGTGAGGGCAAATTCACCGCCGCAGGGCATTCACGTCGGCAGCAAAGTCCGTGTCGGTATTCTGGAGCTGCGTTCGGGCATCCGTAGAGGTCAGATCACCGCCGCCCCCTCCGCCACCGGAACTGCCGCCGCCGGAGTCGCAGCCGACGAGGACGAGGCCGAACACGGCGAGGAGGAGGGAGAGAAAAATCCCTCGGGGAAAAGGTTGAACAATTGCGTATCGAAATGGGGAGGAGAGGTGGAGAGGGACAATACCCTCCACAGCCAGAAGTCCGGAGAGGGAATCCCGCCGGGGTGGATGGAGGCTCCCCAATCGTGCGATCGTTCCTCGTTCGGGGCACGTTTTCGGGGCCGGAAATGACCGATTCCGTAAGGATGCGCCGGTTGGGACGACGGAATCATCCATTTCTCCATACCTCCGTGCGCCAAACGTCGGTTGGCGATGCCTTCGAGGCGCTGGGGCACTGGTACACCTTCTGTGCTGCCCGGGCAGGAAGGGAGACCCGGTGCCTGTCGGCAAACGTTGACTTCGGGCACGCAATTCTTCGACCAGCGCTCTACTCGCCACGAAAAGATTGCTGTGCCACTACTCCCGAAGTCGCGCCTCCAGGGTGGCGGCCCAGGTGTAGAGGCTGTCGTGCACCGCGGACAGAGATTGCTCCGACGGCGTCGCAGAGCGGAGTTCCTCGATCTGCTGCCGACAGCGAGCAAGGTGACGGCGGGCTGCAGCGGGGCGGTTCTGGCGGATGCGCCAGAGCGCGCGCTCGGCCTCAATGCGCGGCTCGGGGGCTTCTTTTCGCCCGGAAGACGCCGTAGTGGTGTTGCGGACGGCGATGGCCTTGAAGAGAACCGTGCGGGGTGTCGTCCAGTCGGTGCGGAGGGCGCGGTCGAGCGCATCGTGCGCCGCGTGAAAGCGGCGGGCGGCCAGGTCCATCTCGGCCTCGTGTTCGAGAACGGCCGCGAGGGCAGTGTCGTAGCTGGGGTCAACGGGTACGGAGACAGTGTCCAGGACCGACGGATCACCGCCGTCGGCCTCGATGACCTGCTGATACTCATCGGTGAGCGTGCCGAGGGCCTGTCTGTCGTCGTAGGCCCAGTCGATGGAGCCGTTGGATCCGATCTCCTCCTCCAGATGGCGGAGCCAGGCCTGCTCCCAGAGGTTGTGGTCGAGGGATTGGGTGTATTGGCGAGTTTCGGGGACGGTCACCGGGGATTGGGCGGAGGCAGACGGAACGAGGCCGCCGCTCAGAACGGCGATGCAGAAGACGAGAACGCTCGCAACTCGCCAAGAAGGGCGTTTCATCCACTGCGATCGTTCGGTACTGCCTGATGCTTCCTTCTGATCTGCTCTCCGGGGCTGCCGGGCGTGCACGCGACGTGCACGTCCTTCCCCACCGCGACTCGCCGACCTCGACCTGGATCAACGTGACCGGCGTGCACGACGAGTCCATTGTCCGGAGAATCGGGGAGCACTTCGGGCTGCATCCGCTCGTCCAGAAGGACATCGCCCACACGGGCCAGCGGCCGAGGCCGGAGATGTACGACGACCACGTGTATCTGGTGTCGGAGATGCTATACCACGACGGCGAGGACCATCACCTGCGGGCCGAGCAGGTGAGCTTCGTGCTCGGCAGGAATTACTTGACCTCGTTTCAGGAAAAGCCGGGCGACGTGTTTGAACCGGTGCGGGAGCGGCTACGGAAGGGGGGCGCATCTGCACGGCGGGAACGGACTATCTCACGTATGCCCTGCTCGACGTGATCGCGGACTACTACTTTGTGATCCTGGAAGATCTGGAAGGTCCTCACGGTCATACCGATACGTGAATAAGTTCTTAGTGACCGCTCTTTGCTTGCGGCTGTACACGGTCCCGGGAATCTAGGATTCCCAGGATTTGGAATCTCCAGCAATCTGGGATTCCCAAGCTACGGCGGAAAATGGTTTACGTACTTTCTCACGGATCGGCAGGGACGATTTCCATCCCGCTCACACTCATCGCGGGCGTCTACGGCATGAACTTCGAGTACATGCCGGAGCTTACGATCTGGTACGGCTATCCGACAGTAATGGCCGTGATGGTTCTCCTTGCGGCTTTCCTCCTTCTCCATTTCCGGAGGCAGGACTGGATCTGAGACGCATATTGGGGGGCAGGACTCGTCCGAACGGGGCCCCGATCCATGCGTGACTCCCCGAGCGGGGAGACATGGCCGCGGCCCCGTTGTGGAAGAGCAGACCCGACCCTATGCGTCCAGCGCCTTTGCCTCCTCCGGCTGCGGGGCCGAAAGGACCGGAGCCACCGAACGGCGGACGGAATCCATCAGCTTCTCCATCGAGTCGTCGTGGCGGCGGTAGGCCAAGACGGCGGTCGTGGCCGGAAGCGTCCAGAAGAGCGCGACAAACAGAAGGAGGGACAGCGACGGGGTCATGGCGGCTGGAAAGTGCTTTCAGTAGGGAGCAACGGTAACAATCATTCTCACTCCTTATTGAACTACAAAGTCCATTCCGGAAGCAGGATATCACCACAGAGGACGCTTATATTCCGTTTCGGTCCCTTACTGGAAGCGCTTTACGTTTCTGTTTTACCCATCTACTCGGAACTTTCACCGGAAGAAGTTACCGCTTCGGCCTGTTGGGCCGCTGCGCGCATCGGGGGCCTCGCCTCGTGCCGTCCGCTGTGGCGTCAATGGACTACGTCTTGTCCGGGCGCGGCTTCTCGACGTCTGCGGACACGCTCATCTGCCGGCCGTCCCGGTACATGTACACGTCGACGACGCGCGTCTCCGGCGTCTGCTCAGTGATATGGTTCAGAAGCACGGGCGGCCCGTCGGACTCTTCGACCTCTGACCGATTCCTCTCTGATAAATCGAATACGATATGCCCCTGACCGACCAACAGCAGGCCCTCTGCGACGACAACCCGTACGACTACAGCGCCCTCAGCGCGCTCTTCCTGAACTGCACGCTCAAGCCGTCCCCACAGGAGTCGCACACGCGGACCCTCATTGACGTCTCCGCGGCGATCATGGAAGAGAACGATGTGGACGTGGAGGTCCTGCGGCCCGTCGACTACGACCTCGCGCCGGGCGTGTACGGCGACATGACCGAGCACGGGTTCGACCACGACGACTGGCCGGAGCTCTACCAGAAGGTGATGGACGCCAACATTTTGGTGATGGGGTCGCCCATCTGGCTCGGGAAGAAGTCGTCGGTGTGCCAGCAGGTCATCGAGC
Organism: Bacteroidetes bacterium SW_9_63_38; assembly: GCA_003022435.1. Lineage (GTDB taxonomy): Bacteria > Bacteroidota > Rhodothermia > Rhodothermales > Salinibacteraceae > Salinibacter. The sequence continues at coordinate 64,790 of PXUA01000004.1, read as the reverse complement.
GGCTCTACGCCAACTCGGCCGACCTGAACGACGAGGGGCAGTATGCCTACTACGGGCGCGCCGGCGGCTGCCTGATCACCGGCAACGAGGACGGCATCAAGCACTGCTCGATGGGGATCCTCTACGCGCTGCAGCATCTCGGCTACACGATTCCCCCGCAGGCCGATGCGGGGTGGATCGGGGAGGCCGGGCCTGGGCTCAGCTACGGCGACGAGCGGGAGGATGGCTCCCGTGCCGGCCTCGACAACGACTTCACGCAGCGCAACACCACGTTTATGACGTGGAACCTGATGCACACGGCCTATCAGCTGCACGAGGCCGGCGGAGTCCCCGCCCACGGCAATCAGCGCTCGAAGTGGGAGGCGGGCTGCCGGTTCGACCACCCGAATCCGGAGCATCGGTAATCGGAGCGAAACCGTGCCTGCGGGCACCCATAGGTGTGCCTCCCATTCCTGATTGTCCCGGCACGCCATGACCTCCTCTGAGAACGTACAGTCCTCGTCGGATCGCTCGTCGACCGCCGAGCGCATTCTGGACTGTGCCCAGGAGCGCATCCAGCGGTGCGGCTACAATGCCGTCAGCTACGGCGACCTCGCCGACGACCTGGATCTGACGACCGCCGCCATCCACTACCATTTTCCCTCGAGGGGCGACCTCGGTCAGGCCCTCGTTGCGCGGTACCGGCGCAGCAGTGCCGAGAAGCGAGCGGTCATCTGCGACGACACGGTCGATCTGCGGGATCGCCTCACTCGATACGCAGAGCTCTACGCAGAGATGCTGGAGGAAGGGGGGCGCTGTCTGTCGGGCATCCTGGCCGCCGATGCGTCCACGCTCCCCGATGCGGTGCAGCACGAGGTGCAACAGTTCTTTCGCGACCAGGAAGACTGGCTCACGGAGGTCATTGCTGCGGACACGACCGATGGGGGCGGGCTGGAGGGAGCGGCGACCGCCCGAGACGTGGCCGAGCTCACGATCTCTGTTCTTCAAGGGGCGATGTTGACGGCGCCGGACCGGGATGTAGATACCTACACCCGGCGCGTGCACGTTCTCATCGACTCGGTTGTAACGTAGACCGCCGTTCCTGTACGGAGGTTGTGCAATAAAGAGGAGGCATCGGAGAGTAGTGTCTTCTCTGAGACGACCCGCTCACTCCCTACACACCCACTTTGCATACGTCTCATGGCTCCCGCTGCTGCGACCGACACGGATCACGCCGAACAGGTTCGCGACAAGGCAACAGAGAAGTACGGTTTCGTTCCCAATTTCATCGGGGAGGCGACGGACGAAACCCCGGCCGTCGCCGAGGTCTATTTGAACGCCAATGCGGCCATTAACGACGGCGTGCTCTCGGATGCCGAGCGCGAGGCTGTTCGGCTGTCCATCTCGGCCCAGAACGACTGCCACTGCCGCACGACCGCTCATGCGGCCGGCGTTTTTTTATTTCCGATGCCCCGTTCTTTTCGTTCACGCTGCTTCGTTCAGCGCAGGCGGGTCGAGGCGTGCCGGGGAGGGGGCGTATCCGTCTGGTCTGAAACGCACGGAGGAGGGGGCGAGCGGCTAATACGAGTCGAGGTAGGTGAGGCGATACACCTTCTGCAGCAGCGCATGCTTCCGCACCTTGAAGCCGTCTGTGACTGATTGGCCGCCGATCTCGACAATCTCGGTGCCGTCCAGCTGCATGAGGTTCACCAGGCCGAAATAGTCTCGGAACGACGAGGGGTCGTCGACGAACTTCGACGGGGAAAATGGGCCGGCCGACCGGAGAATGGATTGCATCCGTTCCGTCTGCGGGTCCACGTACGGCGACGGCGGGATGCTGATGTCCCCCAGATACAAGTCGCCGACGGCCGAGGCGGCGACGGGAGCCTCCAGTCCGCACTTCGGAAGCGCAAGCGTGAGGGTGGCGTCGGCGTGCACCGCGGGTGTGCTCGGCATGCCCGTAGTGGCGTTGAACCCGGACGGCACGTCGAGGCTCAGGTCGGGGCCTCGTGCCGGGCGACTTGCTGAATGCGATCGGCCGGGGTCGGGCGGGGACCGCCCTCCAGTCCATACCCGACGAGGGCATCCAGTACCAGATCGCTGTCCGGCAGGTCACCCGACGAGTCGATGTGATCAACGGGAATCTCCATCTGTTGCAGGAGCGCCACCTGTTGGACGGGCACGCCGGTGTAGTCCTCCGGCGCCGTCAACGTGCACACCCACACGTCCGCCCCCCAGTTGTGCAGGCGCCGGGCCGCCGCGAGGCCCCCGCCTCCATTTCCCCCGTTGCCGCACACCGCGAGCACGGAGCGGCCCCGCACGTCGCCCACCAGAAACTGGGCCCGGGCCAGATCGGCGAGGTGTCGGCCCGCGTTTTCCATCATCTGCAGTAGGTGCAACCCGTACTCGTCCGTGGCAATCCGGTCGACTTCGCGCGTCTGGTCGGCCGTGACGCAGGGGACGGAGGCACTTGGGACGGGAGGCGTCATCGGAAGGAGAAGAGAGATGGAATGAAATGGCAGGCTGCATCCCCAATCCAGGCGGTCCCCTCTGGTTCATGGGGATCACTTCCGGGTTGTTCTATGCCTCGATGCCGGCAAACAAGTTGTTCAGCGACTCGGCGAGCGTGGGGTGGGCGTAGGGCGCTTCCTTGAGCCGCGTGACCGGCACCTCGCCCATCATGGCCGTCTGGAGCACCGCCATCACCTCCCCGCCCTCACTGATACGTGAATGGGTTGCTAAAGACGATCGTCGCTGATAGCAAACCACGGTGTTGGAGATCTCGGATCTCCTTCCTCCCACGGAGAATTTTTTGCCTACCCTTGCACGGATCAGTAATGCCGAGAATGGCCGCGCCCAGAAGCTGTCGACCTGGCTCTACAGCATCGCCAGGAATGTGGCGCTGGCCCGATACCGCAAGGAAAAGCGCCGCAGCCCGCTTGAAGAAGAAACGCTGACGCGCGTCGCCGCCCAGAGCGACGGGCATCCCGGAGCGCCCAGTGGCACGGCGCCGTCCTGGAACCCGGTGGAAGAGACCGCGCGCGGTGAAGAAACGGCGCTTCTGCACGAGGCGCTGGAGAAATTGTCCGACAACTACCGAGAAATCATCAAGCTGCGGAATCTGAAAGAGCTCTCGACGGAGGAAGCGGCCGAGGAACTGAGCCTGACCCGCGTCAACGTTCGGGTGCGCCTCCACCGGGCCCGCAAGAAGCTGGAGGGTGTTCTCAAGGACCAGTTCGACGCCGACTATCAGCTGGATGGGTAGTGTCTGGGCAATTGCAGGGGGGCAGACCTCCAGGGCAGGGCGATAGCATGTTAAAAATTCGGGCAGGCGAAGAGAACTCTGCTGCCCATATCATCCAATTGTGCCGAAAAGTACGTAGGTACGGGAGTGTGGGAGGGGCGCACGGTGCGTTTGAGAATCGACATGCTGAGGGGGGCGTAAGATGCGATTGCCCTGGCCCTTCGGGGGCGGAGGCGGCGATGGGGGCGTTGAGCAGCCCGTCTGCCCGGAATGAACGGAAGCGTGGATGCGTGGAAGCAGCGCCGCTGTGCCCAACTCGTCCTCCTGTGTGCCGCGGGGAGCAAGGTGCGAGTGCCGTAGGGGGAACCCGCGGGGCGTAACACTGTCTGCCGACCGGCGACTGAAACTCCCGTTCGGCGGTCCTTTTCCTAATCCCTGAACTACGATGGAGCTTGTAATGAGCACGGTACTCGCCGGCCTCTGGACTGCCTTTCAGGACTGGTTCTTCAGTCTCGGAGAGCAGTACGGCGTGAACCCCCTTATTTTCGGCAGCATCTCCGTCGGCGCCATTCCGTTTTTTTGGCTGTCGGTGGCGTGGCTGGTGCGCAACCTCCGACAGGGACGATCCCCGTTCCTGCCCGTCGTGGCGACGTCCCTCTGCGTGCTGTCGGCCTACATCTACCTCTTCATCGCGGGGGAGAATCTGCCGCTCTGGGTCTACGCTCTGGTCATTGGGCTGATTGGATACAGTGCGTACTCGACGGTCACCTCTGTGCGGCGGAAGGTGGAGGACGACGTCCCCGCAGCGGCCGACACGGAATGACGGTTCTGCTCGTACGCCTATCAACGTTCCCCAACCCCGCAGTCGCAGCATGAGTATCGAATTCTGGTACATGCTCCCCATTGGCATTGTCGTCGCCACGATTGCGATGGGCTCCGGCGTGGGCGGAGCCACGTTCTTTTCGCCGTTGCTCATTCTGGGGCTCGGGCTCTCGCCTGAACTGGCGGTCGGGTCGGGGCTGGTCGTGGAGGTCTTCGGGGTTGGAAGCGGGGTGTACGCCTACGTCACGCGGAAGCTCATCGACTACCGAATCGGCGGCCTGTTCGTCGGCATGGTGTCGTCCGGCCTCGGCGAACTGAACGGCTACTTCTTGCTGCAGCGCTGTCGGGTGCCCAGTGCCGTGTCGGTGGCGATGAGCGTGTTCGTCGTGTCTGTCAGAGCGTGCGTTGCCTCCCTCGGACACGTTTATCAGGTGGCGCAGGGCGGGCTCATCGGCCTCACGACGATGGGCAACCTGCTCCTCTCCACGGTGCCGGGCGTTGTCATCGGCGCGCAGCTCGGTCCGGGTCATCGGCGCGCAGCTCGGTCCGGAGCTCGCCGAGCGGGTGCCGGACCGCGTGATGGAGATTGGGTTGGGCCTTCTGTTCGCCCTCACGGCGGGGCTTCTGCTGGTGGAAGCGGGGCTGCACTAACCCGTTCAGGGTTGGGCGTTCAGGGGTGGGCGTTCAAGATTGAGTGGTAAAGCGGAACGGCTGCGCTTGCCCGTAGATGCTCCCTTCAAACGCCAGCGCACATCCCTCAGCGCGCCAATGCACAACCCGCAACCCACAACACTCAATCCGCAACGCGCTACCGCTCACACGACGACGGCTGACCGAAGAAGACCTCTTCGTCGATGCGTTCCACAAACGTCTGGATCTTCTCGGCGCCCTGTAGGACGGATTCCACCTCCCCGTCCCGAAAGACGAGGAGCGTCGGCACCGTCTCTACGCCCAGGACCGCACGGCTTCTGGATTGTCCCGCACGCTGAAGGTGCCGACGACGCCGTGGCCCTCGACGCGGCAGGCAAGATCGTCGAAGGTAAAAGAGCGAGCATTCGTAACGTCAGGCATGAGCGAAGACGGGATTGGACGAGAAGGACGCACGAGCCTATATGGAGCCCATGTGTAGGCCCCTTCGGGCCGTCGTTACGACATTCCGTTTCGTCGCAAGAAGCGTTCCGCCCTACTGGTTGTCCAGGGTCCGATCCAGGTTGTAGGCGGCGCTAATGAGGGCGAGGTGGGTAAAGGCCTGCGGGAAGTTGCCGAGGGCCTCACCGTGGGTGCCCGTCTCTTCCGCGTACAGGCCTAGGTGATTGGCATAGCCGAGCATCTGCTCGAAGATGAGACGCGCGTCCTCCAGGCGCGAGGGCTCCGCGTCGCTGGCGCGCGTGAGGGCTTCGACCAGCCAGAAGGTACAGATGTTGAAGGTGCCCTCCTCCCCCTCCAGCCCGTCGTGGGTTTCGTCGGCGTTGTAGCGGTACACGAGCCCGTTGGAGACGAGCCCCCCCTCCTCGGGCGACTGCAGCGTGGCGTCGAGCGTCTTCAGGGTGCGCTCGTCGCCCGGCGAGATGAACCGCACGAGCGGCATCATGAGGTTCGACGCGTCCAGGACGTAGCCGTTGAGCTTCTGCGTGAAGGCCTGCCGGTCTTCGCTCCAGCCCTCGCTCATGATGGCCTCGTAGATGTCGTTGCGGCACTTGCGCCAGTAGCTCTCGTCGGCCGGGAGGGAGCGCTTGCGGGCCAGGCGCACCCCGCGATCCACCGCCACCCAGCACATCAGCTTCGAGTAGACGAAGTGCTGTCGGCCGCCACGGACTTCCCACACCCCTTCGTCGGTCAGCTTCCAATTCTCGCAGACCCAGTTCACAAAGGTGCGCACCGACTGCCACGTCTCGTAGGAGACCGGCACGCCGTACTTGTCGTGCAAGTAGATGGCGTCGATGAGCTCGCCGTAGATGTCGAGCTGAAGCTGGTCGTAGGCGCCGTTGCCGATGCGGACAGGCTCGGACCCCCGGTAGCCCTCCATGTGATCGAGCGTATTCTCCTCGAGGTTGGTACGCCCGTCGATGCCGTACATCACCTGCAGCGGCCCCTCCCCCGCCGCGTCCTCGGAGTAGAGGCGAGACAGGAAGTCGATGAAGTCCTGCGCCTCCTTCGTGAAGCCGATGCGGAGGAAGGCGTACAGCGTAAAGGCGGCGTCGCGGATCCAGGTGTAGCGGTAGTCCCAGTTGCGCTCCCCGCCCACGTCCTCCGGCAGGCTACAGGTGGGGGCCGCCACGATGGCGCCGGTCGGCTCGTAGGTCAGCATCTTGAGCGTGAGGGCCGACCGGTGCACCATCTCGCGCCAGCGCCCGGTGTAGGTCGACTGCGAAAGCCAGTCGCGCCAGTACTGCACCGTATCCCGGAACGCCTGCGTGGCCTCGGTGGGCGAAAGGGTGCGTACGCAGCGGTCGCCCGGGTTGATGTCGCGGAGGATGAGCGTGGTGGTTTCCCCTTCGTCCAGCGTCACCGTCGACGACACGCCCCCCTCGGCTCGCTGTAGGTTCACCGCGGCGGCCAGATTGAGAGCGCGATCCTGCGTGCGAAAGCACGCGCCCTCGCGGATAATTTCGGTCCCGTGATCAGCGCGCGCGTAGTCGAAGGCCGGATAGCACTCAATCTCGAAGGACACGGTGCCCCGTACCGCCCGTACCGTGCGGATAATTTGGCGCTGGCGCCGGTCGTAGGCCCGCCCGGCCACCGGCATGAAGTCGCGGACCTCGCCCACCCCGGCCTCCGACAGAAAGCGCGTCACCAGCACGTTGGTCTCCGGCCAGTAGAACTGCTTGGTCGTCATCGCCTCGCTCTGCAGCGAGATCTGAAAGTACCCCCCCTGCTCCGCGTCCAGCAGAGAGGCAAACACGCTCGGCGCGTCGAACCGCGGCAGGCAGCACCAGTCGATGGACCCGTCCTTGCTGACGAGGGCCACGGTGTGCATGTCGCCGATCAGGCCGTAGTCCTCGATCGGGCGGTAGGCCGTATCGACGCCGAGCTCCATTTTCGGAGGAACAGACATGGAAGGGGTCAAGCAGCATCTGGAGAGAAAAAGAAAACCACAGGCTTGATTCGACGGGCGACGCCCGGAACGCGTTCGGTCCGCGCGCGCTGCGGCAGCGTCTTCGTCAATCATTCCATCGAATCTTTGACGGCCGTACCAGAGGGCGTCCGGCCCCTCTCGGACAGAGTCGTCCCCGATTTGTGGCGCGTCAAGGCCTTCGCATACCAAAAATGTAAGGGGAGGATCACACCCTCTTTTGTGTAGACTCCTCAAAGCTTCCGTGTGGAAGCGCTTCGTCAACGTAAATTTTACGTCCTGTAACCACTTACACGCAAGTTACTCTCTTGCATATCCGATTTTACCTCATCATATTCGGCTAACGCCCGAAAAAAAGCCAATCGTTTCGGGGAAATCGAAAACGAGACAGAGCGACTCTTTCCCAAAACCCCTTTAGGATCGTGAAGGACACGAACGGTACGACCGACACCAATCCGCTGGGCAAGGCAACCAGCATCGATTTCTTCAATTTCACTGACCCTCAGATGCGGGCCTTCCACATGTCGTGGTTTGCCTTCTTCCTCTGCTTCTTCGCGTGGTTTGGCGTCTCGCCGCTCATGGCGGTGATCCGCGACGAGCTGGCGCTGACGGAGGCCCAAATCGGAAACATCGGCATCGCGGCGGTGGCCACCACGGCACTCTCCCGCCCGATCCTCGGGAGCATCTGTGACTGGATCGGGCCGCGGAAGGCCTATTCGGGACTCCTTGTCCTCGCGTCCATTCCCGTGATGGGGATTGGGCTCGCGACGACCTACGAAACGTTTCTGATCTGTCGGCTGCTGATCGGGTTCATCGGGGCCTCGTTCGTGATCACGCAGTACCACAGCTCGAAGATGTTCGCCTCCAACGCGGTGGGGACCGCCAACGCCATTACCGCCGGCTGGGGCAATCTGGGCGGCGGCGCCACGCAGGCGATCATGCCGCTCCTCTTCGGCGCCTTTCTGGCGATGGGCCTCGGCGACTTCTGGAGCTGGCGCCTGTGTATGGTCGTGGCCGGGCTGGTCTGCTTCCTGACGGGGATCGCCTACTATACGTTGACGCAGGACACACCGGTCGGAAACTACGATGAGCTCCGCGAGGAGGGCTACGAGGGCCTGACCTCTACGGACTCGGCCACCGGCTCCTTCATTACCGCGGCCAAGGACTACCGCGTGTGGATCCTCACGATCCTGTACGGCGGCTCCTTCGGCATTGAGCTGACGATGAACAACTTTCTGGCGCTCTACTTCACCGACTACTTCAGCCAGAGCCTCGCCATGGCGGGTACGCTCGCCGGCAGCTTCGGGCTCATGAACATCTTTGCCCGACCGATGGGCGGCTGGATTAGCGACAAGTTCGCCGTCAACTACGGCTTGCGTGGACGTGTGCTGTGGCTCTGCGGGGCCATGGTGCTGGAGGGGCTCTTCATGATGACCTTCGCACAGATGGACACGCTGATGCTCGCGGCGACGATGCTGGTTCCGTTCAGCATCATGGTGATGGCGGCCGAGGGGGCAATGTACTCGGTGGTGCCGTTTGTGAACCGGAAGGCCATGGGCTCGGTGGCCGGCATGGTTGGCGCCGGAGGGACTGCGGGCGCAGTGGCGGCCGGCTTCCTCTTCAAGGGCGCCTTCGACTGGGACTTCGCGTTCTTCCTCCTGGGCGGCATGATCACGGTGGGTGCGTTCCTCGCGCTGTTCGTGACGTTCTCCGACGACTACGAGGAAGAGATCAACGAGTCCCTTGAAGCCGCACAGCAGCAGGACGCGGACCGGAAGGCCGCTGCCGCCGCTGCGTAGCGCCCTCGCTCTTCGTATCGGTACTCACGATTCTCCCGACGCCCGTCGTGTCCGGACGGGCCTTCGCGAGAGGGCTCGTTCCGGCGCGGCCCGTCGAGGGGATCGCTCCGATGCATCTCCTCCGACTCTGACGACGCCTTCGCATGAGAACAAACGATTGCTGTCAAGGCGCTTCCTCTTTTTCACGCACGATGGTTTCGTTTATGCTGAACAGCTTCTCGCTTTCTGTTTTCTCGTCCGGGTCCACGATCCGGCGGATCGGACTACTGACCTGGGTGCTGCTTCTGGTGGCCCCGGCCGTCGCAGCGCAGCAGCTTCCGTCCTCCCTCGACATTGGGGGGCAAATCCGGCAGCGGACGCAATTGGATGACAAGAAGGACGGTTTCGAGTCCGATTTTGACGACTTCCACGAGCTTCGCACCCGACTGAACGCCGGTTTTGCTCCTGCGGACCGGGTGACGACGTTCATCCAAATTCAGGACACGCGCAACTTCGGGGACGGCGGCAGCACGCTTTCTCCGCCCAACGGCACCTTTGATCTTCATCAGGCGTATTTCAAGGTCGACGACCTCTTCGATACGCCGTTTTCCGTGAAGGCGGGGCGCCAGAAACTGGTGTACGGCAATCAGCGCCTCATCGGCGGTGTGGAGTGGAGCAATCAGGCGCGCACCTTCGACGGGGGCGTGGTGTCCTACGACACGGAGCAAGCCACCGTGGATGTGTTCGCGGCCCGGCTCCCGCCCCGGTTTTCGGGAAATACGACGGGGGAAGGATCCGACAACCTGCTGGGGGTCTATAGCACCTGGGCCGTGGCGGAGGCACAAACGCTGGAGGTTTTCGCCATCCTCGATAACAACACCCGGAATGTGGCCGGAACCAACGACGAAACGCAGCTGACGCGCTTCACGCCGGGCGTGACCCTGAGAGGCTCCGTATCGCAGGCGTCCTATCAGCTTGAAGGGGCGTACCAGACCGGCGATCGTGGAGGATCGACGATTAATGCGTATCTGCTCAGCGGAGACGCTGATTATTCCTTCGGCGTCTCCGGATCCCCAACGGTTGGGGCCGGATACACCCGCCTCTCCGGCGATGCCGACAGCGGCCTCGATACGTTCGACACGCTGTTTGCGACCAACCACAAGTTCTACGGCTACATGGACTTTTTCCTCAGCATCCCGAACAATGCCCAGAATGGGCTGCAGGACCTCCGGGTGAAGGGCTCGGCGAACCTGTCGGAGAAGATCGGGGTGGCGGCGAAGGTGCATCACTTCGTGGAGGAGGATGCGCCCTCCGGTCGGCCTGTGGAGGCGTATGGGCAGGAGGTCGACCTGACGCTCAGCTATCAGTTTGCCGACCCCCTATCGGTGACGGTGGGGGCGTCGAGCTTCTTCCCGAGGGACGCGTTTGCCCCGAACGGCGATACAGACTACTGGGGCTATGTGATGACGTCCGTGAATCTTTAGCCGTCGTGAGGACGCCACACGCCCCAGTACCACGGACCGGGGGTTTTTGCGGCCCGCCCCGGTCCATCTGATCCCGGCCCCGTTGCGACCCGCGTGGTCGCCGGGGCCGGGATTTTTTCTACTGATCCGTGCAGGGGTAGGTAAACAACATTCTCCGCGTGAGGAGATCAGCCGGACTCGTCCGGCAAGATCTTGGGGATCTGAGATCCCCTGAAGCCGAAACTGCTGGAGATCTTTGTAGGATTGCGAGATTATTCACGGGACGCCATCGTTTTTTCGAAAGCGACTGCCCATTCCACGATGCTTCGCTACTTTCGAAATCCTGGTGTTCATTTTTAGCTTGATCTAAAAATGAACTAAAAAGATCAAGGCCACGCGGGATGACCCGCAAGGAGCCCCTGTGAAGAGGCGGCCTGACGCCTGTCTCTGCTCCACTAAAATTTCTCAGACTCTCCCGACAGCTGTCGGAATCAGACATGAGAAATTTTGGTCGCTTCGCTCCGACAGACATCCGGGCGGCCGTTTCTTCGAAGCCGGTCGGTTTTTCTTTCGTCTCACAGAGGCAAGTCCACAGGGAAACGTATCCAGCGATTAATCTCGCAAAGTCACAAAGATCTCCTGGCCCGTGTTGCGCTATCAGCAGAGATCGGTGGAAACCCATTCACGTATCAGTAAACCGGTCCATTGCTCTCTCCGAACGACTGCCCCCTCCGGATGATATGTCGGACCGAACAACGCTCAACCCCGAACGCGACCTGGCGGGCACGCCGAATGCCGGTCTCACGATGGCCACACTCGCGTTCTTCGCCGGCCTGACGAGTATCGTCATGTATGGCGCCGCGGGGCCGACCTTCAAGAGCGCGCTGGGCCTGACCGGGGTGCAGACGGGCCTTTTGCTGTCGTCTCCGCAAGTCAGCCAGGCGCTGTTGCGGATTCCATTTGGAGCCTGGGTCGACGAGGTCGGCGGCAAAATGCCGTTTCTTATTCTTCTCGGCTCGACGGCGGTCGGAATGGCGGGGATCGTGACGGTCCTGTTTTTCTACCATCCCGCCCATTTCGGGCCGCACTTGTACGGGTTCCTGTTGGGGTTCGGTCTCATCGGCGGGGCTGGAGGCGCGACGTTTTCGGTGGGCATTCCGCAGACTTCCTACTGGTTTCCCAAAGACCAACAGGGCTATGCGCTCGGCGTCTTTGCGGGCGGCGGCAACATCGGGCCGGGCGTGATCAACTATTTGCTTCCGGTGGGCATCGGCCTCTGGGGGCTGACGACGGCCTACGCCGGATGGCTCTCGTTTGTGCTCGCGGTCACGGTCCTCTACGCCGTTTTTGGGATCGACTCCTACTACTTCCAGCTCCGTGCGGACGGCGTCGCGCCCGATTCAGCCCACGAAATCTCCAGAGAACTCGGGCAGGAGGTGTTCCCTTCGGGCGACACCTGGGAGTCGCTGAGAAGTTCGGCGCTCAACCACCGGACATGGATACTGGTGTTTCTCTACTCGGTGTCGTGCGGCGGCGGATTGATGGCCCTTACGGCCTGGTTCCCCACGTACTGGAAGGCGTTCCACTTTCAGCAGGAGGGCACGCTGTGGCTGGCCGGGCTGGCGGCGAGCATCTACACGATATACGGCTCCCTGATTCGGATTGTCGGGGGCAGCCTCAGCGACCGGTACGGCGGCGAAGCGGTCGCCACCGCCAGTTTCTGTACGATGGCTGCGGGCGCCGGCATCCTCAGCGTTGCCGCCACGCCCCTTCCGGCGTTTTTCGGGATGATGGTTTTAGGCACCGGCATGGGCGTGGCCAACGCGGCGGTGTTTGAGCTCGTCCCGCTCTACGTACCGGACGCCGTGGGCGGGGCCTCCGGATGGATCGGGGGCATTGGGGCGGGCGGAACGCTCGTCGTGCTCCCGCTCCTCGGGGGCTTTGTCGACGTGTACGGACGGATCGGGTATGCGCGTGGATTTCTGCTATTCGTCCTTCTTGGGCTGATCTGTGCGGGCGTCTCGTATTTCCGGGTTCCCCCCGTGCCCGAAACGTCCCCGCGCAGCCCTTCCGAGCAGCCGGCTCACTAAGCACGACCGGTTCCTGTAACGAGGGGGGACACACGCGACCGACATCCTCACGGCCGATAGTCCTCCGGGTCGATGCCCAGCCGGTCCATGCGCGACAGCAGGGTGGTGCGCTTGAGGTCGAGCAGCTGGGCCGCGCCGTCGTCGCCGCCCACCACCCCGTCGGTCGCTTCCAGGGCGCGCTCGATGTGCTCGCGTTGGGCCTCCGCCAGGGTGAGGAAGCCGTTCGAACGGGGCGACGAGGCCTCCCCGGCAATGGAGAGGTGTTCCGGTCGGATCTCGTCGTCGCGCGTGAGAATGACGGTCCGCTCGATGATGTTGCCCAGTTCGCGCACGTTTCCCGGCCAGTCGTAGGCCTTGAGGGCCGCCATCGCGTCGTCGGAGATGCTCGTAACCGTTGTGCTGGTGCGCTGGCAGAAAAGGGTGCAGAAATGCTCGGCCAGCAGGGGAATGTCGCTCTTGCGCTCGCAGAGGGGCGGCAGCTCGATGGGGAAAATGTTGAGGCGGTAGAAGAGGTCGGAGCGAAACCGGCCCGCGTCCACCTCGGCCTCCAGATCGCGGTTGGTGGCGGCCAGAATGCGGGTGTCCACCGTGAGGGCATCGCTTCCCCCCACCCGCTCGAACTCTTGGTGCTGCAGCACGCGCAGGAGCCTGGCCTGCGTGTCGAGCGGCAGCTCGCCGATTTCGTCGAGCAGTAGCGACCCGCCGTCCGCCCGCTCAAAGCGGCCCTCGCGCTGCTCGGTGGCACCCGTAAACGCCCCGCGCTCGTGGCCGAACAGCTCGCTCTCAATGAGATCGCTGGAGAGGGCCGCGCAGTTCACCTTCACGAATACCTGCTCCGCCCGCTCACTGCGGTCGTGGAGGGCCCGCGCCACGGGCTCCGTGCCGGTGCCGGTCTCACCGGTAATGAGAACCGTCGCATCCGTGTCGGCCACCTGCTCGATGGCCGTGAAGACGTTCTGCATCGGGGGGGAGGCGCCTACGATCTCATCAAAGTTACGCTCCGTTTTGATTTCCTCCTCCAGGTAGTCCCGCTCGGATTGAAGCTGGCTGACCTCTTCCTCGGCGGCCTTCAACTCGTTGAGGTCGCGGAGAATGAGAAGGTACTGGTCCTCGTCGGGCAGCTCCACGGGACAGAGCGTGGCCTCGACCGGGAAGGGCTCCCCATCGGCCCGCCGCGCTTCTAGTCCCTCCGGTGCTGTGAGGTACTGCCCATCGGAGTACGAGTCTGAGGCGCCGCCCGTGGCCCCGTTTCGGTGCGCCTGAATGTGCCGCTCCACAAGCGCCTCAAATGATTCCGTGAGCATCGGCCGGAGCGAACGGCATGTCGCCTCATCGGCTCCGCACTGAAAGACCTGCTCGGCGGCGTCGTTGAACAGCGTGATTTCCAGGTCGGCGGTGACGCTGATGATGGCGTCGATCGCCGAGTCGATGATGCGGCTGAGACGCTCCTCGCTTTCGCGAAGGGCCTGCTCCGCGCGCGTGCGTTCCTCGATTTCTTCTTTGAGAGTGGCGTTCGCCGCCTCCAACTCGGCCGTTCGCTCCTGCACCCGTTCTTCGAGCTGCTCGCGCTGCTGCTTCACCGCGCCCCACAGCTTGGCCTGGCGCAGGGCAATGGCCAGATGGTCAGCCAGTCCGCGTGCAATCTTCCGTTCTTCGTCCGTGAATGCATTCGGCGTCATCCGGCCCATCTTCAGGGCGCCCACCAGTTTGTCCTCTACCATCATCGGGAGGCAGAGGACCGACCGCACGCCCCGCTCCCGTATTTTTCGGCGGCGGCCGGCAGGGAAAGCTCCTGGAGGTCCGGAATTCGCTGTGCGTTTCCGTCGAGGAGGGGATCCGGCAGGTAGTACTCGTCGAGAGAAACGCGAGTGCCGGTATCCAGCACTTCTTCGTCCGCGCCCGCGGCCAGAATTTCGGCCTCCGCCGCCGCCCAGTCCAATATCGTCACACTTACCCGCTCGCACGGCACCACCTGCTCGGCCCGCTGAACCGCCACCGCCGAAATCTCCTCCGGCGACTCCGCGGCCAGGATGGCCTGGTCGATGTCGCGCAGGATGGACAGCCGCTCCGCGTGCTCCTGCAGCTGCGCATTGGCCCGCTTTAGTTCTGCCGTTCGTTCCTTGACCCGTTCCTCCAGGTCGTCCCGGGTGCTACGGAGCGCCCGTTCCATGTGGACCTGCTCCGTCACGTCCCGCATTGTCACGAGACACTCTGCCTCTCCCGTCGACGGCGTCACGGGTTGCACGGACATGCTTACCCAGATGGAGGTGCCGTCGGCCCGGCAGATCTGGACAGTCTGGTCGTAGAACCGCTCCTCGTTTCGGATGCACGCCCTGAGACGGCGGACGGTCTCGTCGGCCGCGTCGGTGTCGGAGCAAAAGTGCGTGAGGGTGCGCCCCGAGAGGGGGTCCGTGGTGGTGTTGAGCAGCTCTGCGGTCTGCTCATTGGCCATTTGAATGCGGCCGTCCGCATCGACGGTCACGTAGGCCACCGGGGCGTGCTCATAGAGCTCGCGGTAGCGGGCCTCGCTGGCGCGGAGGGCCGCCGCCTGGTCCCGGTGCTGCCGGTTGAGGCGGATGCGGTGCAGGGCCATCGACACCTGAGCCGCCATCATCTGCAGGGACGAGGCCTGCACGGACGTGAGGCCCGACGCGTCGGTGCGGCCCACGGCCACCAGGCCGAATGCGTCATCAAGGGTCCCGAGGCGGACCACGGTGAGCGATTGGAGGCCCTGCTCAATGAGTGCCGCGTGTTCGTCCCTACACAGGTCGATCTGACGGTGCGCCGGGGTGCCGGGGGGCTCGTCGTCGAGGCCCCCCGCGGTGTGGAGGCGCCGAATCTCCTCCTCGACCGGATCGGGCAGCGGATTCATTCCGAGGCTTCCGACCACCGCAACCGGGGCTTCGGTCGCAGGCTCCAGTACCACCGCCTGGAGGTCCGAGATGCCCATCGAGCGCAGCGCCCCGGTGAGCAGCCGTCCCACCTCCTCCGGCGACTCGATGAGGGGCAGGCCGGATCAACGGAGACCGATTCTGCTCGTGTGCCGAGTGCTGGCGTCGTTACGGGGACCCAGCTGGATGAACGGTTTGCTCGATCCGAGGTTGGGAATATACGTATCCAATTTGTCTCTGTGCCTGTGTCGTATGCCGTCCGGTGCGATCCAGACGACCCATGCCCCTGCCTTCGACGCGCGCTTCGCCGTGCCACTTCGCGGCGTTGCCGTGGACCCCGAGGCCCGCTGTGCCCACTACGACGGCCCGCGCGACGTGATTGCAATTCGCTTCGCGTGCTGCGAGGTATACTACCCGTGTGCCCAGTGTCACGCAGAGACCACCGACCACGTCCCAGCGCGGTGGCCGTACGCTCGGCGCCACGAGCCGGCCGTCCTGTGCGGCGCCTGCGGGGGGGCCATGTCGGCCGCCGCCTACCTGCAGGCCGACCATACGTGTCCGCATTGCGAAGCCGCCTTCAACCCCGGCTGTGCAGACCATCACGACCGATACTTTGCATTCGTCGAGTAGAGAGCGCTGCATCGGGCTCGTACCGAGACCAGAACTCATAATACACACATGCATCTTAGGAATGGTTCTTGGCGAATGTGTGTGGTCCCGTGCGTAAGGGAAGATGCGGGCGGATACGGGTGCCTCACCCCGTCGTCCGTCCGTTTTCATGTTGTGTCGGACGAACGTTCTACACGCCTCATGCTTGAGCCCACGATTCGGACTCTCGTTTCGATTGCCGCCCATGTCGGGTCGGTTCTCGCCGCAGGCGCGGTGGTGATGCTGATGGCTCGTCACACCGGCGCCTCGCTCATAGGCACCTCCGAGGAGTAGGGCCGCGCGTCCAGTCCAGACACTATGCGCGCATGAGATTTTTGAGAACGAACCAGACGTTCTCCTTCTTCTCGCGGAGGCGACGGGAGAAGTAGGGAAGCCAGTCGGGGCCGTAGGGCACGTACACCATGACGTTGTAGCCCTCCTCGGCGAGTTGGCGCTGCGTCGTCCGGCGTAGGCCGTAGAGCATCTGAAACTCGAACTGGTCGGGCCCGACGTCGTGGCGGTCGGCACTCTCCTTCGCGGCCCGAATGAGGGTGTCGTCGTGGGTGGCGATGCCGGGATACGGGGCGTGCCGGAGCAGGCGCTCCGCGTAGTCGCGATACCGAGCGCGGATCTCGGCCATATTCTGATGAGCGAGGGCTGCCGACTCGGCATAGGCCCCCTTGCAGAGCCGCACGCTGACCCCGAGCTCGCACATGCGATCCACATCGCGGTCGGTGCGGTGGAGCATGGCCTGCAGGACCGGCCCCACGTGGTCGGGAAAATCGCGGTACGCGGCCTCGAAGAGGTCGAGCGTGGAGGCGGTGAGGGCACTTCCCTCCATGTCCAGCCGCACGAAGACATCGTGCTCGGCGGCCACCGTTAGGAGCCGACGCAGGTTGTCGAGGCAAAAGTCCTCGTCGATGAGCTGTCCCATCATCGACAGCTTGATGGAAATGCGGTTGCGAAGCCCCTCGTCCGCGCGATTAGGAAGGCGACGTATGAGATCAATGTAGGCGTCGCGGGCCGCTACGGCCTCGTCTCGGTCGTGCACGTGCTCGCCCAGCTTGTCGAGGGCGACGTGCAGGCCGTCGTCGTTCAGGGCCTCCACAATCGGAAGGGCCTCGTCGAGCGTTTTCCCCGCCACGAACCGTTGAGCCAGAACGAAGGGAAGACGCATGTAGACGGGTAAGGAATGACGCATGAACTGTGGACGCATCTAACGCTTTCAATGCGTGGAAGTTGGTGTACTCCCAATCGTGAACTCCCCGATCATTGATGGAACCCTCCGCCGATTCGGCCGATGCATCGCCCTGGGTAGCCGGAGCCGATGGCTTTCGCGACGGATGGGTCGTCGTTCTCTGTGAATCGACTACCGACACGGTACGCTGCCGCACGGTCGACGGCGTGGATGCTTTGCTGTCGCTGCCCGAGGCTCCCGCTGTGCTCGGGATCGACATGGTGATCGGGCTGCCCGATACGGCCCAGTCCGGCGGGCGCGCCTGTGACCGCGCTGCCCGCCGGCTGCTTGGGCATCCGCGCGGGACCAGTGTCTTTTCCCCGCCCGCCTACGACGCGCTGTGGGCGGACACCTACGACGAGGCCCAGCGCCGGAATCGCGCCGCCAACCCCGACGCGCCCGGCCTCTCCAAACAGACCTATCATCTCGTTCCCAAGATGCGTGCCCTCGCCGAGCCCATGACGCCGGAGCGGCAGGAGCGGGTCCACGAAGTCCACCCGGAGCTGTCGTTCTTCGCGATGAACGGCGGCACGCCGGTGGCGGACAGCAAGCACACCGACGCCGGCCAACGGGCCCGCCGGGGCCTGTTGACGGAGCATGGATTTTCGGAAGTCGACGCGGCCGTGTCGTCGCTCGCAGGAAGCGCGCTGGGGGCCGACGACATTATCGACGCTCATGCTGCCTGCTGGACGGCGCGGCGCATTGACGAGGGCACGGCCGAACGGTGCCCGCCGGGCTCGGAGACGGCCCCGACGAATGCCCGGGGCCTGCGGATGGAAATCTGGCGGTAGCCCGCCGGCGGGATACTCGTTCCGGTTGGGGACGGCGCTGTTGCTTCCCGCTGTGGGTGACGACTCGGTGTGGTCGTTTTGAAGTGTACGAGGTTGGGGGTGTAGGGGTGCGGACCGCATCACGCCTCCGTCCGAGCACGCGCAACCGCGTCAACGACTTCCCGCAGACGTTTCGGCCTCGCAACAACTCCCCACTGGCCGAAACGACGGGCCGGTCCCCTCGTTGCGGATATCCGAATCGATCGCGCTCACGAGGCCGTCAGCCCCGCATGTCCAATCTCGCTGATCTTCGTCAGGAGTATGCTCAGGCCGAGCTCGACCGCACCCACGTGGTCGACGACCCGATCGAGCAGTTTCGCGACTGGTTCGACGAGGCCCTCGACGCCGAGGTGCACGAGCCGAACGCGATGACGATCGCCACCGCCGCGCCCGATGCCGCCCCCTCGGCCCGCATCGTACTGCTGAAGGGCGTTGACGAGCGGGGCTTTCGCTTCTACACCAACTACGAGAGCAAGAAGGGGCAGGAACTGGCCGAAAATCCAAGTGCGGCGCTCGTCTTCTGGTGGCCGCCGCTGGAGCGGCAGGTGCGCATCGAGGGCCGCGCCGAGCAGCTGCCCGAAGAGGAATCGACTGACTACTTTCACAGTCGCCCCCGCGGGAGCCAACTGGGGGCCTGGGTGTCGCCGCAGAGCCAAGTCGTCGACAGCCGGGCCGACCTGGAGCAGAATCTGGACGAGGTGACGGCCGAGTACGAGGACGAGGAGACCATCCCCCGCCCGCCGCACTGGGGCGGATACGTCGTGCGCCCGACCGCGATCGAGTTCTGGCAGGGCCGCCCCAACCGCCTCCACGACCGGCTCCGCTACCGCCGCTCCGACCTCGACACCGACCACTGGAGGCTGGAACGACTGGCGCCCTGACCGAACGCCAGTGAGAGAAGAAGTAGTCTTGGGCTGCGCCCTGACCGAACGCCAGTGAGAGAAGAAGTAGTCTTTTGGGCTGCGCCCTGACCGAACGCTGTTGAGCGAACAAGTATCCCGACTGCTGTCGGGATGCGCTCTAGGCGAGGGCGGAATGGCTCTTGAAAGTGTACCCGCGGTTTTCACCCGCCTCTACTGATACGGGAATGGGTTGCTAAAGACGATTGTCGCTGATAGCACAACACGGTCCAGGAAATCTGAGATTTCCAGCATCTTGCCGGACGAGTCCGGTGCCGGACAGGTCCGGCTGATCTCCTCACACGGAGAATTTTATTTACCTCCCCGTGCACGGATCAGTAAAGACGATATGCGTCCGGCAACACAATAGATATAATAATCCCCAGTCCCGGCCCGTTGAGACAAATGTGGAAGGGCAATTCCGGTCGGCGGACCCGCCGCCGTGATCGGGATTCGCCTTCGGTGTAGCGATGAGTGGTGGTGCCGCCGACCTCGACGCCGTGTCGGGGTCGGCGGCGTTTTTGTTGTGGCTGGGCCCCGCTCCCCGTTTCGACCTCTCCCTCATCACGGATTCCACTGCCGGTCCGTCAGTTCGCGCACCTCGGACTCCTCAACGACGGTCCAGCGCGGGCTCCCGAGGTCGCCGCCGGAGGTTCGGTGGAATGTGGCTCGAAGGAAGAGCGCGCGGTCGGCGTCCGGATCGGCGCCGTCGTAGGAAAAGCCGCCCCAGTACGTGACCCAGTAGGCCGTTGTCGGGTCGATGCCGAGGCGGCGTCCCACGAGGTCGGCCACGTACGGGAGGTCCTCCACGACCGTCGGGCCGCGGTTCTCGGCCAGCTCCCAGAGCACGACCGTGTGCTGTTCCTCCTCATCCGGCGGCCCCGGGTACACCTGCACGCGGGTGGTGCCGGTGGCGCTGTAGCTGCGCCAGGTGACGGTGGTGTCGGTGGTGGGCTGGGCCGGGGCGGGCGGTGTGAGGATAATGCCGAAGCTCAGCACCGCGGTGAGGACACGAACGACGGGCATGGCGGACGAGCGTAAACCGAGAGGGACGGCGGGCATGTCCGTAGACACATCCGTCCTCCGAAATATAACGTCCGCGGCGTGTGGAGACGCGTACAAAGGAGGGGGTCCATTCTCAGGGGGCCGAATCCCGGGCGTTCTCGGGGGCGACACGGGAGTCCGTTCGCACCGATCGGTCGGCCCGTAGTGGGGAGGGGCAAGGAGGTAGTGCTTCGAAGCGCATGTTGTCGGGCAGATCCGTTTGTGAAAAGCAGCCCGTCAACGACGGACGCGAAGCAATCCGGCGTCCAGAGCTTGGGAAAAGCACGTTGGCTGAGACGATAGCCCTCCCCAACCGCCGAAGGACTTGAGCCTCGCTGCAGTAGGGCGGGTTTAAATCCGGATCGTGCCCAGCGAGAGGCTTACGGCGTACCGGGCGCCGCTTCCGAGCGTCGATGTGCTGGGCGTGACGCTTCCGCCCAGCTCCAGCTGGTAAAACCCGAGATCGAATCCGACCCCGCCGGTGAACGTCATCGCCTGGGACCCGAAGAACCGGACCCCCGCTCGGAGCGGGATCGGGCCTGCATCCAGCTTGCTGCCCACGTGGACCGCGACGGGATCGGGCGTGGCCCCGGCGTCCTGGTTGAGGCCGACCGACACGCCTCCGTTCAGAATGACGATGCCCTGGTCCCACGTGCTGCTCAGGTGTAGCGTCGTCGGGAGGCCGGTGGTGAAGGAGGAGCGATCCCGATTGACGTCCTCGTATGCTTTTTCCAGTAGGCTGTCGACTTCCGCTTCGACTTCGTCGCCCAAGTCGCCGTCCAGGGCATTCGGCTCGACGCCGTCGAAACGGAACTCGCTACTTTTCGGCGTCACCGTCTGCGCATCCTTGGTCCACTTGATGAGTCCAAGATCGGTAATGCTCAACGAGGCGTGCAGGTCGGGGCGCACCTCGTACGTGGCGCCGAGGTCGATGCCGCCCCCGATGCCGGCAAGCCCGCTGTTGGATTCGAGCTCCTCATCGTCCACAAGGTCGTCATTGAAGGCACTAAATTCGTCGAGGACGCCACGGCTTGGGGCACCCGCCGCCCGGGCGGTGTAGTCGAAGTTGTGAACGAGAGAGCTCTCGCTCACGGTGGCTGTAGAGGAGAAGTCGCCCCCGGCGTAGCCGAGGCCGAAGATGAGGCTCGGCGACACGCCGACCGAGAGCGGAAGCGAGGAGAGCCGATAGCTGAAGGTCCCCTTCACGTCGACGGTGCTGTATGCCCGGGAGTCCCCGTTGATGGGAATCTTCCGCTCGTCCGAGCCGAGAGCCGTCCCGCGCAGGGCGAGGTCGAGGAGCCCCTTGTCCATCCCTCCGGTCTGGATGGTCCGACTGCGAATGCCCACGCCCACGCCCCACTTCCCATCGTCGGGACGGTAGGTGATCGCCAGCGGCGTGACTGACGCGTAGGTGCTGATTCGTCGTTTCGAGCTTCCGAACCAGTCGTTGAGACTCGACCGTGCCTGATCGTTCGTGAGAGGATCGCCCTCGTTGAGGAAGAGAGTCTCGTAGTGATTGAACTGAACGAGGTTGCCGCCCACGTACCCGGCGACCCGGAACAGTTGAATTTCCAAGTTGCGATCCACCGTGCCGACCGTCAAATCGGCCGGGTTCGAGTACATGGTCGACGGGCCGTTTTCCAGGGCAGACGTGCCGCCGCCCGTCCCCACGCCGCCGACGCTCCGCACGCCGGACTGCGCGTGGGTGTCGGACGGCCCGGCGATGCCGATGCAGAGGCCGAGCAGGGCAATGAGCACGAAGCACGGAACGCGGGACGGAAATGTCATCGGAAGCGCGAGCAGATGTGAGTAATCGTCGAGAGGGGAAATCGAAGATCAGTGCAGGGGCGCGGAAAAATCTCCGGCGGCCCGTTCAACGAACCCGCCTCAGGATCCGGTATTGACGGTACCGTTAACGTCGAAGAGCAATCCAAAGTCCAGGGTGTCCTTGGCCTTGATTCGGGCGTTTGTCCCGTCCTGCTCCTGACGCATCTCCAGCTTCACTCGGAGGCGACGACCGTCGGCCAGTTCGCTCAGGGCCGCACGATCCAGCGAAATTCCAATCTGATCCTCCGACGGGCCGGCCGCTGTTCCATCACTGTTCTTCGGGGCGGCATCGAGCTCGATGGGGGTTGTATCGTCCCCATCGCTCAGGGCGCGAATCTCGGTTCCGGTTTCGTCCACCACCGTCAGGGTGAGGTCCGCTCCGAGCGGAAGCTTGTTCGTGTACCGGAACGTAAGCGTCGCGTCGTCGAGCGTCGCGTCGTTGTCCGGATCCGTCAGGTCCTCAAGTCCAGAGAAATCGGTGTCAAGGGTGTCGCGGACCGTCACGTCGTCGTTCGAGTTATCTGTCAGGTCCCAGTTGACCCGGAAGGTCTCGGCGATCGGGAGGCCGGCTTCGTCGGCCCGCACTTCGTCCCCCACGCTCAGGATGGCCGTGGCACTGGGATTGTCTTCAAGTGTGGCGTCGACCTCGAACTCAATGTCTTCGTTGGCCTGCAGCCCGTCGAAGCGAATGGTCTCGTCCAGATCCACGGTCGGGTTGCACGGGCACGATCGCGCCGTGCCGTCGAAGTCGGAATCGGCCACGAGGTCGACGGAGAGGGACTCCCCCTTTTCGGGACCCGTCACAAAGGTGATGTCGTCCGGATAGCTAAACTCAAAGGCCTCAAACTTCGCCTTCGGCTCGGCGTGCGGGCCGCGAAGATCCAGGCCCTCGATGTCGATGCGCGGATTCTTTAAATCCACGTAGCTTGCCGACCCGAACTCCACGCGGCCGGGATCCAGTACGTCCACGGTGCCTTCCAGAGAAAGCGTTTCCCCCTCCGGCCGGAAGTAGAGGGTCTGGGCCGTCAGTTCGCTGCTGGTATCGCAGCCGCCAAGGCAGACCTTCACATTGCCCGGGGGGAACCCTGAAGAGGCCGTCGCCTCAATCGTGATCGCGATTTTCTCCTTGATCGCTCGGTCTGGGGATTCCCAGGCCGTCACGGAGACTGACCCTGTACCGCCGGCGGCAATGGTCCCCAGATCCTCGTCAATGGCGAGGTCAGGGATGTTTTCGCCGTCAAAATCGGACGCGGCGTCGTCCTCGTTTTCCAGTTTGACCCGGACGTCCTGAAGCTCGGTGCCCGTGTTGTTTTCGACGACGAGGTCGAGGGGGCCTTCACTGACATCAATGGCGCCGAAGTTGTTGTTCTCGGAGCCGTCCTGGACGTTCACGTTATTCTCTTTGGCCTTAACCGTCCCCCCTCCCACTGGCGCCGAGACGACAAAATCCAGATCGACATCAATGTCCTGGGTGGCTATATCGTCGCTTTTCTCGACCAGCACCTCCGAGAAGCCCTGATTCACGGAGAGCTTGCTTTGGGGGCCGCCTTTTGGGGCGGCGGACACCCGTTCGATGGACGTGCCCAGTGCCTTCGCGGCGTTGCTCGTCGTGTCTATGATTACGTCGTTCTCGCTCTCCGGGCCGCCGAGAAACGAGTACGTTTGGGACACGAGGGGGCCGCTAATATTCGTCTCCGTATTCAGCGACGGATCGGTGTTGCCGGTGGGCACGTCGCATCCACTCAGAATCGCGAGGGCTGTGCACAGCAGGCCGACGGTCCAGAGGCGGATACAATCCATGAAACTTCTGAACGGGGTATGAAGGGGAAGCGTGGGGAAGCGAGTCAACAGCGATACTGGCCGGCATCAAGACGCAGACATGGGCAGACGCGCCGCAAACGTCTTGAAAGGCGATACACAAGATGCCGAGGAAAAAATCGACGAGCATATCCGATCTTTGTCAACATCCGAACGCTACGTATCACATCCCGAAAAAACAACACGTGCAATCATTTAAATAGCTTATATCTAATGCAACAGACGTTAAGATATTCCGGGAGCAATCGGAGGCGTCGTGTTCGTCGGGGAGGGCGTTCACTCGTTGCGAGCGGTCCGCCAGGCGGTGCGCACGAACCGGTCGGTGCCGTGCGCGAAGAGGAGGGAGAAGCCGAGGATGATGCTGTTTTCAATCGTCGGAGGTCTGTTGTACCGCCGCGGTCAGGTCGTCGACCCGCAGGACGTAGCGGCCCAGGCCGTGGCCCAAGTCCCACGAAGGCCGCGACGAAGAGCGCATTTTCCGGCGCCATCCAGACGAAGACGAAGAGGGGCGCGTGCGCCTGAATGAGAGCAAGTAGGCGGTCCAGAGAAACGAGCATACGGCGGGGACTACGGCTGCGATCGATCACAGTCAGAATACAGGTCCAGCGTCCGCCGTCCGTAAACTCGTGCTTATCGATCCGTGAAAACGGACGCAATCACGGAACTCGGGGACCCGCGGAGTGGAGCCGGACCCCCAGACGCCTCTTCGCGTGTCGGCCGGTTCCCGTAACGGTTTTACAACGCGGAGGTAATAATTTCGAAAAGGCCTACCAGCGCCTCCGCGATTCACAGAACCGACTCTACTGTTTTCTCACCGATGGACCCGATGCCTTCGTGCCCACGGGGGGACGTATGAATCCGGCATAGTTTATGCAGAACCGTTGAAGGGGCGGAGCAGTGTGCCCCACGGACGATGTCCCCTGATTCCTCCGGTGGAGTTCCGCCGTCAAGAAAAAATCGGTGCGTCCTTCACCGCTGAGCCTCCTTCACCCGCCGACCCACAACGACCGACCGTGTCCATGTCGACCGCCACGAGCACCCGCGCGATGAAGCACTACGAGAAGGCCATCCACGCCCTGTCCGACGGGCAGTACAGCGATCTTACCGAGCAGGAGCGGCAGTCGCTGCTCCGCGTGCTCCGCACCGAGCGGCAGCGTCTGCTCCACGAAGAGGCGGCGCCCCCCTTGGACGACACCGGGGCCGTCCCGGCGCGTCGACCCGCTGCTTCGTAGCACTCGTTCGCCGATCCAGCCTGTCCTCATCCGGAGCATAGGAGGCGCGCAGTTCTCGTCCCGTCGTTGCTTGAAGGGGAAGTTGATGGTTCAGGCCGGTGAAAGTCTTAAAATCCGGCCACATCTTTGATCTTCTGAAGATATACCCCTTTAGCGAAGTCGGCCGTTCCAAAGTGTCACTTCTATACAAGCTACAACTTACACGATGAGAACTGCTTCTACACGAAAACTATTCGGTGCTCTTTTTGTCGGTTTGGTAATCGGAGGCGGCCTTTCACTTAGCGGCTGTGACAGCGGCGGGGCCAGCGGGGGAGGTAACGAGGTTAATTCGACCGCTGATGCAAATAAGGTCGGGGGGACAGCCACAGTTGAGGTCAAAGAGTCAAATAGCAAACTCGCCTCGAAGGCAGGGGGGGGGTCGTTACGGTTCTCTTCTTCTATGGGGGGAACAATGACGGAAGCACTTGCTTCTCCAGCGCGAGCACGGAGATAACGCCTCCCACGACGAAAAAATCAGTCCCGGGACTCCGAAGTGTGCAGGTGGGTCGAAAACAGGAATCAGTGTGAGCTTTGTCTCACTCGGCGGGTCCTCGTCGACCTTCACGCTTGAGCTTCGCGGCGAAGACGGCAGCCTTGTGGCCTCTGCGTCGTCGTCGGATGGTGAAGTAAGTGTTGAAGGAGGGGATGTACCGTCCGACGGTAATGACAGCGAAGAAGGGGACAGTTCGCCGGCCTGGACGGGCACCTGGGTGGTCACGTCGTTCGGAGATCGGCAAGTGTCGAATCGAGAGGCGTACCGAATCACTGAGTCGCGATGGACTGGCGTATTCAGAACTCAGGACGGAAGCTGCAACTCCTTCTCCGACCCGATTATTAACCGGGATCCGTCCAATAACACGATCACGACGCAGCGGGACGACGGGCGTACCCCGACGTACAAAATGACCACCTCTGATGGAATCCTGACGGCCGAAACGGTGGGCGACACCAATCTCCCGAACATTACGGCGGATACAACCGCAAACGACCTGGTCGATGAGATCAACTGCACGATCGACACCGAGGCTCCGTCTTCTCCCTCGGGACTCACGAGCAATGCTGGAGATGGATCGGTGTCACTCGGCTGGAACAGCGTAGGGGATTCCGAGCCCATCGGGTACTACGTGTACCGGGATACCTCTCCAATTGACAATGTGGATACCCGAATCCCGATGAACTCCAGTCCACTTTCGAGGAGCTTGTTTGTCGATTCGTCGGCAACCGATGGTACGACCTACCACCACGCCGTGACGGCTGTGGACGAAGAGCTCAACGAGAGCGAAGCGTCAAGCTCCGTTTCGGCAACGCCTGCCTCCGGAACCACGGAGGAGTGGACCGGAAATTGGGAAGTCGTGAGTTTCTATGATGCGAGCGCGGATACGTCCGGATCCCGGGACGACTTCTACTACTCGATCGAAACGGATCGATTCGAGACGATTTCTCGTTCTGAAAGCGCGGATGAATGCTTCACAGGAACTGGTGCTATCACGAACATCGATCCTGGGGTGGAGGGCGATACCATCACGGCGGACTTCGGTGATGGAGGTCAGAAAGCCGTGCTGGATGTTAAAAACGGAACCCTCGAACTCACGGTAGTAACCCCGGAGGAGGGCCGAGGCGATCAGCTTACGGCCAACTCAGTCAGTTCGGATCCCCGCGATATTCTCAACTGCTCCTCAAGCAAGAGTGTGGAGGAGAAAGCGGGATCGGCGCTTTGGAAATTCTAAAGTATGAGTTCGCCCAGAAGGAACCTTGAGTTTGTCGGTCTCCAATCCACGCCCGCTCCGGTGTCGGACGCGTCCGGCACCGGAGCGGGCGTTTCCTTATTCGGGGACAGAATCTTCTTTCACTGAACAGCGTCTCGGGAAGGAGGCAAACAAGGCAGCACTCCGCAAGCGCTTCTAATTCCCCACGGTGCGCTACCCAGATGTCGGCGCCAGGGCCTCAAGCGTCCCGAGCCGGGCGAGGCTGTTGCTGATTCCGATGGCGGCGATGCCGGCAATTGTTTTGTTGCGGGAGAGGGACTGCGTGTGCTTGCGGACGCGCTTGACGGCGGCCTCAAAGTCGTTCGCAGAACCCCCGTGCTGTTCAGCGAGGCGGGTGCGAACCTTCGCCGTGAGGGCCTCCTGCGACAACCCGTACGCCACCACCGCCAGAATGAGGAGCTTTGTGCGGTGCGGGAGCACGCGACCCGTGTCCAACCAGCGCTCGACAATTGACTGCAGAACCCGACCGGCCCCCGTTCCGTCCAGGCGAGCAATCCCGTCCGCGAAGGGGCCGTCGGCGGCGTCGGCGGACAGGGGCCGGTCCGGAAAGGCGGTGAAGGGCTGCCACACATCCAGCACCGAATCGACGAGCGGACGGAAAGTCAAAGTACCAAGCGCCCGGTACGGCTCCCAGATCGTCGTCGATTGGCGTAGCCAGCAGCGTTGCGAGGCGATTCGTAATGCTCACCAGGAGCGTAATCCCCGCCACCTCCCGGAGAGCGGTGGCATCGTAGCCAACGTCTCGCAGACGTTGTATCAGGGGCGCATGGTGCTCCCGGCCGCGGGACAGCCGGACCGCAAACTGCAACGCCGCTTGCTCGTGTTCGGGATCGCGGTCCAGCGAGAGGTCTCGTTCCAGGCGGTCGAGGTCGGCCCCGGAGTAGCCCGCGACGTGCAGGAAGGCCTCCAGGCTCCCGTAGCAGTACCGGCACGCGTTATCACGGGCCACCACAAAGCACGTCTTGTGACAGAAGTCCCGGTCGAGGACCTGTAGGTTCGAGGTCATCAGATACAGCAGCGGGCGGTGCGCCCACGAGTGCGGGGCGATGTAGGACAGGAGCCGAGGCGCGATGCCGGTCCGTCGGCGGAACAGCCGGGTCGTGACTGGGCTCGGATGGGGCGGCACGACCGTATCTCCCCAGTCCGTAGCGGCCGGCATGGAAGCCGCGATTGTCACCTCGTCGTTGGAGCGGGACGGAGCGACCATATGCGAACCCTCGATGGGCTCGGTATCGTGCAGAGCGGGCAACATGGCACCCACGAAAGCACGATACCGTTTATGCGAAGGAGTGTTAAAACGTGAAACGACGACGTCTACACGACCCCGCACAAAGGAAGTTTGCAACGGTCACGATACATGCGAGCCCGAAAACGTCCAATCGTTCGGTTTCCAAACCGGTTCTGACACGGGGCAGGCATGAGTATTCCGCGGCGCTCACTGCACGGTGGGCACAGTCGTTCCCATTGCGTGTATGAAATGATCACAGGTCTCGCACACGAACCGTCCCCCCGCCATGAAGCACCTCGACCGCATCACGACGAATCCGGACCGGATGGGAGGAAACCCCTGTATCGAGGGCACGCGCGTGACGGTGGGCACGATTGTCGGCCTTATTGCTGAGAATCATACGACCGACGAGATCTTGGACGCATATCCGTATCTGGAGTCGGCGGATATTCAGGCCGCTCTTCGGTACGCCGCATGGCGCTCCGAGGAGTCCGAAGTCGCGCTGGAAACCGAATAGAGGACCGGGCGAATGCGGATCGTCATTGACATGAATCTGCCTCCGGACTGGGAGTCAGTTCTTGAGAAGCGAGGATTTGACGCCGTCCACTGGTCGGCGGTTGGGGATCAGGATGCTCCGGATCGAACGATCATGCGATGGGCGAGGCAGCGGGAATACGTCGTGTTCACTCACGATCTCGACTTCTCGGCACTTCTGGCCTCCACCCAGGCCGCAACGCCGAGCGTCGTTCAACTGCGTACCGACGATATTCTCCCCAGTGATCGATCCAACCTCGTTGTGCGCGCCCTCCGACAATTTGAAGGCGAGTTGCCGGGAGGGCGTCATTCTCTCCATTGATGTGGAGCAATCTCGCGTTCGCTATCTCCCACTCGGAGAATAAGCGGGGCCACTGCCATGAATCGTAGTCGTCATATTCCCGAGGCCGTCCGCCGCCGCGTCGAGTACGTCGACGGGAAGACGTGTGTAGAGTGCGGCCGCACGATCGACGGCGAGGCCCTCCAGCAGCACCTCGACCACAGAGAGGCCTTTTCAGACGGCGGCGAGCACGCCGTGTTCAACCTCGATCCCCTCTGCCACGAGTGCAATCAGGCCAAGAGGAGCGGCGACACCGCCCGCACCGCCGAGATGAAGCAGCGCCACGAGCGGCAGGACGCCGAGGTCCGCCGCTATTTCCAGGAGACCGATGTCGACATCGTCGACAACGATCAGCTCCGCACCCCGCAGGCGGAGAGCGTCCAGGCCCTGCGCACGTATTTTGCCGAAGACGGCGCCACGAACCTGCCCGCCATCGTGGTGCTGCCCACCGGCTGCGGCAAATCCGGCGTCATCGCCTGCGCCCCGTTCGGTCTCGCGGAGGGACGCGTCCTGGTCGTGGCGCCCACCCTCACCATCAAGGAGGGGCTGGCGGACGGCACCTTCAGCGGCACCGATAACTTCTACCACTTCTGCGACATCCTGCCGCGGGATGCCCGCCTACCCCGCGTGGTGGCCCTGGAGCGCGGGCGCGTCAACGAGGAGGACTGCCGCCGCGCCGACGTGATCGTCACAAACGTGCAGCAGATGCAGGGCTGGTTGCCGCTGTTTCCGTCCGACTTCTTCGATCTTATCATCGTCGACGAGGCCCACCACACGCCCGCTGAATCGTGGCAGAACATCAACCGGGCCTTCCCCGACGCCAAGAAAATTTACCTAACGGCCACCCCCTTCCGGAGCGACGAGCGCCCCATTCGCGCCGAGCCGGTTTACAAATACCGCCTGGCCGACGCCATCGACAACGGCTACGTCAAGAACATCGTCCGCGTCGACGCGGTGGCCTCGGAGATGACGTTTACCGTGGAGGGCGAGGAGCGGGCCTACACCCGCGAGGAGATCATGGACCTGCGCACGGAGACGTGGTTCTCGCGGGGGGTGGCCCTGTCGGACGTCTGCAACGAGACCATCGTGGACCGCAGTGTGCAGCTGCTGCAGGCCAAGCAGCGGCGCGGCACCGAGCGCCACCAGATCATCGGCGCCGCCTGCTCGATCCGGCACGCCGAGCAGGTGGCCGCCCTCTTCCGCGCCCGCGGCATGGACGCCGCCTACGTGGCCAGCGAGGGCATGACGACCGAGGAGCGCGAGCAGCGGCTGCGCGACTACGACGCCGGGCGGCTCGACGCCATGGTGCACGTCGGCATCCTCGGCGAGGGGTACGACAACAAGAACATCTCGATTGCCGCCCTCTTCCGTCCGTTCCGCACGGTGGCTCCCTACACCCAGTTCGTCGGCCGGGCCCTCCGCGCGCTGCCCGATGGCACCGACACCGACAACCTCGCGCACGTCGTGGCCCACGCCGGGCTCAATCAGGAGGAGCACTGGCAATACTTTAAGAATGAAACTGAGGAAGCACAGGTGCAGGCGGACCTGACGGCCCCGGGAGGGGAGGACGCGGACGCCGCCGCAGGCGCGTCGGACGACGATCCCGATCCACAGACGGGCAACACCGACTCCGCGGAAGTGACGAGCGAGACGATTGAGGGGTTCGACGTGGACGCCTACCTGCCGGTCGAGGAGGACGCGTCGGCGGCCGAGGAGCATCTGCAGGATATGGAGCAGGCCCTCGATGCGCTCCGGGAACAAGGGCTCGACGTGCCCGACGCCGATGCGATCAAACAGGACATTGCCCGCCGGAACCGTCCGCTGGGCGATGAGGACCTCCCGCCCCCACCCAACCGCCCGGCCCGCGAGCGCCGCGCCTACCGAAAAATCCTGAACACCGCCGTCCGCCGGGCCGCCGGCACGATTCTGCGCCGCCTCGACCTCCCCGAGGAGGCCGACCTCGCCGAAGCTGTGGGACAGGGCGACGAGGAGAGCCGCGTGGAGGTCGTCATCCGCCGGCTGCACCGCCGCGTGAACGCCGCCGTGGGCCGCGACGATAATTCCGAGGGCCGCAACGACTGGCCGCTGGGCGCCCTGAAGGCGGCCAAGGAGCACGTCATCGACGTGCGCGATGCCGTCGAAGCCGACATTCAAGCCGCCCTTGTGGAGACCGACGGCTCGGGGTCCGACGACGCGCCTCCTCCCGAGAAGGGGAGCGACGAGTGGGACGATGTCGAGTGGGGCAATCCGTTCGACGAGTCGGGCTGAGCGCGTGCACGAGTGGAACTCAGCCTGCGTGAAGGTCCTGTAGACTATCGGTGAATCATCGTTACTGAAACCGCTTCCGTCCGGCAGGATCCCGAACTTCGCAGCGCGGGCCGCAATAGCACTTCATGCTGTTCCAATACATCCTCATCGCGACCCATCCTCCCATGCCGCTGTCCTGCATTGCCGTCATTTTTGACCTCGACGGCGTGATTATCGATTCCGACGATGCGATCGAAAAACGCTGGCGGGAGTGGGCCGAGCAGCGCGACATTCCCTTCGAGGACGTGAAGGCCATCTACCATGGGCGCCCGATGGTCGAGGTCATCGAAGAGGTGGCGCCGGATCTCGATTCCGAGGCGGAGGTCGACCGCATGCAGGACATCATGGCGGCCGCTCCCGACCACGTGCACGCATTCAACGGGGTGAAAGACATTCTCGACGGATTGCCGCCCGAGCGGTGGGCGATTGCCACGAGTGCCCGCCGCCGCACGGCCACCAACCGACTGAATCACGTGGGCCTCCCCACCCCCAACGTGTTTGTGACGGCCGACGAC
This sequence comes from Bacteroidetes bacterium SW_9_63_38, assembly GCA_003022435.1. Taxonomy (GTDB): domain Bacteria; phylum Bacteroidota; class Rhodothermia; order Rhodothermales; family Salinibacteraceae; genus Salinibacter. The sequence goes on along the minus strand of PXUA01000004.1, from coordinate 33,186 downwards.
GTGACGCGCGGCAAGCCAGCCCCCGACGCGTACGAACTCGCCGCCGAGCGGCTGGACGTGCCGCCCGGCGATTGCGTCGTCTTTGAGGATGCCCCCTTGGGCATTGAGGCGGCGCGGCGCGCCGGCACGCAAGCCATCGGCGTGGCCACGAGCGCCGCCGCCGAGGACCTGTCCGACGCCAACGCCGTCGTTCCCGCCCTGTCGGTCGTCGACGTGCACCTCACCAAGCACGGCACCCTCACCGTCCGCCGCAAGGCGGAGGCGTAATAACGATTCCACGGCATTCGCAATTCGCCACTGGCTACACGCCCCAGAGGAGCCAGATGCCGCCGCAGGTGACGAATGCAAGCAAGAGCTGGAGGGGAGCGCCCATGCGCACGAAGTCCGTAGAGCGGTAGCCCCCCGGCCCGTACACCATCAGGTTGGTCTGGTAGCCGATGGGAGTGAGGAGGGCACAGCTGGCCGCAAACGTCACCGCGAGGACGAACGAGAACGGGTCCGCCCCGTGATCTCGGCGGCCTCCACGGCCATGGGAATCATGAGAATCACGCTGGCATTGTTGCTGACGACCTGCGTGACGAGGGGTGTCACCACGTAGAAGACGAACAGCAACGCGAGGGGCGGAAGCATGTCGCTCACGCCGGTGATGGCCGTCGCCAGGTACGCCGCCGTGCCGGACCGCTCCACGGCCATGCCCAGCGGAATGAGGCCCGCCAGCAGAAAAATGACGCTCCAGTCCACGGCCTCGTACACCTCGTTGGGGCGTACGCAGCCGGTGCTGACCATCGCCACGATGCCGCCGAGCGCCGACACCATGATCGGCACCACCTCCAGCGCGGCCAGTCCCACAACGAGCCCAATGGTGCTCAGCGCCACCGGAAGCTTCTCCTGCCGAAACGATGACTCCTCGGCCAGGTCCTCCTGCGGCTTGATGCGGGCCGGCAGCAGCCGGTGCCCGACCAGCATCAGGTACGCGAGGCCCGTCCCCAGCACGATCGCGCCCAGAGCGGTAAACTCGAACATTCGTTCCGTCCCGCTCTATGCTACTCGGGTCCAGCTGCCGACTCTGCATTCGAATCCGTCTTGCATCCATTCTCAGGTTCGGCATGATGCATCCTGCCGGCGGCGCCTGCCGCTCCCTTCTCCGCATCGGTGTGCTGGGCTTCCTGTTCATGTTGCTGTCGCTGTACGGGGCTCAGGCGCAGGACGTTCGCGGGGGAGTGCGCCTCGGCCCCGCATTCGGGTTTCTGAACGATAGCGCCACCCCGTTCGTCAGCCAGGCGGGTGAGACGAAAGCAAGTACAAACGTCCGGATCGACGCGCACGTGGGCGGCCACCTTGTCGTCCCCCTCACCGAGCACTGGTCGGTGCAGCCGGAGCTGCAGTATGTGCGCAAGGGCGCGCACTTGTCGCGGGCCGATTTCAGTCTGTACACGGCGGAGCGGTACCGGCTTGCGTACGTGCAGGTGCACCTGCTCGGGCGTCGCGACATCGCCCTGCCGGGGCCGCTGTCCCTGTACGCCGTCGCCGGGGTCACGGGCGCCGTTGCCACGGGCGGCAGCGTGCGTCGTACCCTGCGCACCGCGTCCCGGACCGTCGAGGAGCGGATCGATCTACTGGAAAACGACCTCATCCAGCGCTGGGATGTGGGCGGGCTCGTGGGACTGGGCCTCGGGTACCCCGTAGGGAGGGGCACGGTGACGCTCAATCTGCGCTACGCCCCCGGTGTCCGGTCCCTGTTCACGACCAACCAGCGCCCCGAGGCCGAGCGCGGCCGTCTCGGGTTCGAACCGCCGCCGCTCACCCGCACGCCCCCCGCGCTGCGTCACGACGTGATTCTCGTGGCCGTGTCGTACACGAGTCCCCTCGGGCCGTAACTCTACTCATGCCTCCGGCCTGAACAGCCGCCCCTGTAGATACGGCCCGGCCAGGGTCGCGAGCCGTCCGCCCATGAGCGTGGCGATGCCCCACCACACGCCCGGGAGGCCCCATCCCATCGGCCCCACCAGTCCGAGCACCGCGGCTGCTGTGAGGGCCGTTCCGATCATCGCCTTCGCGAGGTACGGAAACGCCTCGGCACCCATGTAAATGCCGTCGCCCACGAAGACGAGGCCGTTGAGCGGTTGGAGCAGGGCCACGAACAGGTACACGTCGAGCAGCGCCGCAATCGTGTCGGGATCGTCCGTGAAGAAGGCGGGCAGCACGGGCCGCAGGAGGAAGAACCCGACGCCGAGTACAACGCCCACGAGCAGCCCCCACTGAAACAAGCGATCGGACACCGCTCGGGCCGTCTCCGGATCGTCGGCGCCGAGGTGCTTGGACACGAGCGCCTGGGCCGCGACGGCGAGGGCATCCACCACCAGCGCCAGAAAGAGCCAGAGCTGATGCGCCACCTGATGGGCGGCCACCGCCGTGACGCCGACGCGCGCCGCGACCGCCGTTGCCAGCGTCATGGTGCCCACCAACGACCCGGTCCGCAGCAGCAGGTCACACCCCACCTTGAGGAACGGCACCAGCGAGCGCAGCGACGGCCACTGGAGCCGTATGCCCAACGCCTCCCGGCGCCGTCCCAGTAGGAGCCATAGAAAGACGAGGGCGCCGAGCCACTGGGCGATGGCTGTCGCCGCCGCGGCCCCGACCAGCCCCCAGTCGAGGATGAACATGAGAAGCGGGTCCAGACCCGCATTGGCGATATTAAAGCCGATGGTGACGACCATCGGCGTCCGGGTGTCCTGATAGCCGCGGAAGGCCCCGTGCCCAGCGGTGATGAGAAGCACGGCCGGCCCCGCCAGGGCGCGCACACGCAGGTATTGCAAAGCAGGCCCCCTCAGCTCCGCGCTTGCGCCCATGAGCTGGAGAATCGGGCGGGCCAGGACCTGCAAGACCATGAGTGCCCCGATCCCCACCAGAACCGCCAGCGTGAGGGCCCGCACGACGGCTCGTCCGGCCTCTTCGCGATCGTCCTCCCCCAGGGCCCGTCCCACCCGCGGCGTGGTGCCGTAGGCAAGAAAGTTGAAGACGACGAACGTCATCGAAAAGATCGACGTGTTCACCCCGAGGGCCGCCAGCGGCACGCGCCCCAGCCGTCCCACGAACGCCGTATCGATGAGGGACACCAGCGGGTCGGCCGCCAGCCCAGCCAGGGCGGGAACGGCCAGGGCCAGAATGTCGCGGTCGTAGGGGCGAAGCAGACGCACTCCGAGAACAAAGTTTCTGTGGGGAAAGAAGCGAGCACCACGTCAAGGGGAATCCCGTCGCTCTGTCCGACGGCAGCCGCTGATCTCAGATCGGGTCCTCTGAGAACCTGTTTGGCGAGACGTTCACGGCCACTCCGGCGAGTACTCGGTCGCGTCCATTTAGATGCCCCTGCTCCCAGCGCTGCGACTTCTCAGCGCAAAATGGCTTCTGCATTGGAGATCCGAGATCTCCTCCCTGGTAGCGCCGCTAGAGGCAAGCGCGCTTGCCAGGATCATTCGGGCGCCATTTTGCAGCTTCGCCTACTGCATCTCGGCGACGCACCCGCTCGCAAAACAGGTTCTGAGACGTTAAAGAGACGCGCCCACGTCGTCTCCTTCGACGCCCATGTGCTCGGCAAGCGTATGCATGAGGTCGGGGTCGCCCGGCACCGAGTCGGCTTGATACACCTGACTCACCAGTTGTAGGGCACTTCGTTTCCACCCAGGCGTGAGGGCCGACGCGAGTTCGGCGGCGACCCCCTCGGCGTCGAGGCGCTCCTCCGCGACCTGTTGAAGAATGATGTCAATGCTTGACGGCGGATAGTCGGGAGCCAGTGCCGCAAGGCCGTCCCGAATTGCATCGCGCTGCGTTTCTCCCATTGTCCCGCCGGACTGAGCCGCCGCGACTGCCAGTCGGGCGAGCCCGCGAACATGTCCATCGAGGGGATGATACGCCTCGGCATCAAACGCCTCGGGATCTGCCAGAAGCGAAAACGATTGCGTCGCCTCCACCAGTTCCTCCACCAGATGCCGGTTCGGCCCGCGGTTGTAGCACCCTCGTGCAACGTTCCAGAGCACAACGAAGGGGGGAACGAACAGCCCAAGGAGGCCCCACCATCCCAGTAACGCCGTCGTGCCCGCCGTGCTTAACAGCTTGCCGCGGACACACCGGTGACATCCGACGAAGGTGTAGGTATCCGCCTGATGATCTACGAGAAAGCTCGTCAGCTGTTGTCCCGTCGCGACCTCCTCCACGGGACGCGCTTCACAGTGCGGGCAGGCCACGCTGACGGCAGTGGCCTCCGAGAGTGAGACCGATCTGGAGGACGACGGGACGGGCGGCTCCTCCTCCCGGAGCGGGGGCAATCCTGTCTGCGGCTGGTCCGAGAGCGTCGCACCACATCCAGGACACGTTTCCTGCCCGTTTTCCACTGACGTGTAGCAGCCGGTGCAGTACATCACGACCGTGAATCAAAACAGTCTCTAGAGGCGCAGCCGAGACGGGTTCGGAATCGGGGATCGTCGATGGCGAATCCGTTTCGATGAACGGCGTGACCGGAGAGGATGCGTAAAATTGTGCGCAGACAAAAAGATAAGAATAGTATACAATATATGTACCTTTTTGGAATCGCTTCGATAGAAAATCCTCTCTGATCGCCGTGTGACGGAGTTGTTAACGAAAGTGCTTCCGACCCGCTGGAAGCACTTCCTTCAAACGATGTCTACCGAGAACACACATTTTCCCGACAGAATTCTGCCACATCTCGGGGGGGAGGGCGTAGGGCCGAATGACGCGCTGGTGGGCGACGCCGCGGTGCACGTCCGCGGCCCCCCGACCGGCTCCGGCCGGCCCCGGGTGCCGAAACCAACATCAGCGACTGCGTTCGCACGCACCCATCACCAACCGACACAGCACCCATGGAACGACTCCGAAGCATCATCACGGCACTCGCGTTCTCTCTCATTCTCCTGCTGGTGGGCGTTGTGGCCTCTCCGGCCAATACCATCGACTCCCCGACGCCGGAAGAGGTCGTTCAGTCCGAACTCATGCAAGACTTGACGTCTGAGTCGGTGACACTGCAGAAGCAGGCGATGCGACGCATTCGCGCATACGCCCACACGGGCCGATACAACAAGGCCATCTTCGACAATCTGGTGGGGCCGCTCCACGACATCGTGGCCCACGGATACACGAAGGAGATCCGCCTTGTGGCTCTTTCGGCGCTCGACGCGATCGGAAGCGACGCGGCCATGGCGGGACTCCAGGTGCAGCAGGGAACCCTGAGCAGCGATCTGGTGCGGAACGCCACGGAGACGGTCCTCGCCCGCCACGCGGCCGAGGAGGCCGATTCCTCGCGGCAGATCCGTACCGCTGAGTAACGCACAACGGGTCCATTCCCATCGGACGGATCTTCTGTCCACAACGCCCGCCCCTCGTCGGCTTCGGCCGGCGGGGGGCGGTGCTGTGTGGGAGCATTCTTCCGACAGCGAGTCCGACGTACGGAGATGGCGCGGCGGTCCGGTGCAAAAAACCCGCGAAGGAGCGGACCGAGGCCCGATGATAATACTTCAATAACAACAGCTTTAAAGGACGCAATGTTGAAGTGTGAGGCACTGTTCGACGGGCCCGTACCTACCGAGACTGGTGAGCGTGCGGGTGCTCGGCCGAAGCAGAGTGGCCGCGCCCCAGTCGCTGAAAAACGGTGCTGAGACGCATTATTTCCGGCACCACTCCCTCGTACCACCGTGAACGCACCTCAACTCGGGGACAACGGACCGACGGTCCTCGTCGTTGACGACGAGGAGGACCTGCTCAGCCTGCTGGAGTATAACCTCGAGCAGGAGGGCTTCCAGACCCTGCTGGCGCGGGACGGCGTCGAGGCCATGGAGCAGGCACGAGAGCACGAGCCGGACCTCATTATTCTCGACATCATGATGCCGAAGATGGATGGCATCGAGGTGTGCGAACGCCTGCGCAAGGACGCTCACCTCCGTACCATCCCCATCATGATGCTGACCGCGCGATCCGAAGAGGAGGACCAGGTGGAGGGGCTCGACGTAGGGGCCGACATTTACCTCGGCAAGCCGGTGTCGGTGTCCGTCATCGTGAGCCAGACGAAGGCCCTGCTCCGGAGTGCCCACCGCCACGCCGATCCCCCCGATCAAATCAAAGTACACAACCTGCGGATTGACCGAGATCGGTACCTGGTCTTTCAGGCCAACGGGGAAGCGGACGAGGAGGAAGAAATGCGCCTGCCCCGAAAAGAATTTGAGCTGCTCTACTTTCTGGCCTCCCACCCCGGAAAGGTCTTTTCCCGGCAGGAAATTCTGGACGAGGTGTGGGGGCGCGACGTCTACGTGGTCGATCGGACCGTCGACGTGCATATACGAAAGATTCGGCAGAAGATCGGCAGCGAGTACATCGAAACCGTCAAGGGCGTCGGCTACCGCATGAAGGAGTAGCGGTCGCCGCCGCCCGCGTTTTTCCGCCGCGTTCCGACGACATTGATCGGGCCGCGTGGATTTGCCGGAAAGCGGTCTCTCTTGATCGGCACGAGCGTTATGATTCACCGTAACTGATACTCTTCTTTTCCGACTTTCTATGATTCCTCTTCCGTTTTCCTCGCCGAATGCCCCGTCCCGTACGCTCAGTCGCTGGGTGGCTCCTCTCTGGATCCTTGCACTGGCGTTCGTCTACGCCGGGTGCGGGGGCGGCTCCTCGGACTCGTCGAGCGTAAGCATCGACGGCTCCAGCACGGTGTTCCCCCTCACCGAGGCCGTGGCCGAGGAGTTTATGAAGAGCAATCAGGGGGCACGCGTCAACGTCGGTGTGAGCGGCACAGGCGGCGGCTTCGCCAAATTCCTGCGCGGGGAGACCGCCATCAACGACGCTTCGCGGCCCATCTCGCCGGGGGAGAAGGAGAAGGCAAAAATGAACGGCATCGAGTACATCGAAATTCCGGTGGCTTACGATGGCCTGGCAGTGATCGCCCACCCGAAGAATGACTGGGCCGACTGCCTCACGGTCGGAGAGCTGGAAAAACTCTGGGAGCCGGGAAGCTCCATCGAGAACTGGAATCAGCTGCGCAGCGAGTTTCCCGACAAGCCCATCGAACTGTACGGCCCCGGCACGGCCAGCGGCACGTACGACTACTTCACGGAGGCCATCATGGGCGAAAGCGGCGCCAGCCGGTCCGAGTACACGGCCAGTGAGGACGACAACGTGGTCGTGCAGGGCATCAAGGGCACCCCGAATGCGCTCGGCTACTTCGGACTCGCCTACTACGAGGAAAATCAGAAGGACCTGAAGGTGCTGGCCGTCGACCCGGACGAGCGCAACAGCGGTGCCTCCTGCGTGACGCCGAGTAGGAAAACGGTGGCCAACGGCTCCTACCGGCCGCTCTCACGCCCGCTCTTCATCTACGTGAACACGGCCAAGCTCACCCCGATCGTCGAGAAGTTCATCACGTACTACCTCGAAAACGCCGATGAACTGGCCGCCGACGTGGGATACGTGGGCATGCCGGAAAAGGCCTACGAGCTGGCCCTCCAACGCTTCAAGGATCGGAAGATGGGCACCGTCTTCGGCGCCGAAGGCGTCGACGTGACCGGCACGAAGGTCACCGACATGCTCAAGAAGTAACGCTCCTCCTCGCTCGTTTTCCGCCGACCTCCGGAGCCCGCTCATGAGTACGGAGCCGTCCCCGACCCTTGATGCTCCTGCGGATGATCGCCCGCAGGACGATCTCACGCAGCAAGTGTACAACAGCCCGAAGGAACGGGCCATCAAGTACCTGCTCGGGGCGTGTGCGCTTGTGAGCGTGCTGACGACAATCGGGATCGCGGCGGTGCTCGTCATCGAGTCGATCCCGTTCTTTCAGAACGTCGCGCTCGCGGAGTTTTTCGGGGACACGCGCTGGACCCCGCAGTTTGCGAACAAGCACTTCGGGATCTGGGCCCTGCTGAGCGGCACGGTGCTCGTGACGGTCATCTCCGCGGTGGTGGCCCTGCCGATCGGGCTCGCGAGTGCCATCTTCATCTCGGAGTACGCGGTGCCGTGGATGCGGCAGATCCTGAAGCCCGGGCTGGAGCTGCTGGCCGGCGTGCCGACGGTCGTCTACGGCTACTTTGCGCTGACCTTCGTGACGCCGCTGCTGCAGACGTTCATTCCCGGCCTCGGGGTGTACAACGCCCTCAGCGGCGGCATCGTGGTGGGCATCATGATCATCCCGATGGTGGCGTCCCTGAGTGAAGACGCCCTGCAGGCGGTGCCCGACAGCCTGGGACAGGCGGCCTACGCCCTGGGGGCCACCAAGTTCGAGACGGTGGTCCGCGTCGACGTGCCCGCCGCCTTCAGCGGCATCATGGCGAGCTTCATTCTCGCCGTCAGCCGAGCCATCGGCGAAACGATGATTGTCACGCTGGCGGCCGGCGCCACGCCCAGGATGACGCTCAATCCTGCGGAGTCCATTCAGACCATGACGGCCTTCATCGTGCAGGTCAGCAAGGGCGATACCCCGCAGGGCACAATCGTGTATCAGAGCATCTTCGCCGTAGGGCTGGTGTTGTTTTTGATCACGCTGGTGATGAACATCATCGCCAACCGCATCACGCTGCACTATCAGGAACGGTATTAAATCGTTGATGCGTTGTGCGTTTTCGCGTTGCACGTTCAACGTCCTCACGTTCAACGTCCTCACGTTCAACGTTCTAACGTAAAAACCTTCCAACGCTCCGATGGAGTCGTCGAACGGGACGTTCAACCTTCGCCGCAAGCGTCGCAAGCGCCTCGGCATGATCCTGGCCGGGGTCCTGTTTCTGGCCACCATCTTCGGGGTCGTGGTGCTCGTGACGCTGCTGGTGGACGTGATTACGACGGGCATCAGTTGGCTCGACGGCTCGTTTCTGACCCGCTTTCCGTCGCGGAATCCGGAGGAGGCGGGCATCAAGTCGGCCCTCGTGGGGTCGCTGTGGCTCATGGGCCTGACGGCGCTCATCTCCGTGCCGCTGGGGGTGGCCTCGGCCGTCTACCTCGAAGAGTACGCGAAGGACGGCTGGTTTCTGCGGTTCATTCAGATCAACATTGCCAACCTCGCGGGCGTCCCCTCGGTGGTGTACGGCATGCTGGGCCTGGCGCTTTTCGTGCGCTTTGCGGGCTTTGAAAACAGCCTGCTCGCCGGGGCGCTCACGCTGAGCCTATTGATTTTGCCCATCATTATCATCAGCACGCAGGAGGCGCTGCGCGGCATCCCGAGCGGCCTCCGCGAGAGTGCATACGCGCTGGGGGCCACCCGCTGGCAGGTCATTCGGAGTCACGTGCTGCCGATGGCCGCCCCTGGCATCTTTACCGGTGTGATCCTTGCTTCGAGCCGGGCCATCGGGGAGACGGCGCCCCTCATTCTGGTCGGGGCGCTCACGTTCATCCCGTTCCTGCCGCGGGGGGCGATGGATCAGTTTACCGCCTTGCCGATTCAGATTTTTAACTGGACGGCACGGCCGCAGGACGAGTTTCGGAGCCTCGCGGCCGCCGCCATTATTGTGCTCATGATCCTGCTGTTTACGATGAACCTGTCGGCCATCCTGTTGCGCAACTATTTTGAAGACCGCCGCGCCGGGGCTTAAGAGACTGTTTTCATTTCAGGCCTCGGAATCACGATGGCCCCGTGATGAGTGTAGAACCGTCCCGTCCCTTGTTCCTTTCCCGAATCCGTCCGGTGCCGACGGCAAGGGAGGACGAAACGGTATGAAGCGCGGCCCGGAAGTCCCGATGTTCTCCACGCTCGTTTGTCCGTTTGCTCCCTCGCCCGACCTGTCCCGCCGCCATGTCGACCGATAACCCCGCCGACGACGCGCGCCTTTCGCCCGCGTCCGTAGACGAGCCGACCTTCCAGAACGGACGCGCCGACGGCGCGGCGGACGAGGACGCTCCCCCGGTGCCCAATTCCAAGTCTTCGCCCTCCGCCGTGCAGCCGAAAGTAGAAATTGAGGATCTGGACTTTTGGTACGACAACGGAGACACGCATGCCCTGCAGGGAATCTCGATGGATATTGCCCCCCATCAGGTCACGGCCCTCATTGGCCCGTCCGGCTGCGGCAAGTCAACCCTGCTCCGGTGCGTCAACCGGATGAATGAGCTCATCGAGAATACGGTGCTGGAGGGGGGCATCCATGTGGACGGGCAGGACATTTACGCCGAGGATACCGACCCGGTGATGGTGCGACGGCGCGTGGGGATGGTCTTTCAGGAGCCGAATCCCTTCCCCAAGACCATTTACAAAAACGTGGCCTGGGGGGCGGAGGTGAACGGATACACCGGCGACATGGATGCCCTTGTGGAGCGGTCCCTGCGGCAGGCAGCCCTCTGGGACGAGGTCAAAGATCAGTTGCACTCCTCGGCGTACAACCTGAGCGGCGGGCAGCAGCAACGCCTCTGCATCGCCCGCACACTGGCGGTGCATCCCGACGTGGTGCTCATGGACGAGCCCGCCAGCGCCCTCGATCCGATTGCGACCTCGAAGGTCGAGGAGACGATCACGGAACTGAAGCAGGACTACACGATTGTGATCGTCACTCACAATATGCAGCAGGCCTCTCGCATCAGCGACGAGACCGCCTTCCTGTACATGGGACGCCTCGTGGAGATGAATCCGACCGACGAGCTGTTTACGCGTCCCGAGAAGGACCGAACCGAGGCGTACGTCACCGGGCGCTTTGGGTGATTGCTCCGTCTCCGCGAACCGTGTAGCGCGACGGGTCGTAGGCGGAGAATCCGTCGCTGTTCATTTCCTGTCTGTTCATCTCGTTCTCCGGCCATGTCGAATCGCCCTTCGCTCGACCGGGAGCTTGCCCTCCTCCGCGGCCTCATCGCGGAGATGGCAAACCACGTTGACGCGCAGTTTGCCGACGCCATGAACGCGCTCCTGCAGGGCGACGCCGAGTTGTCCGAACAGGTGCGGGCCGGGGATGACGCCGTCGACGCCCTGGAGCTGCGTATCGACGAGCAGTGCGAGCGCATCTTGGCCCTGCACGCGCCGGTGGCCGTGGACCTGCGCATGCTCATCATGGCAGTCAAAATGAACACCGACCTGGAACGCATCGGCGACCACTGCAGCAACCTCGCCCGTAACGCCCCCTACTTCGCCAACGCGCCCGGCCTGCTCAACCGGACGCACCTCCCCAAGATGGCCGACATGTCCCGCACCATGCTCCGGGAGGCCGAGGACGCGTTCCTGGACGACGACCGCCTGAAGGCCCGCAAGGTTATCGCGCGCGACCTGCAGGTGAACCGCCTTCACGACGAGACGTTTTCGACCCTGACGGAGATGTACGAGGACGATCCCGACCACGCCGGAGCGATCTCGCACCTCCTCACCGTCAACAAGGCTCTGGAGCGCATCTCCGATCACGCCAAAAACATCGCGCAGGGCATCGTCTTCATGGTCGAGGGCCGCGACATCCGGCATGGGAGGCTCGACGAGGCCGAGGACGACGCGGCGGATGCCTCCGGCTCCGGCGAAATGTCAGCGCGGGAGGCGTAGGTGCGTTTGTGCGTGTGGGCTTCGGGAGGGGATTGAACAGGGCAATCGTATGTTGGAACGCGTTCGGAAAAGCCGGAGGCACTTTTGCCGTTCATCGGTCCACCTGCCTGAAATGAATGGACGCCTGGAGGCATGGAGGCAAGAACGCTGTGCGCTACCGCATTACTGTACTCATCATAGAGCAAGATACAATTGCCCTGGGGGATTGAATAGTCGGCAGAGGGAGTCTTCCCTCTTCCGTCGAGGACGAACTATCGCCCAAATCGTTTAACGTTAAACGTTTAAACGTGCACACAATCACGCACGGTCGTTCGGGCAGGGGCACCTCCGATCCGTCCCGTTTCCGGTTCGGCTCCGTCTGATGCCTACGTCCACACCCGCATCAGCCCTTCCTGCGCCACCGACGCCACGAGGGTGCCGTCCTGCGCAAAGAGCTGCCCCCGCGTGAAGCCGCGGGCGCCGGAGGCACTGGGGCTGTCCGTGGCGTAGAGCAGCCAGTCGTTCGCCCGCACCGGGCGGTGAAACCAGAGCACGTGGTCGAGGGTGGCGAGCTGCAGATCCGGCTGCACGAGCGGGAGGCCGTGCGGCCGCAGGGCCGTACTGAGCAGGCCGTAGTCCGTGGCGTAGGCCAGCACGCTCCGGTGCGTGAGGCGGTCGTCCGGCAGCGGGCCGCGGGCGCGGAACCAGACGTGGTGTGCGGGCGGCTTCGTCTTCCGGATCGAACGGATCGACGGGCCGGAATTCGATGGGCCGCTCGCGGGTATAGAACGGGCGCACGTCCTCCGGAATCTGCTCCTCCACCGCCCGGATCAACTCCAGCTCGCGGGACAGGTCGTCCGGGCCCGGCACGGTCGGCATCTCGGCCTGGTGCTCGGCCCCCTCCTCCGGTTCCTGGAGGGACGCCGCCATGTTGAAGATGGGCCGCCCGTGCTGGATGGCCACGATGCGGCGGGTGGTAAAGCTGTTGCCGTCACGCAGGCGGTCGACCTCGTAGACGATGGGTGCACCCACGTCCCCCGGCGGAATAAAATAGCCGTGCATCGAGTGGGGCGCGCGATCATCGTCGACCGTGCGCTGGGCGGCCACGAGCGACTGGGCGAGCGTCTACCCCCCGTACACACTGCCCGACCCGATGTCGATGCTGCGGCCCCGGAAGATGTTGTGCTCGATGTATTCGGGGTCGAGGAGGTCGTGTAAGTCGTCGAGCATGAAGGCTATCGGCGTGCGTCGGTGTTTGGAAACGAGACGATGCGTTGGATGTGCCCGTCCGAAGTCGGGACGTTCTTTTCAAACGGGAGAGGAGGGAGAGGGGGGGCGTCGCATCGGTCCGCCTACACTGAACAAGACGGCCCACAAACAAAAACGCCCCGCGGCGAGCGGCCACGGGGCGCGGCTGCCCAGGATGGATTCGAACCATCAGCCTCCCGGTCCAGAGCCGGACGCTCTGCCGATTGAGCTACTGGGCAAGATCAGATGGCAGTCCTGACGCCGCTTCTCCGACATCGGATCTGTAGAAATGAGTCCGTTAGGCGCCCGGTTCCGTCGAGCCGTCCACCGCCGACGGTTTGACGGATGCTTCACCCTCGGCCCGCGCGGCACTGGCATCGAGCCAGTCGGAAGCGGCGGCGTCCGTGTCGGCACGTGCGTCGACCTCGTCGGGAGAGACGCCCCGCCACGCCGCAATCTGATCGACAATGCGGGCTCGCACAGTCCGCTGCAGGGCCCGCGCGTCGTCGAGCGTGTAGTCGCTCGTGTCAACGGGGGGGAGCACCTTGACGCGGATGTCCTCCACGTCGGGGTCGAACCAGATCGAGTGTTTCGGGAGCGCCCGGTGGGTGCCGTCGATGGCGATGGGCAGCACCGGTACGTTCTCCTTGATGGCCAGACGGAACGCGCCGTCGGAGAACCGTCGCACGCGACCGTCGCGCGAGCGGGTGCCCTCGGGGAAGAACATGACGCTGCACTTGCGCGCCAGATAGGACGCCGCGGTGTCCAGCACCTGCGCCCGGCTGCGTTTGTCGCTGCGGTCCACCGAGATGTCGCCGCTCAGGCGCAGGAGCCATCCGGCAATTGGGATCCGAAAGAGCGCCGCCTTGGCCACCCATTTCATGTCCCACGGCACGCGGGCAATAATGGGCGGGTCGGCCTGCGAGAAGTGGTTGCTCACCGCCACGTACGGGGTGCGAGGATTCTCGGGAAACGGCCCCTCCAGGTCGATGTCCCAGAAGGGGTTCACGTGGGTCATGGCGCGTCCTACCCGGCGCAGCATGAGGCCGCTGCGGTAGTGGGCGGGATCGCGGTCCAGCAACCGCGCCACCAGCATCACGGGCAGCCACAACACGATGAGAGCCGCGATGGCGAACCAGACCCAGAGCGAGAGGACAACCGTTCGCATGGTGCATTCGAGGCGAGTGGACAACCGGTGGAGTGCTGCCTATGCTCGGAGTGGGGCAGTTGGTTCGGGGCATGACGGCATGGAGGCTCTGGACGCGTGGAGGAATGAACGCCTGCACAACAGCATGAGGAGGCCCACCGGCGTTTGGCAAGAATAGCAGGAAATTCAGTGTCGATCGGCATCTCTAGGGATGTCTGAAGGTAAAACTCGAATGACATACTGGACGCGTCCACGCCTCCGTGCTTATACGTCTCCAGTGTGGCGTACGCGACATTCCCAGTCACGACCGTTCGATTGTGAGCACGCTGCCCGACGTTCTCAAGTACTTCCACGAGGAGCCCGCGCCGATCGAACCGGTCACGCCGGACCACGACCCGGACGCCCGACGTCGCGAGGAGCGATCGGACCTGCCGAACGATCCGTCGGTGTCGCTGGAGGAGCTGCTCGATACGCGCGACGCCTACCGGGGGTACCTGGCCGGGACGAACCGGACCGACGACCGGGTGGGCCTTACGACGCTTCGGGAGTCGGAGGCGTACGCCGCTCCGCTCGTCGAGGCCCTGGGGCGGGCGTGGTGGGGGCGCTGTACGGCCGACGGCCGGGTGGAGGCGATGGACGCGGACGCCGCCCGTCGTGTGCTTCGGGAACCGTCCAACACGTCGGTGCTCGTCACCGCCGCGGACGCGGTGGCCGACGACACCATCACCGGCGTGGCCGGGCAGGCCCGTCGCCGAGCACTTCGGGCCCTCCGCACCCTGCTCGACGTCGCGCATGTGGTGTTCTTCCCCGAACCGGCCCACGACGGGCACGACTGGAGCCTATTCGCGGGCGCCCCGATGCGCGAACGCGTCGTTGAGGCGTTTCGGACCCACCCGGCCGACGCCACCCGCCGGTTCGTCCTGCCCTACCAGCGCGCCCGTTCTGAATCCAAGTTCTACTTCGAGACATGGCAGCTGACGGACGGGTCGCTCCCGGACTACATCGAGGAAGTGTAGCGCCCCCCGCGGACACGACCCATGCCGACTGGATGGAGCGGGCGCTGGCGCTGGCTGAGACCGGCGCCGGAGCGGCCAGCCCCAATCCGATGGTAGGGGCCGTGGTCGTCGCTCCGGACGGGACGGTGCTGGGCGAGGGCGCGCACGAGGAATACGGCGGTCCGCACGCGGAGGTCAACGCCCTCCGGACCACCCGGGAGACCCACGGCGCGGCGGCCCTGCGGGACGCCACCCTCTACGTCACCCTGGAGCCCTGCAGCCACCACGGCAAGACGCCCCCCTGCACGACCCGCATTCTGGAGGCGGACGTGCCGCGCGTGGTCGTCGGCCCGCTCGATCCCTTCCCGAAGGCACAGGGCGAGGGCATTCGACAGTTGCGCGATCAGGGAGTCGAGGTGGAGGTGGGCGTCTGCGAGCACGACTGCCATCGCCTCAACGAGGCCTTCTTTCACCACGTCGACACGGGCCGCCCCCTCGTTACCCTCAAGGTGGCGCAGACGCTGGACGGGCGCATTGCCACCCGCACCGGGCACAGCAAATGGATTTCGGGCGAGGCCTCTCGGACGCTCGTGCACGAGTGGCGGGCGACGCTCGACGGCGTCCTCGTGGGCAGCGGCACGGCCCGCAGTGACGACCCACGCCTCACGGTGCGGCACGTAGAGGGGCGCCAGCCGCAACGAATCGTGCTGGACCGCGAGGGCACTCTTCCCCCCGACCGCACCCTCTTCACCGACGACCACGCCAACCACACGATTGCCGTCGTAGGCACGACGCACAACCGCCCCATCTACGCCGACGCTCTCGAACAGGCGGGCGGCACCCTCCTCCGCGTCCCCGAAACGGACGACGACCACCTCAACCTGCCCGCCCTTCTCAACCGCCTCGGCAGCGACGGCGGGCGCGACGCCGCTCCCCTGCAGTCGCTCCTGGTAGAGGCCGGCCCCGGCCTCGCCACCGCCCTCTTCCAGCAGGACCTCGTGGACCGCTTCTTCTGCTTCGTCGCCCCCAAGGTGGTGGGCGACGGCATCCCCGTCCTCGGCGACCTCGACACCACCGAGATGAGCGACGCCCTCACGTTTGCCGAGTGCGAGTGGGACACCGTCGGCGACGACCTCCTCTTCCGCGGCTACCGCCACCCCGCCGGATGAGGAATGCTTCTTCCTCACGGTCTGCGATCTCATTTGCAGGAGAATGACAAAATTGACGGAGGCGCCCGCTTTCTGCATGGAGGACCGGACGCCCAGGACGATTGTATGTTGACAGACTTCCGGGGACGTAGGAGGCGATATCGCCGTTGAGCCGCCGATCTGCCTGGAATGAACGGACGCGTGGATGCATGGAGGCAGCCCCCTGTGCCCCTATCGTCCTCCTGTGTGCCGCCGAGATCAAGATGCGATTGCCGTGCCCGGACGCCTGGCTGCGTTGCCCCGACTGCCCTTCTGCGTCCGAAGCCTCCGCACATCAATGCGTCCACGCATCCAGAGCCTCGATGCCTCCGAGGCCTTCACGCTTCCAGCTCCTCCCTCTCCCATGCACCCGTGCTCTCCTGCACCCTGGTGCAGCTTCAACTGGTCCGTTGTGCAATCGAGATACCTCAAGCTGGAGC
>PXUA01000004.1:0-16569 GCA_003022435.1 Bacteroidetes bacterium SW_9_63_38 | reverse complement strand
ACTCATCCACGGCCACCTCGTCATGTCTCCCTCCCCCTCCGTCCAGCACCAGGACATTGTTCTGTTTCTCGGCTCACTGCTCCGAGAGTACGTCCAGAACCAAGGGAAGGGACGCACACTCATCGCCCCAATGGACGTCCGCCTCTCCGACGAAACCGTGGTGCAACCGGACGTCCTCTACGTGTCGCCCGATCGCACCGACCGGATTGGCGACGACGAAATCGACGGCGCCCCCGACCTTGTGATCGAGGTTGTGTCCCCCTCGACCAGCCACGTCGACGGGTTCGACAAGAAGCAACTGTACGAGACGCACGGCGTCCGCGAGTATTGGATCGTCGACCCCGACACCAAAACCGTGGAGGTCTACACGTCCGGCGACGACGGCTATACCCTCCACCAGCGCCGCGTCGACACCGGCACCGCCGACTCCACCCTCCTCTCCGACCCCACGGTCGACCTCAGCACTCTGTTTGAGGAGTAGTTCTTCCGTGTAGGTCCCCTGCACACCCACATCCACACACGCACACACGCGCATGTTCACTGGCATCATCGAAGAAATCGGCACCCTCACCCAGGTTGAATCGCTCGGCAGCGACACCGCCGGCAAGCGGCTCGTCATCGAGGCCGAGATGGCCCCCGAGCTGAGCGTCGATGAGAGCGTCTCCATCAACGGCGCCTGCCAGACCGTCGTCGACGTGGATCCGGAGGCCCACACCTTTGCGGTCGACAGCATCGAAGAGACCCTCCGCAAGACCACGTTCGGGTCGCTCACCGAGGGCACCCCTGTGAATCTGGAGCGGGCCCTGCAGGCGGGCGACCGGCTGGACGGCCACTTCGTACAGGGGCACGTCGATGCTACCGGCACCGTCGTCGAGGTGGAGCAGGAAGAAACTGACTGGCTCTACACCGTCGAATTCGACCCGCAGTACGCCTCCTACCTCATTCCGGTGGGCTCGATCGCCGTGGACGGCATCAGCCTTACGGTCGCGCGCCTGGACGACGACACGTTCACCGTTGCCATCATTCCGCACACCTACCGGGTGACGAACGTCTCGGACGCCTGGACGGAGGGCGCCGCCGTCAACCTGGAATTCGACCTCATCGGCAAGTACGTGGCCCACAGCCTCACCGCCGGCGGCGACACGCCCGACCCCGAGGTGCTGGCGCAAGAGTGGCCGTCGAACGACGGAGAGTAGCTACCCGACGAGGTATCCCATCAGACCAATGAGTGCGCCGAGCAGGGCGCCCATCGTTCCGAGGCCGGTCACCATCCAGCGAAGCAATCGCTTTTCTGTACGCTCAATCCGCTTCCCAAGCCGCTCTTCAGACAACTCGATGCGCTGCGTCAGACGAGACTCAACCTCATCAATACGACCGTTGAGTTTTTTCTCAACCTCATCGATGCGACCATGCGACTGTTGAGCTGCTTCTCGACCTCATCGATGCGACCGTTGAGCTGCTCCTCGACCTCATCGATGCGACCGTTGAGCTGCTTCTCGACCTCATCGATGCGACCGTTGAGCTGCTCCTCGACCTCATCGATGCGGTCCCCCAGCTGATCTTCGACGTGATCGATTCGGGTGAGTAGCCGTCCCTCCGTCTCTTCGAGATCTTCTTCTGTAGCACTGGCCACGTCGAGCTCCGACAACAGCTGGGCCAGTCCCTCGGCCTGCTGCACGTCAAACCCCAGTTCTTTGAGTTGCTTTGATGCCTTGAGTGTATCAATAGGCATGGCAGTCCACCCGTAAAGTGACCATTCGAACCGGTACGGCGGTTACTGTGGGAGCATCCGCGTTAAAAACGGGACATCCGGTGAACAAGCCCGAGTACCAAACATCCGGAAACAGACGATACTTGGGGTTACGTACATTTCAGTGTCTACAACGTTCGCAACAGCATGTCCGCCAACGACCACCTCGTCACCGTAGCCCGCTACGAAAGCCGCGGCGACGCCGAGCTTGCCCGAGTGCGCCTGGAGGAGGCCGACATTCCCTGCATGATTGCAAACGCCGACCAATCGGGACTCCCCATGATGTTTGACGCCTCCCGAAGCAAGGTCCAGGTGAAGGTGGTCGCCGACCGGGCTGACGACGCCCGGGCACTCCTTGCCAACGACTCCTGACAGCACCGAGGCCAACCGGGTCGCCGAGGAGACACCCTCTGCTTGTTGCCCCCAACCCCCAACACTCAACGTAGAACGCCCAACGAAGAGCCCTCCGCACAACGCACTACCAGAGATTGACCCACCACGGCCCGGCCCCCAGAGCCTTCAGAATGGCGGCCAGCGTGCGGAGGTCGTCGGCAAGTGAGGCCCCCGGTTCCCCCTCGTCCTGTATCCAGTCGAGTCGCCCTCCCTCCGCGCCCTCCACCGCGTCCGCCACGGCGTGCAACCACCGCGGCGTCGCAATCCGTTCCAGCACCAGCGCCGGAAGGGTGCCGACCAGCAGGGCCGCCGCCCGGGCCGGCGACGTGGAGAGACGATCCTCAATTTCATTTCGCGTCTGCTCGGCGGAGGCCCGATGTGCTGCCCGAATCCGCGCGCCCGCTTCGGTACATGGATAGCGGACCGTAGCAATGCCCAGCATGCCAAGGCCCGCGCCCAGCCCTGTGCCTCCCCACGCAACGGGACCGCTCATCCCCAATCCGACTCCACTCGTCACCAGCAGCACGCCCCCAAGCAACACACAGGCGGTGGAGCGTCGAGACCGATCAACTAGCTCCCCCTTTTCGACCAGATCCGCCCGCACGTCGCGCAGGGTCCGACGCCGGAACGTGGACCCGGCAAACCCGAAGCCGTTGAGCGTGTCGTGGCGCCCCAGCTGGCGCAGCACCGTCTGTTCGAAGGAGGACAGTACCGTCGGATCCGCGTGGAGGTCGACCGTCGCGACGCCGGTCGGCCCCCACCACCGTCGCTGCCGCGTGCGCACCAACGTGCAGTGTCCGTCGCGCGCCAGTTGGCAGGCCAGCGCGGCAAAGGCCCAGCGCGTGGCCCCCACCGCCCCGTCCCGCAGCACCGCCGCCGCGGGGAGGGAGCACATCTCAGCTGGAGTGTCCTTTCCGGAAGAAGCCGCCACGGGTCCCTCCGGGGACGCCCCTTGCCACCACCAGGCGATTCCCAGCCCCGGCAACAGGCCCGTCACAACAGCAAGAAGGAACGTCATCGTCGGAAGGGGGAGGCATCCAACAGAGGCAGCTGTCTACGTCACCGTTTCCTGGGTGAGTTTCTTGCATCAGCCCGTGCGCACTGCTCTCATGGATCGCAGCCGCTCTACGTGTGGTATAACACCTTCCTCGGGACCGGCTCCAACCATCACCTCCCTGCCATGGAAACTGCTACGCTCTGGCATCGGGTCCTCAACGACCCGGAGCTCCAGAACCTCCCCTACAAGATCGAAACGAATGAACACGGCCAGCTTGTCTTGAGTCCACACAAGCCGCAGCACGGATACTTTCAGATGCGAATTGGCGAATTGCTCCGCGATCACATGGAGCCGCCGGGCCGCCGGGCCGTCGAGTTTGCCGTCGAGACCGCAAAGGGCGTGAAGGTCCCCGATGTCGTGTGGGTCTCCGAGGAGCGGTGGGGGCAGATTCCAGAGGACGCCGAGGCGAGCCCGGTCATGCCGGAGCTCTGCGTCGAGGTGCTCTCCGAGAGCAACACCGACGCCGAGTTGGCCGAAAAGCGCGCGCTTTACTTTGCAGAGGGGGGCCAGGAGGTCTGGACCTGCGACGCGGACGGGGGCCTTCACGTCTACACCGACGAGGGCCGTCACCCCACATCCACGCTCGCGCCCGACATTCCAGATTCGATTGCGTAGCCGCCTCCGTCGCCACGCCCCCTTCGCCCCGGACAGGCCGCTCCCGAACAGATATTGCGTATTTCGTGTCTCGTATTCGCCCAAACGTGGACGCAGTACGAGGTACGCCCTGCAGGAGGTACGCCCTACAGAATGTGCTTCTACCGCTGCCGAAGTGCTTTGTAAACGGCCTCGGTTGGCATCTCCCGTCCCGTCCACTGCTCGTAGGCGACCGCGGCTTGCGCCACGAGCATGTCGAGCCCGCCGATGGTCGTTGCCCCCTCCGCCGCCGCGTCCTGAAGGAAGCGGGTCTCCTCGGGATTGTAGACCAGGTCGTACGCCACGTGGCCGGGACCAAAATCGCCGTCCTCCGGCCACGGCGTCTCGTCCGTGTCCGGCGCCATGCCCAGCGGCGTGGCGTTGACGACCAATCGGCTTCCACGCACAGCATCGCCCGCGTCGTCGAACGTCGTCACGCGGAGGGCGTCCTGCGTGTCGTAGGCGGCAAAATCGGTCGCCAGAGCCTCCGCCTGCTCCGGCCGTCGGGCCACGAGCGTCAGTTGCTCCGGCGCGTATCGAGCAAGCAGTCCGTACACAACCGCCCGCGCCGCGCCGCCGGCCCCGAACACGAGCATAGGAGCATCCCGCATCGATCCCCCGACGGTGTCCACGAGCGGATTCAAGAACCCGTCCACATCCGTGTTGTCCCCGCGCAGCCCGTCGTCCTCACACACGATTGTGTTGACGGCCCCGACCGTTGCGGCGCGCATGGATACCTCGTCCAACAGGTCACGTACGTCCTCTTTGTGCGGCACCGTCACGTTGGTCCCAAGAAACTGAAGCGCTTCCAGCCCAGCCATACCCGCCGCCAGGGCGTCCGGACGCACCGGCGTAGCCACGTAGACGGCGTTCACCCCCTGCGCCCAAAAGGCGGTGTTGTGAATGAGCGGCGAGAGCGAATGCTCGACCGGATAGCCCAGCAGGGTAACAATCTTCGTGTCGGCGTCGATTTGCACTGTCGCGTGTGTGGGTGTGTGGGTGGGTGAGTATGCGAGTGGGAAGGGGAAAGGAGCGACCGTACCGACTGGTCCGGCCCGCGTTACGGCGTGTGCAAGTGGATACTCCGTTGGTACGTTTTACGTTGTGAACCTGTTTGGCGGATTGTCTGAGGCCACTCCGGCGAGTACTCGGTCGCGGCCATTTTATGCCTTTATGAGATTAATCACCGGACTCAATCCTTTTCGGGGAATGCTTCCAAGGGGCGACAGAAAATCCTCTCGGCCTTGAAGAAAGAGCCGCCCGGATGCTCCTCGAAACGTAACGACCGAAATTTCTCATGTTTGAGCGCAAGTGAGTTTGAGAAATTTCAGTATAGTGCAGAGGAGCATCAGGCTCCTTCTTCACAGGGGCTCCTTGCGGGTCATCCCGCGTGGCCTTGATCTTTTTGGTGCATTTTTGGACCCAAGCCAAAAATGCACGTCCAATCTCGAAAACGGCGAGGTCCTAAGAAAACACCAGTGTACTGCGGTTAATCTCATAATCCTACAAAATGGCCTTGCTCCCAGCGCTGCGACTTCGTGGATCTCGCGCAAAATGGCTTCTGCACTGGAGATCTGAGATCTCCTCGCCCGGTAGTTCCACTCTGGCACACCAGTGTGCCTGGCTCATTTGGGCGCCATTTTGCAGCTTCGCCCACTGTGTTTACTCGCAGGGCTCGTCAGTCGCTACGCTCGTGTCGGTGTTCTCATCCATCCACCAAACAGGTTCTGTACGTTTCAACGCACAAACGCAACAACGCACAAACGCAACAACGCACAAACGCAACAACGCACAAACGCAACAACGCACAAACGCAACAACGCACAAACGCATCAACGCACCACCCCTTCCCGCTCCCCCTTTCGGTAGAGCTCGTAGAGGCGATTGATGCCGGCCGGATTGCCGATAATCGTGACGCGATCCCCTTCTTCCAGATCCATCGCCCCGGACGGCACGGTGATCTGGCCCTCGCGACGGACGAGCGCCACCAGCACCCCCGCCGGCAGATTGAGCTCGGACACGCACGTGCCAATCAGGGCCTCCGTATTGGTCCCGGACAGGAGGTGAAGCGTCAGGTAGCGCTCGTGGTGCAGCAGGCTCTCCTTGGCCTCCTGCTCGTCGGTGGCTGCGCGCCATTCGACCAAAAACTGCCCCTCGTCGATCCGATTCGCGAGGGTCGCGAGCGTGCGCAGATGCTCCCCTTCGTCATCGGTCGGGCTCACCAGGAAGAAGAAGGCGTAGACCGGCTCCGAGGTGTCAATCTCTTCGATCTCGTCCTCCACATCGACACAGATGCCGGACTGGCAGTGCACCATCACCATCTTCGGCTCCTCAATGCCGTCGAGC
This sequence comes from Bacteroidetes bacterium SW_9_63_38, assembly GCA_003022435.1. Classification (GTDB taxonomy): domain Bacteria; phylum Bacteroidota; class Rhodothermia; order Rhodothermales; family Salinibacteraceae; genus Salinibacter. The sequence continues at coordinate 10,390 of PXUA01000004.1, read as the reverse complement.
CGGCAGTAGGGCAGGGCGGCGCCGTGCGAGACCGAGACGGCACTGTAGGGGGCCCCCTCCGAGAAGCCGTGGATCAGGGTCTCCGTCGAGATGCCGTACTCGTCGGACAGGCGGGCCGAGACCTCCCCGACGACCTCGCGGTACGGCTTCGGGGTGTCGAGGTGAATGACGTCCGATTCGGCCACGAGGCGGTCGAACGCCGTGTCGTGGCCCACGCCCTTCTCCTCCAGAATGGTTTGCAGCTCGCGGTCGAGGCCGTCGTAGCGCTGCTTGCCCAGCCGGGCGAAGAGATGGAAGATGGCGCCTTCGCGAGAGACGCTCCGAGCGTAGTAGAAGTACCAGCCGACCCCGAGGAGCACCACCACGACGGTGAAGACGATCGCCAGCGTGCCCATCTCCGAGATGAGGAAGGCTGTGATGACGATGCCGGCCACCTGCATCCAGGGGTAGAGCGGGGACCGGTAGCCCGGCGCGTAGGACGGAATTTCGCTCTCCCGCATCACGATCACCGCAAAGTTGAGGAGCGCGAAGATCAGAAGCTGGAAGGCACTCGCCAGCTTGGCCACGCCCTCCTCGGACAGCAGAAAGATGATTATGAGCATGAGGCCCACCGTCACTAGGATCGATCGGGTCGGCGTGTCGAAGCGCCCGATCTCCGAAAAGCTGTCGGGCAGCAGCCGGTCGCGCGCCATGGCCAGGGGGTAGCGCGAGGCCGACATGATGCCGGCGTTGCCGGTGGACGCAAACGCGGCGATGGCCGCCACGACGATGAGGATGGGGCCGAGGGCATAGGGGAGCCAGTTAAAGAAGACCTCGCCGGACGTGAAGACCGGTGTGAGGTCGGCGTGTAGCTCCGACGCGGGCAGAATGGCGACCATAATCGCCACGCCGATCACGTAGATCGCCGTGGCCGTGAGCAGGGACAGCCCCATGCCCAGCGGAATATTGCGGTCCGGATTCTCCACCTCCTCCGCTACGCTGGCCACCTTGGTGAGGCCCGCGTAGGAGACGAACACGATGCCAATGGTGGCGAGGAAGCCGCGCGCCCCCTCCGTAAAGAAGGGCGTAAACTCTCCCGCGGCGCCCCCCACGGCGCTCTGTCCGCCCCAGACCGACAGCACGCCCTGCGCGGCGTAGAACCCGAGCACGCCCACGAGGATGGTCACCAGCACGCGCTGCAGCGCACTGCTTTCCTTCGCACCCACAATGTTGAGGACCCCGAAGGCCAGTGTGAGCGCGGCGGCCAAGGGCTTGACCGGCACGTCGGCATAAATCGCCAGATAGGCCCCCATCCCGATCAACGCGAACGCACTCTTGAACACGAGCGCCAACCACGTCCCCAGGCCGCCCACCGTGCCCGCCAGCGGGCCGAGGGCACGGTCCAGGAAGTAGTAGGTGCCCCCCGCCTTAGGCATGGCCGTCGACAGCTCCGCCATGCTGTACATGGACGGCAGGATGAGAATGCCCGCCACGAGGTACGCCAGAATCACGGACGGCCCCGTCTCCGCCGCCGCGATGCCCGGCAGCAGAAAGAACCCGGAGCTGAACATCGCCCCCGTGCTGATGGCGTAGACGTCGTAGAGGGTGAGGGTCTTCTTGAGCGAGGAGTCTGCTGGCATCGACCCAGGAAATCGTTCAGAGAGAATAGGGAAGGCGTACCCCGCTGTTCGCGGGAAGAGTTCCCCGCAGACACCAGCGTCCCCTCCATACGTTTGGCATTCCGCCCGAATTCCCCGCACACGGCGGCGTTTACTGCTGCGTCACAATGGGGGCACGGACGCCCCGCCCGCGCCGGAACGAGCCGGCCTCGACGGAGAAACGGGTCGCATTTCGTGCCCATGATCGGAGGTCATTCCCAGCCCCAAGGTCTACAACTGATAATGCAGGGATTGCTTCAGTAGCACCTCTGCTGCAACAGAAAAGGGAGGAACTCTCCTCGAAGAGAGGAAACGTCGGAATGCCACGAGAACGTCCCCAGTGCAGCTTCAAACGATCTTTTGGGGAATGCCGTACGCATCCTCGACCCAGTTCGGGAAGACGTGATTCGTGACCGCTAATCCGGCAGCCCATGCGACGCACAGGCCGCCTCACGCAATACGAATGCCGCGCCCTGAGTGGAAACGAGGAAGTGCCTTCGGGGTGCAATACGTCGTCTGAAAACGGGCACTTCTGTGAAGCGGAACCGAGGACTTCGAGGGTACAGAATGAGCCTTGACACTGCAGCAGGCACGAGTCAGGTACATTCGCACGCAGGACATTCACGCGTGAGATACAGGTGCGTCCCGGCTGGGGAGCCGAAGGGATGCCCCGATGTATCACCTCATTTTATGCAAAATGAAATTATTGTCTGTTACGGGAATGACGTGTCCGGATTGAGAGGCCTGTTTCGTATCAGTAAATGCCTATGGGCTTCCCATTTCCATAATGCCAAAAAAACGCAAAGTGGCGAGCAGGGCGCAATTCGCCAGGCGCGGTTCGGAACGCCCGCAGTCGGAACGCCCGCAGTAGAAAAGGGGACGTGTGGCCGCTCCCTCGTAGGAGAGGCTCCGTCGGAAAAGCAGACTCGGGGAGAAACCGACTCGAAATCAATTCGCCCCCGCTCCCGCCTGCCGAGAAGGCACTGGCAAAGGCGACCTTGAAGAGACGAAAACAGCCGTCCTCAACCGCTTCTCTGATGCCGTTCATCTCTCTCTCCAATGCCGATGCAGTTGCTAATTCGTTTAGGGAGGTTCTTGCACGAGGGGGGGCGGATCTCTCGTGACACGATTTTCCGTGCCAGTTTTTGCAGCGCGTGCTCAAGTGGGATCCGCCTGGCAGTTGTGGTCCTGGGATTGCTTGGGCTCGGGCTCATCGCCCCCGCCCAGGCGCAAATCTACGTCGACAAAGGCGCTACGGGCGACAGCACCGGCACCTCCTGGGCCAACGCCTACACGAGCCTCCAGGATGCGCTCGACGACGCAACCGGTAGCGACGAAATTCGGATCGCCGAGGGAGCCTACTACCCCGACGAGGGGTCGAACGTCACCGACAACGACGAGACCGTGAGCTTCACCATCACCGGCAATCAGGATGGACTTACGGTCAAGGGCGGATATCAGTCGGGCGGCGGCACGCGGGACGTAGAGACCTACCCGACAGTGCTGTCTGGGGACATTGATGCCGACAATGGGGGGGCGGATGCCAATAAGACCCCAGACGGCGTCACCCCGACGGCCGACGACATTAGCGGCACCAACGCCCGCCACGTCCTCGTCCTCAACGGCGGAGACCGCATCGGCGCCAACGTCGGCGACAACGTGACGAGCAACACGGTGCTCGACGGGCTCGTGGTCACCGCTGGGCAGGCCGACGGAGGCTTCCCCAACGGCGGGGGGGCGGGACTCTTTTGCGACGGGAATGAGTCAGGCAACGAGTGCAGCCCCACGCTGCGGAGCGTCGACTTCGCCGGCAACGAGGCCTCGGGCAACGGCGGGGCGATCTTCAACGACGGCGTCCGCGGAACCAGCAGCCCACAGGTCACCGGCGCGACCTTCACCGGCAACGCGGCCTCCAAAGACGGCGGGGCGATCTTCAACGGCGGCTCCGACGGCGGAACCAGCAGCCCATCGGTCACCGGCGCCACGTTTACCGGGAACTCGGCCTCCACCTACGGCGGGGCGATCTACAACGACGGCGATTCAGGAACCAGCAGCCCATCGATCACGAACGCGACCTTTGCCGATAACGAGGCGGACGAGGGCGGGGCGATCTACAACAACGGCTCCAGCGGCGGAACCAGCGAGCCGCAGGTCGCCAACACGATCCTGTGGGGGAACAGTGCCTCCAATTCCGGCGACGAGATCTTCAACGACAACGCGTCTGCCACCCTCACGCACACGATCATCGAGGGGGACGTGAACGGGTCCGGCACCAACGGCGGCAACACTGACGACGGCGGCAATCTCGACGCCAATCCCCTTTTCGTCGACGCCGCCAACGGCAACGTGCGTCTCAACTGGGCCTCCCCCGCCATCGACGCGGGGGTCGATGATTCGGTGAGCGTGAGCACCGATCTCGCAGGGAATCCCCGCAGCCAGGGAGCCGCCGTCGACATCGGCGCCTACGAGGGCGGAGCCGAGCCGAGCGGCGTCTCGGCGCTTCGCGTGGATGCGACGAAGACCACCGATGGGGCGAGTGGGGGCACCTGGACCGACGCCTACGGCACCCTGCAGGCCGCCCTGGCAGCGACGCGCAACGAACGGGCCGCGAGCGGCGCGCTCTCGTTTAGCGAGATCCGCATTGCGGAGGGAAGTTATTTTCCCGACGAGGGGCCGGGCATTCCGGCGGGGACGCAGGACACCAGCTTCGTGGTGACCGGCAACGAGGACGGGCTCCAGTTTAAGGGCGGCTACCCGACGGGCGGCGGTTCTCGGGATCCGGAGACAAACGTCACGGTGCTCTCCGGCGACATCGGTGGGGACGATGTGACCAACGGAGATGGGGTGACGGAAGACACCGCCGACATCAGCGGCGACAACGCCCGCCACGTCCTCGTCCTCAACGGCGGAAACGGCATCGGCGCCAACGTCGGCGACGACGTGACGAGCAGCACGGTGCTCGACGGGCTCGCGATCACCGCCGGGCAGGCCGACGCATCCGCCGGGGCTGATCTTCATGGCGGCGGGCTCTACTGCGACGGGAAGGTCACGGGCAACGCGTGCAGCCCCACGCTGGCAAACGCCCTCTTCGCCGGCAACGAGGCGAGCGAACGGGGCGGGGCGATCTACAACGACGGCTCCGACGGCGGAACCAGCAGCCCACGGGTTACGAGCGCGACCTTTACCGGCAACGACGCATACAGGGGCGGGGCGATCTTCAACAACGGTAGACACGGAACCAGCAGCCCACAGGTTACGAACGCTACCTTCACCGGCAACACGGCCTCCAAAGGCGGCGGGGCGATCTTCAACGAGGGCAACGACGGAACCAGCACCCCATCGATCACGAACGCCACCTTTGCCGACAACGCGGCCGGCGTCGACGGCGGGGCGATCTACAACAACGGCGTCAGGGGCGGAACCAGCAGCCCATCGGTTACGAACGCCACGTTTACCGGCAACGCGGCCTCGGGCGACGGTGGGGCGATCTACAACGACGGCTTCGACGGCGGAACCAGCAGCCCGCAGGTCGCCAACACGATCCTGTGGGGGAATAGTGCCTCGGGCGGGGGCGACGAGATCTACAACAACAGCGGCGCGTCTGCCACCCTCACGCACACGATCATCGAGGGGGACGTGAACGGGTCCGGTACCAACGGCGGCAACACTGACGACGGAGGCAATCTCGACGCCGACCCACTTTTTGTGGACGCCGCGAACGGAAACGTCCGTCTCAACTGGGCCTCCCCCGCCATTGACGCGGGCGACGCGGCCCTCCTCCCCTCGGACGATGCGGATCTGGACGGAGACACCGATACGTCCGAGCCGATTCCCTTCGACCGAACCGGGAATCCCCGAGAGCGCGGCCCGACCGTCGACATCGGCGCCTACGAAGGCGGAGCGGTGCCGAGCAGTGTTTCGACGCTCCGCGTCGATTCCTCCAAAACGACCAGTGGGGGAAGCGGGGGTACCTGGAGCGACGCGTACGGGACCCTACAGGCGGCCCTGGCGGCAGCGCGCAATGAGGAAGCCGCAACCGGCACCCTCACGTTCGAAGAAATCCGGATGGCCGAAGGGGCCTATTATCCCGACGAGGGGCCGGGCATTCCGTCGGGGAAGCAGGACACCAGCTTCGTGGTGACGGGCAACGAGGACGGACTTGCGATCAAGGGCGGCTATCCGACGGGAGGAGGCACGCAGGATTCCGAGACATACGTGACGGTGCTTTCCGGCGACATTGACGGGGACGATACCACGGACGACGACGGGGTGACGCCGACGGCCGATGACATCAACGGCGACAACGCCTACCACGTCTTCGTCCTCGACGGCGGAAACGGCATCGGCGCCAACGTGGCCGACGACGTGACGAGCAACACGGTGCTCGACGGGCTCGTGATCACCGCCGGGCAGGCCGACGGATCGTTTCCTAACAGCAATGGCGGCGGGCTCATCTGCGATGGGCGGGGAAGTGGCAACGCGTGCAGCCCCACGCTGGCAAACGCCCTCTTCGCCGGCAACGAGGCGAGCCGGAACGGCGGGGCGATCCACAACTACGGCAGAGACGGAACCAGCAGCCCATCGGTTACGAACGCCACGTTTACCGGCAACACAGCCTCCAAAGACGGCGGGGCGATCTTCAACGGCGGCTCCGACGGCGGAACCAGCAGCCCATCGGTCACCGGCGCCACCTTCACCGGCAACGAGGCCTCCGACGGAGGCGGGGCGATCTACAACTACGGCTACTACGGAACCAGCAGCCCATCGATCACGAACGTCACGTTTACCGGCAACGCGGCCGGCGACGACGGCGGGGCGATCTACAACAACGGCTACAACGGAACCAGCAGCCCATCGATCACGAACGCCACGTTTACCGGCAACGAGGCGGGCCCCTACGGCGGGGCGATCTTCAACAACGGCCTCTCCGGAACCAGCAGCCCGACGGTCGCCAACACGATCCTATGGGGCAACGCGGCCGACGCCGACGGGGACGAAATCTTCAACAAAGACGGCGCGTCTCCCACCCTCACGCACACGATCATCGAGGACGGGGTGAACGGCTCCGGTGTGGGCGGCGACGCGAACACCGACGACGGCGACAACCTCGACGCCGACCCACTTTTCGTGGACGCCGCGAACGGGGATGTCCGCATCCTCGGAAACTCCCCCGCCCTCGACGCGGGCGACGGTAATCCGGTGAGTGAAACGACGGATCTCGCCGGCGCTCCCCGCAAGCAGAACGGGGACGTGGACATTGGGGCGTACGAGGGCGCCGAGTCCCCGTCGGTTCAGTTGAGCACGCCGACTGCCCAGGACAGCAGCGTGGACCTGTCGGGCAACATCGTGCCCTACGCGCCGTCGGCGGACGCTACTTTCGAGGTGGAGCCGACGGGCGGAGGGGCCGTCTCGTCCAGCACCCAGTCCTTTTCAGGGCTTTCCTTCCCAGACTCGTCCTCAACACAAGACCCCTCCCCCTCCGCGACGATCAGCAGTCTGGAGCCGGCCACCGAATACGAAGCCCGTCTCGTGGGCGACGACGGGGCGCGCTCGACCGGCGACACGCTCGCGTTTGCAACGGACGACACCACGCCGCCGGACAACCTGACGCTGGACAGCCCCACGGACTCGACGTTCCGGCGGTCCACGGACCCGCTGGACGTAACGTACAGCTACGTCGACGCCACGCCCGACACCGTCACGATCACCCTCGACGACGGGTCCAACGCCGCCCGCTTTGGAATCAACGACAGTGACTACACCGCGGAGAACACCGACACGACCGTTACCCTCGATCTGTCGAACCCGAAGAGCACGACGAACAGTGGGGTCGTGGCCGGAAACACCTACGACGTAACCGTAACGGCCACGGACGATTCCAGCAACGTCAACTCCGTGACGGGAACCGACCTCCTGACGATTGACGACGCGGCGCCCACGATCGGCGGCGGGACGCTGGCCGGAGACAACACCTCGGTGGACGTGACCTTCAGCGAAGGGGTGTACACGGGAAGCGACGGCACCGGGGCGCTGACCGCCAGTGACCTCACGTCCGCCTTCAATCAAAACGGCGGCAGCGCCACCGACATCTCGATCGACGGCGTGAAGACCACTGGCGGAGACGTGCTCGTGGGCGGGGAGACGACGGTTCGGGTGCAGATCAGCGTAACTGATGGGCCGGCCGGCGGAGGGGAGACGGTCGAGATTCAGCCGGCGGACGGGTCGTCGATTTACGACGAGGCCGGCAGTGCGCTCGGGCCCGCCGAGACGACGGGATCGCTTTCCCTCAACGACCGGAAGGCGCCGACAATTAGCGGGGCGACGATACTCGACCGGGACGAAGATGGAAAAGTCGACGCGGCGGATGTGGTCTTCTCCGAGCCGGTCGACGACGGGACGTTGACCGCGAGCGATTATGCGATTGGAGGAACGGCGGTCGAGTCCATCGACTCGGGCACGGCCGACGACGATCAGATTCAGCTCCGGATCACCACCGATGGCAGTGAGGTGCCCGGCACGGACGCGAAGGAGTTCACCTACACGGCAGGGACAACCACGGATCTGGCGGGCAACGCGCTGGCCGATGTCACGACCGGAGACGTGACCGAAAACGACGGGGCTCGCCCGACGGTCGATCAGCTCTCGATTCGGGAGACCGGTACCGACGGTCGGATCGACGAAATCGCTGTCTTCTTTTCCGAGACCATCGACACCGACGATTCGTCGGCGCCGGTCGCGTCGGATGTCGGGACGATTACGCTTCCGGACGGCTCGACGGCGGATCTGTCGTCGGCCTCCTTCACGGATCCGGATGGGAGCTCCACCTCGTCGATCATTACCGGCATTTCGGGACAGTCGTCCCCCAACACTGCTGTCGGGGCCACGGATATCTCCGGCGATCTGTCGGCAGACTGGACCGACGGGCAGGGCAACGGGCCGGTGACGACCCTTGACGATGAGCGCGTGCTCGACGAGGCCAGTCCGGTCGTGATGTCGGCGACGGCAGTAAGCGGAAAATCGTCGGTGGACGTAACCTTCAGCGAAGGGGTGTACGGGAACTCGGGCGGGACCGGCCCGGTGTCGGGAGGCGACTTTACGTACACGGACAACAGCGGAGATGGAGCAACTGCCGTCAGCAGCGTAGCGACCCACAGCGCCGGCGGTGTAACAGCCACGGTCGACCTGGATGCGGGCGTTCAGGCGAGTGACCTGGGGACCGACGCGATTGGCAGTTCTGACATTTACGGAGACGGCGGTGAAGGCGCTGTCGGCACGGCAACGCTGCAAGACACGCAGCCCCCGAGTATTTCTGCCGTCACGCTCGGCAACGACGGAAGTGATAACCTCACCCTGACCTTCGAGTCCAACGAGCAGTTGGGCGGGAGTGCCTCCGACATTGCGGTGACGGTCGATGGCCCCTCGGGCGCCGTGTACAGCTTCGAAGGCACCGACTTCAGCGAGAGCGGAAGCGGCGGGCCGTATACCTACACGCTGTCTGCGACCCAGGCGTACGACGACGGAGACGGACAGTATACTGCTGCGGTTGACGACGCGGTCGACCCGTCCGGCAACAACGGCGGCGCGGATGGCGCCGGGAGTGGGCTTAGCGACAGCTACACCTTCGACGGCACCCCGCCCGAGGTCATAGCGATCACGCGTACCTCGGCCACGCCGACCAACGCCAGCAGCGTCACCTTTGCGGTCTCCTTTTCCGAACCGGTGCAGGGCATCGGCAGTGCGGCCTTCGCCGCAAGCGGCACGGCCGGCGGCTCGGTGTCGAGCCACACGGTGCCGACGACGGACAACGATACGACGGTGACCGTCGATAACGTGTCCGGGGACGGCTCCCTCGGCCTCAACCTCGACAGCGACGGCACCATCGAGGACCTGGCCGGAAACAGCCTGGACCTCACCGAGCCGCCGGTCGACGAGACCTACACGATCGACAACACCGCACCGACGATCTCGGAGATTGCCCTCAGCACGCGTCCGCTGCCTGTAGACACGCTGCCGGCCGATACGGTTCGGGCGGATGCGGGGAAAAACGTTGCGTTGCGTTTTCAGTCAAGCGAGTTCCTGGATCTGGGCAACGAGGCACTGACCATTGCCTTCCAGGGACCGAGCGGGGACCAAACCCTCTTCGAAGACGCGAACTTCGCGGAGTCGGTTACCGCCGAGGACGACACGATTTACACCCTCACCGCAGACGCTCGCTTCGATGACGGGCCGGGGGAGTACGAGGCGCTTGTGGACGTCTCCAAAGATAGGGCCGGAAACAACGGCGGGAATGATGGAGCCGGAACCGGCCTTAGTGACAAAACGCTCGGCGTAGCGATCACCGTACAAGTCGGTGGAGAAAGCCGAGCCGCCGCGGAGGCCACTCGCGGGAACGCAGTCGACATCACCGCGACGGTCGACGATGGCCCAAGCGATGTCTTTTCCGTGACGGAGGCGGCACTGCAGGCCCGGAAGGGCGGAACGGACACCTATCAGGAGGCAGGCTCGACCTCCGGTTCGTTTACGTCCTTCACCGAGACGGTCGGCGCCGATCTCGTCACCCCCCGAGGGGTGGACTACTACGTAACGCTCACGAGCGATGGAGCCGTCGGGAAAACGACCTTCACGGTGCCGGCCGGCGGCCCGGCAGCAGCGAAGGCCCGCCCGGCCCACCTGCCGGTCTCGTTTGAGGAGCTGTCCCCGCCGGACACGACCGAAGACGACCTCTTCCAGGCGGAGACCTACCGGATGGTCTC
>PXUA01000003.1 GCA_003022435.1 Bacteroidetes bacterium SW_9_63_38 | reverse complement strand
GATTTCCAGCATCTTGCCGGACGAGTCCGGTGCCGGACAGGTCCGGCTGATCTCCTTCCTCATATGGAGGAACAACGTTTACCTACCCGTGCACGGATCGGTAATGTCGGTCGGCTTGTGGACGACAAAGCACCGCGACGCTGCGATGCGCTCTCTTCCCGAACAGGCGTACTGGCTTCCTCATCGTTCTCCTCTCGACTTACACCCTCTCGACCAGGGCGCCGATCGAGTCGATAATTTCGCTGGGCCGATAGGCAAACGTTGTCACGTCCGCCGGGCCGGTCGATCCGGTCAGGACAAGATACGTCCTCAGGCCCGCCTCCATGCCCGCGACGATGTCGGTGTCCATATTGTCGCCCACGATCGCCGTGGTTTCGGAGTGGGCCTCAATCCGATTCAGCGCACTCCGGATCATGATCGGGTTGGGCTTGCCCACAAAGTAGGGCTTCTGGCCGGTGGCCGCCTTGATGAGAGCAGCCACCGAGCCGGTTGTCGGGAGCGGGCCGTCCTGCGACGGTGCCGTGACGTCGGGGTTGGTCGCAATGAAGCGGGCGCCCCGGTCGACCAGCTGGACCGCCTTCGTGATGTTCTGGAACGAATAGGTACGGGTCTCCCCCAGAACGACAAAATCCGGATCGGAACCGGTGAGCGTGTAGCCGACTTCGTGGAGGGCGGTCGTGAGCCCGGCTTCCCCGAGAACGTACGCCGACGCTTCGGGCACTTGGTTGGACAGAAAGCGGGCGGTCGCCACCGCCGAGGTCCATATTTGGTGCTCGGGCACCTCCAGTCCCGCGTCCGAGAGCCGAGCGGCCAGGTCCCGCCGCGTGTACATCGAGTTGTTGGTGAGGACGAGAAACGGAACCTCGTTCTCACGAAGCCGCCCAATGAATTCCTGGGCACCGGGAAGGGCGGTGTCCTCATGCACCAGGACTCCATCCATGTCCAGCAGCCACGTTGACGGCGTCTCGGGCGTCGCAGCGTCCCGTTCTTCCTGTTCGGCGGTCATACTAGGGGGCTCTTGTGGAGAGTGCTAAGGGCCATGAGGGATTTAGGCAGCAGGGGGACGCGCGCCTGGATCGCCGTCGATGCGCTCCGCTACACCGACCGCTCCCTCGTGCTCGCCCGTGAGTGCTGTGACGCGCACCGTGTCGCCCTGGACCTCCACGCGCCACCGTTCCGCCTCATCGTCGGGTACGCCCTCGTCCTTGAGCACGATCACGTTCCCATCAATGTCTAGAATGGGATGCCGCGCCGTGTACCACCCGTCCTCCTGATCCTTGACCACGTCCCAGCTCTCGGCCGTGGCGGCGTAGTAGGTGGGCACCGCGGGGGTCTCCTCCCCGTACTGGGTGACACGCCAGTGTCCCTGCCAGGAGGGCTGTTCGGGGTCGGAAGTCATGGACGCGAAAGCAGGCATGTCGAGGCAAAACGGAGCAGCGGTCGCCCCCACCTCTCCCGAAGCGGGATTCCGTTGTAGCTGCCCCCACCTCGACCGTTCCGATGTGCGGCCGTCCGCGGCTCGGCTCGTCACAACGGACGCCCGGCCTTCCGTCTTGCCTCGTCGGGGACCGCAACGTTCTGCGTCCGTTAAAAAGATTCCCGGCGGCGGAACCCGCCTGGCCCCGCGGGAGTGCGCATGATGCGCCAACATTTGTTATAACATGACCTAACAACAAGCTGAATCGCTCAACGATCAATCTCTTTGCCGGGTCCTGGCCCTGGTACGTCGCCGGTCCGATGATCGGGCTGTTCGTGCCGCTGCTGCTGTGGCTCACGGGAAAGGCATTCGGCGTCTCGTCGAGCCTTGAGCACGCCTGTGCGGCCACGGTGCCGGGCGGGGCCGAGTATTTTCGGTACGACTGGAAGGCGAGCGGCCTCTGGAACCTGATTTTCGTGGTCGGCCTCCTGCTCGGCGCCTAGGCGTACGGCCACGTGAAGCCGCACCTGCCGCGCTAGAGTGATGCGTGAGACGTGATGCGTGAGACGTGATGCGTGAGACGTGAGATGTCTTTGCTGACAAAAGCAGTCCCACGATTCACGCTTCATGATTCACACGGGTAACTCTGTCATCCAATGGGACTCTTGATTGCTGCCCCTTATTCGCAACCCCTCAACACCAACTCCCCCAACCCACCATGCTCTTCCGACAGATCTTCGACGAGAAGCTCGCTCAGTATGCCTATCTGATTGGGTGTCAGCAGACGGGGGAGGCCCTTCTCATTGACCCGGGGCGCGACATCGATCAGTATCTCGGCCTCGCCGAGGGGGAAGGCGTCGCGATCACCGCCGTCACCGAAACCCATATCCACGCCGACTTTCTCTCCGGCGCCCGCGAGTGTGCCGAGCGCTTCGGCACGATGCTCTACCTCTCGGACGAGGGTACCGACGAGTGGAAGTACGAGTGGGCCCAGACTCCCGACGGCCGTCGGGACTCGGGCGACGACTACGATGTCACCTGGCTGTACGACAACAGCACTTTTTCCATCGGCAACATCGAGATCACGGCCCTGCACACCCCCGGCCACACGCCCGGACACCTGTCGTTTCTGATTACCGATAAGGGCGGCGGGGCGCACGAGCCCATGGGCCTCGTCACCGGCGACTTCGTGTTCGTGGGCGACCTTGGGCGGCCGGATCTGCTGGAATCCGCCGCGAACGTGGAGGGCGCTATGGATCCGTCGGCCCGCACCCTGTACGACTCGGTGCAGCGGTTCCTCGACCTGCCGGACCACCTGCAGGTATGGCCCGCCCACGGGGCCGGTTCGGCCTGCGGTAAGGCCCTCGGCGCGGTGCCCCAGTCCACGGTCGGGTACGAGAAGCGGTTTAACCCGATGATCGACGCCGCGCGGCGGGACGAGGACACGTTCGTCGACGCGATCCTCGAAGACCAGCCGGAGCCGCCGCTCTACTTCGCCCGCATGAAACGAGACAACAAGACGGGCCCACCGGTGCTGGGTGAGCTCCCGTCCCCCCGAGCATTGACGGCCCGCGAACTGCACGACGTAGCGGCCGACGAGGAGGCGCTCGTCATTGACACGCGCCGGGATCGCTCAGCCTTCATGGACCACCACATTCCAGGGGCCCTCTACGCGCCGATGAACAAGACCTTCAACACGGTCGTCGGGTCGCTCGTGGAGGACGCGACCACGCCGATCTCCCTCATCATCGACGAGGAGGACGTGGACGAGGCGGTGCGCGACCTGGTGCGTATCGGCCACGACAACGTGCAGGGCTTTGCAGAGATCGAGACCTTGCAGCGGTACTTCGCGAACGGCGGGACGAGCGCTGCGATCAAGGAGAGACCCTTCGACGACCTCCTGGCCCTGCGGACGGGCGACACGGCGGTACTCGACGTGCGTTATCGGTCGGAGTACGAGGCCGGGCACGTCAAGGGCGCCCTGAACGCGTCCTACACGCGCCTGCCGGAATACGCGGCAGATCTGCCCACCGACAGGACGATGATCGTGCACTGCGGAAGCGGGGCACGGGCCGCGGCGGCCTCGGCCTATCTGCAGCGCACGGGGCGCGACGTGATCTACGTGAACGACCGCTTCTCGAACTACGAGTCGACGGAGGAGGAAGCGACCGTCGCGGCGTAGCTGCGTCTTCCGAACGGGTCTGAACATGGCCGGAGGAGGTGAAGCGGTCCTCCTCCGACTGGGCGGGCCGTTCTCTGTCTTCGCTCGTCGATGATCGATGTATGCTCACTGCCTGGATCGGTGCTCTTCTCGTCGGTCTCGTACTGGGTCTACTCGGCTCAGGCGGATCTATCCTCACGGTACCGGTACTCTCGTATACCTGGTGGGCGAGCCCAACAAGCTGGCGACTGCCGAGTCGCTCGGGATCGTGACGCTTATGAGCTTCGTGGGGACCCTCCCGTTCGTGTATCGACGTCAGGTGAGTTGGCGAAGTGTGCTACTGTTCGGCCTTCCGGGCATGGGTGGTGCCTACACCGGCACCTGGATGTCGAAGTTCATGCCGGGCACTCTACAACTGGTTCTCTCCGCGGGCGTGATGCTTCTGGCGGCCGTAATGATGTTTCGATGACAGCCCGCCTCCTCTCTGAAGGAGACCGGCGTGCGGGCCTACTGGAAGGTGATGCTCGATGGGTTTGGCGCCGGGATGCTGACGGGCCTCGTCGGCGTCGGGGGCGGCTTTCTCATCGTCCCTGTCCTCGTGCTGCTCGGCGGCCTGCCGATGCATCTCGCCATCGGCACGAGCCTCTTCATCATCTCGGTAGAACGCGCGAGCGGCTTTGCGAAGTACATGGATGTGCTCAGCGACTCCGGACTATCGATACATTGGGACCTGATGCTGGTCTTCTCTATCATCGGCATCGCGGGCAGCTTCGTCGGGGGCAAGGTGGGCTCCTACGTGCCGCAAGCCCGGCTCAAGCGCGGATTCGCCCTCTTCCTGGTGGTGATGGGCGTCGTGATTCTCGGATAGAATGTGATGAGCTGAATTGGGTAATCGGGGGATTGAATGGTTGGAGGATTGGGGGATTTTGGGCTGGGTCCACGAATCGGTTCACGGTACCCCGTCCCAAGCAACTGTGCCGTTTTCCGGCGAATCCGATTGGGGGCGCTTCCGTCATGCGGAGACTGGGCACTCCATATCATGCAACACGCAGTACGCGCCTGAGCGACGTGAAGAAGTAGTTTTAGACTGCAGCACGCAATACACCGTGGGCAACGTGCCCAGCGCCCTCGTCATCGGCCTCGTCGGTTCATGAGATCCACCGACGCGACCTCGGTCTCATGGCCCCTACGTTCCTCCCCACCCTTACGCTCGGGATCGAGCAGGGCATCCCGATCGGCGCCATCGTCCCCCTGATTGTAGTCATCTCCGAAAGCTCCACGCCCCCCTCACGGACCGCCGGTCCGATACTGAGAAGCTGTTTTGACTTCAATCGTTTTAGATCTACCGGGGCGTAACGACTGCACGTCCGTGCAGAACAGCCTGATTTCTGGCTGCCATCATTGCGATTTAGCATCTCGTCCGGGGCATCTGATCGCGATTGTGAAGCCGGTCATAAATTAAAACAGGTTCTGAGACCCACCGTCCCCCTGAGGCGCATTCCGACGGTGTCGATGGCCCCGTGAAGCCCATCATGCCGACCGACGAGTGCGGATCCTTTCCCGCGCTGAACACACGCCCCACGCTCCCCGTCCAGATGATGTTTCTATATCCCATTTTCAAAGAGGGATCTGCCCAATGTCCTCGCCCCATCACGTCGATCCCGAGCACGAACTCATCCTCGTCCGGCCCACCGGACGCGTCATCGAGGAGACCTTTCTCCAACTCTGTCGCGCCCTCTACGACGACCCCGACCGAGACCCGCGGTTCTCCGTCGTCTGGGATACCCGCTCCATCGACGAACTGGTCATGGACGCCGATGTCATTCCGGACTTTAAGGCCTTTCTGCGCGAGAACGAGCACAGGCTCACACAGGGGCCCGTCGCAATCGTCGCGGAGCGTCCACTCACCCGAACGTTCGCCTCTATGCTCATCCAGGTCGGAAGCGAACACGTCGGGCCATACAAGATCGTCGCTACGCTGGAGGAGGCAGCTCAAGGGATCGGCGTCTCGAAAATCGCCCTGACCAATTTCTCCACTTCCCAACGCATCGACGCGTAGCCCTTGCTGCCGGAACGGCGGCACGAAACAGGTCGATTCGGCCTCCCCGCCGGAAGCGATTGTTGGCTACGTCGAGGATCAGAAGGTGGACTTCCTCGTCATCGCCACCCACGGGCGCACCGGCCTCGACCGGCTGCTCATCGGGAGCGTCGCGGAACGTGTGGTGCGGCAGTCCCCCATTCCGGTGTTTCTGGTGAAGCCGGAGCGGGCCTCGCTGCTAGCCGACCGCGAAGACGCCGACGTGGCGGCCTCGTAGACCGGATGTCTGTCCTGGATGGGGACGGCTCTGCCGACAGCGCTCACGCGGGGTGGCTGCGCTCCACTGCAGAGGGGGATCACACGTCGTCGTCCGTCTCGAACACGGGCTCAAAGTCACGGAGGGGCATGCCGTGCTCGCCGGAGCCGTGCTCCGGGGAATCGCGCGCCAGCTCCAGCTCATAAGCCACCCGGTCGCTGCGGTAGTAGCGGCGCTGGAAGTAGACCCGCTTTTCCCCCTCCGTCAGCGACAACCGCTCGATGAGCAGGAGCGCCTGCCCCTCGTCCACCCCCAGCGGCTCGGCCACCGCCGCGCCGGCATTGGCGGCCGTGATGCGGTACTGTCCCCGCAGCACCGGAATGTCGTACTCCGTCTCCAGGATGTGATAGATCGTCTCGTGCTCCAGGTCGTGCCCTTCCAAAAGCTGTGCATAGAACATGGGAAGCCATGTGCGGTCGAACGCGATGGGCTGCCTGTCTCCCAGCCGGACCCGGTCGAGGCGCATGACCTTCGACTCGTCGGCGAGGTGCACGGCCACGTCGGGCGGCGCCGTCTCGGGCGCGTGGTGCGCCACCTTCGAGGAGGCCTCCAGGCCGGCCTGCGCCATGTCCTGTGCAAAGTCGGTGAGGCGTACGAGGCCCTGCGCCGCGCGCCGCTCCTGCACGAACGACCCCAATCCCTGCCGCCGGTAGATGTAGTCCTCACTTTCGAGGGTCTGCAGGGCGCGGCGCACCGTGACCCGGCTCACGTCGAACCGTTCTCCGAGCTCTTTCTCGGAGGGCAGCTTCTCGTCGATCTCGTAGGTGCCCTGTTCGATGTGCTCCCGCAGCCAGTCGCTGATTTGCTCGTGACGCGGACGGCCGGATTCGAGGTCCATGAGGGGAAGGGTCGCTGAACGAAACGATGTGCACGAGAGTGCGAGGCCCCGATCATCCTGCGCCCGGAGGCCTCGCGGTTTATGCGATCTTGGGTTTGAGGTAGAGTAGGCGAATGCGCGCTCCCCGGAAATGTGCCGTCGGGACGTGTCGAACCCGTGATCTTCAGAGCCACTGCAACGAACAGCACACGCTCGACGGGCCGGGGCCCCTCTTCAGGGTTCGGCAAGGCGTCCCTTCACCGTCTCAATCCGATCAATGAGTTCGGGCAGCGTGGAGATGTCCGGCTTGCGCCGCGCCACGTACTCCACGGCGTCGCCGAATGAATACCCGCGGTAGCAGCACAGGTAGGAGACCGCCACGGACGGCGACCGGCCCACCCCGGCGTTACAGAACAGGTAGATGTGGTGGTCGTCGATGTGGGCGTCGATCCACCGGACCGCGTCCTCCAGCTGGTCCGCCGGCATCGGCTGCATATCCGTCACCGGGACTTTGTGGGTCCCCCGATCCGTCTCCGGCAGATCGTGCTCCTCGGCCACATTCAGAAGGGCATCGACATTGTCGGGCGGGGACAGGGCCTCGTCGTACGGCCCCACGGACAGGTGATCGAGCAGGGAGTAGATCGGCATACCGGGCGGGGAGAAGCGATGAGAACCTGTTTTGCGAGCGGGTGCGTTGCCGAGACACGGTGGTCGAAGCTGCAAAATGGTGCCCAAATGCAGCCTGGGCACACTGGTGTGCCAGAGCGGAGCTACCAGAGAGGAGATCTCAGATCTCCAATGCAGAACCCATTTTGCGCGAGATCCACGAAGTCGCAGCGCCCTGAGCGAGGAGATCCCAGATCTCCAGCGAAGAAGTACTCCTGGAGTGGCAGTAAACGTCTCGCCAAACAGGTTTTGAACGATGCAAACAAGTTGTCGTTGTTCAACCCTTCTCCACGACCCGTGCGTTCCAATTACTCCTCCGACGCTGCGTTCGACGACGCGGGGTCCGGACTCTCGGCGGCCGGGGTGGATGTCGTCGCTCCGGCACTGCCCACCTTCTCCAGGGCCTTTGCTTCTAGAGACTGTTTTGATTTCACACGTTGGGGCCTTGAGCGCAACGTGACGAGTGCGGAACGGTCAACGTCCCCCGTTCTTCAGACCTCAACGACGCGGTGCGATTTGCGTTGGAAAACCATCCGAAGGAATAGAAATCACGTCCCAAAAATCAAAACAGTCTCTTAGCTCCGCAAATTTGTCGCTGGCCTGCTCCAGGCGTGCCTGCCACTCGGGGTCCGGCGTCAGGCCCTCCGTGGAGCGGTGGTAGACCAGCAGCGTCGCCGCCATCGAGAAGGCGTCGGCCACCGCCAGCTTCAGCATCCAGGCGCCTACCGATCCGTGAGAAAGTACGTAAACGATTTTCTTCATCCTGGTGGAGATCCTAGATCTCCTAGACCGTGCTCAGCTATGAGCGAAACCGAACGTGCCAATCTCAGATTGGCGGAAACGTATTCACGGATCGGTATGATCACACTGATGCCGAGCGCGATGTTGAGGCTGGGCAGAAGAAACCCGATCGCCAGGGCGGGAACGCCCAGGAGGACCAGGAACGCAAAGAACTCGACGTAGCTGAGAAGCGTGGGCGCCACGGCATTTGCCAGAATCGGCTTCCAGCACTGGGCATAGAGAATCACGCCTCCTTGGCCACCGCCCACACGTTCTCTTCTTTTCGTAGGCCCGCGAGAGGATGGCCTCGTCGATGTAGGTGGTCGAGAACCGCGAGACGCGCTGAATGAAGGCCTGCAGGCTGTCCATCCCTGGCACCGGAAGCCAGTCGGTCACCCGCGTGGAGGCGCGGTTGAAGCTCGTGACGACCGCATCCAGAATCTGGTCGATCGCAAACATGATACTGGTGTCTTTGAACCGGCTCAGCACCTGTTCTGTGCCGTGCGCCCCCTGCGAGCCCTCCGGCCCCATGCCGTGCACGATGTATTCGGTCATCACCGCCGCGTGGGCCGCCTTCAACAGATAGAAGTAGTAGCGCGTGACCCATCGCACAATGCCGAACGCCCCGGCAAAGGCGGCCAGCACTACAATAATGCCGAGCACGCTCCAGAGCTGCGACAACAGCCACGCGACGCCGCCAACCACAGCAGCGTACACGAGCAGTCCCAGCCAGAGGAGCGCGTACGACCCAATGCGCACCCACAGAATCGGGATGGTTTTGAGAAGCAGACTGGCGGCCTCAGGAAGATAAAAGTTGGGCATATCGTGACAAGAGAGGCTGATGTAAAATCTCAACGCGTCTGCAGAAGTGGCTGTCGCACCCGTTACTCGTTCTACCGGGGCGCGAACGCCCCCAAAGAGGAGATTTGCCAATGTACGTCCCGCCCGACCATGTCCTTTTGAACTGCTTGTTGGGTCCTTTACAGGCCTGTCATGAATTACAACAAAAACGGAGCAAATCAACCTCTAATTGGCTCCCTTACTTTCCGAGTCCCCGTGCAGGGGTCGTTTCTCCGTTCCCTGTTCGGTCGTCGATGCTACGACAACCCCCGATTAAAAAACGCCGCCGCCTCCAGGCTGCCCCTGAAGACGACGGCGTAGGACGTCCTCACGCCAGATTCCGCACTCCGAACTCGGGCTAGACCTCGACGGTCGCCGTGCCGTTCGTGCTTGGCTCCGCACCGGCGTCGGCCTCGGCGGCCTCTATGCGCTCGAACGTGAGGCCGGTGTCCTCCTCGTTCAGTTCGATGCGAACGTGGTCGCCGTCCTGGATGGTGCCCTCGAGCAGCGCCTCGGAGATCCCGTTGGCGACGTGGCGCTTCACCACGCGCTTCAGCGGCCGGGCGCCGAAGGCCGGGTCGTAGCCGCGCTCGGCGAGCCAGTCCTTCGCGTCGTCCGAAAGGCGGAGCGTGAGGTCGTGGTTCTTGTCCGCAATCCGCTGGACGCGACCGAACTGAATGTCCACGATCTCGCGGATGTTA
Source organism: Bacteroidetes bacterium SW_9_63_38 (assembly GCA_003022435.1). GTDB lineage: Bacteria > Bacteroidota > Rhodothermia > Rhodothermales > Salinibacteraceae > Salinibacter. The sequence goes on along the minus strand of PXUA01000003.1, from coordinate 220,926 downwards.
TCGCGGCTGAGCGACCGGAACATCACCACGTCGTCGACGCGGTTCAGGAACTCCGGCTTCATCCGCTTGCGCAGCATCTTGAGGACCGTTTCCTCCAGCTCCTGCTGCTGCGGCTCGGACAGGTGCCCCTCGACCTCGTCCATCTTCTCCGAAATCACTTCGGAGCCCATGTTGGAGGTCATAATGATGATGGTGTTGGTAAAGTCCACCGTGCGGCCCTGGTTGTCGGTAAGCCGCCCGTCGTCGAGCACCTGCAGGAGCACGTTGAAGATCTCGGGATGCGCCTTCTCGATCTCGTCGAGCAGCACCACGGAGTAGGGCGTGCGGCGGACCGCCTCGGTGAGCTGGCCGCCTTCCTCGTAGCCCACGTAGCCCGGGGCCGCCCCCACCAGGCGACTCGCCGTGTGGCGCTCCTGGTACTCGCTCATGTCGATGCGCACCGTCGCGTTCTCGTCGTCGAGCAGGAACTCGGCCAGCGTCTTGGCGAGCTCCGTCTTGCCGACGCCCGTGGTGCCCAGGAAGATGAACGAGCCGATCGGCTGGTCGCCCTCCTGCATGCCGGTGCGCCCGCGACGCACGGCGTCGGACACGGCCTCGATGGCCTGATCCTGCCCGACCACGCGCTGCGACAGCTCCTCCTCCATGCGGAGCAGCTTCTCGCGCTCGCTCTCCAGCATCTTCGACACCGGGATGCCGGTCCAGTTCGACACGATCTCGGCGATGTCCTCGCCGTCGACCTCTTCCTTCAGCAGCGCGCCGTCGTCCTGAATCTCTTCGAGCTTGGTGTTGGCCGCGTCGGCCTCTTCCTTGAGGTCCGGAATCTCGCCGTAGCGAATCTCGGCGACGGCGTCGTACTTGCCCTCGCGCTCCAGATTTTCGGCCTCCACGCGCAGCTCGTCGATCTTCTCCTTCGCGGAGCGCACGGTCTGGATGAGGTCCTTCTCCTCCTTCCAGCGCGTCTTGAGCTGATCGCGCTCATCTTCGAGGTCGGCAATGTCCTTGTTGATTTGCTCCAGCTTCTCGGGTTGTTCGCCCTCGTCGCGTTTGAGAGCCTCGCGCTCAATTTCGAGCTGACGGATCTCGCGCTCCAGCTGGTCGAGGGCGGCCGGCATCGAGTCGATCTCGATGCGCAGCCGGGCCGCTGCCTCGTCGATGAGGTCAATGGCCTTGTCCGGCAGCTGCCGGTCGGTAATGTAGCGCTCGCTGAGATCGGCGGCGCTGATGAGCGCGCTGTCGTGGATGCGTACACCGTGGTGCACCTCGTAGCGCTCCTTGAGGCCGCGGAGGATCGAAATCGTGTCCTCCACGCTGGGCTCGTCCACCACAATTTTCTGGAACCGACGCTCCAGGGCGCGGTCGTCCTCGATGTGCTTCCGGTATTCGTCGAGCGTCGTGGCGCCGATGGCACGCAGCTCGCCGCGGGCCAGAGCCGGCTTCAGAATGTTGGCCGCGTCCATCGCGCCCTCGGACGCACCGGCGCCGACGAGCGTGTGGAGTTCATCAATGAACAGAATCATCTCGCCGTCGGAGTCGGAGACCTCGTTCACCACGGCCTTGAGTCGATCCTCGAACTCGCCGCGGTACTTGGCCCCGGCCAGGAGCGCCCCCATGTCGAGCGCCACGATGCGCTTCGACTGCATCGACTCCGGCACGTCGCCCTGCACGATGCGCGTGGCAATGCCTTCCGCAATCGCCGTCTTTCCAACGCCGGCCTCCCCGACGAGTACCGGGTTGTTCTTCGTCCGGCGACTCAGGATTTGCAGCACGCGCCGGATCTCTTTGTCGCGCCCGATAACCGGGTCGATCTTGCCGTCGCGCGCCAGTTCGTTGAGGTCGCGGGCAAAGCGATCTAGCGCCTCGTAGCGCTCCTCGGCGTGCGGGTCGTCGGCACTCTGACCGCCGCGCACATCCTCAAGCACAGTCATCACCTGATCCTTCGAAGCGCCCTGGTCGCGAAGCGCCTGCCCAACCTCATTTTTGCCCTCCACGAGGCCGATGAGCAGGTGCTCGGTCGACACGTATTCATCATCCATCACGTCGGCCTCGCCGCGGGCGCGGTCGAACACCTTCTTCAAGTCCTCGCCCACGTACTGGTCGCCCGCACTTGCGCCCGACACCTTGGGAAAGCCGTCCATAGCGTCTTCGGCCTCCTGACGCAGGCGGTTAATGTTGGCGCCGATGCGCCGCAGAATCGACACCGCCACGCTGTCCGGGTCGCTCAGAAATGCCTCCAGAAGGTGCGGGGGCTCGATGCCTTGATGCTGGTGCGAGGCCGCCAGGTCCATCGCCCTCTGCACGGCCTCCTGCGCTTTTACCGTAAACGTTTGCAGGTTCATAAGTCTGGGGGAATTATTTCAACAGGTCAACAAATCAACACACGGCCGTCTCGTCGCCCTCGCCCGGCCCCGGCGGACAATCGGCCCATCCCGGCACGCACAGACGGATCGAAAAGCATACCAGCCCTGCCGTGCTGACAGGATGGCAGAGGCTGGGCCGAACGTGTTCGCCTTCGGCTACGTGGCGTTTGCACAACCTGACGGAACTGTCTTTTCCCCTGACTGACGGTCGCTGGCACTTTTGCACGTCCTGCCAGAATCAACAGCCGTCCCGCGCCTCCCGATTTTCCTACCGCTGATACGAAAAGAGCGTGAATCCAATTCTGTAACGCGGTGCGTCAATACGGACCGGAAACTAATGACGCGGTGCGTTATTTAACCGGTCGCACAACGCGGACATCCCCATCGCTACCGCCGGACGCCCATTGTTTTGCCCCCATTCATGAACCCCCCCACACGTACCATGACCGCTCAAGACACGGAGCCCCAATCCGCCAACGGCGAGACAGACTTTGACTTGAAGGACCTGCCGGACGAGGTGACCGGACGCGCCCGCGAAATCTGGCTGGCCGGCCTCGGCGCCCTGTCCCAGCTCGAAGAGGAGGGCGATAAGGTCTTCCAGACCCTCGTCGAGCGCGGTAAGGACTATGAGGACAAGCGCAGCCAGCAGCTGCAGGATGCCACAGAGACCCTTCGCGAGCAGCAGGAATCCTTCACCGACGATGTCAGCGAGCGTCTCGACGACGCCACGCAGTCCGTCGAAAAGGTGGTCTCGGACACGCTGAGCGAAACCCTCGGCCGGATCGGGATCCCGACGCGCGACGAGGTGCGCGGCCTCTCGGATCGCGTCGGTGAGCTGTCGAAAAAGCTCGACGCGCTGTCGCAAATGATCGACGCCCAGGAGACAGCCGTGGAGGCGCGCGTGCTGCACGTGGTGCCGGGCGACGACGGCTGGACGGTCACCATTGAGGGAGAGGACGACCCGACCGGCGCCTACGACACGAAAAAGGAAGCGGTGGCCGCGGGCCGTGAGGCCGCCAAGGAGCACGTCCCCAGCCAACTGATCGTGCACAAGCAGGATCGGTCGGTGCAGGAGACATTCTCGTACGACGCGGACGACGTGCAGTAGACGCTTCCGAACAACGCTATCATCCGAAGCGGTCCGTCTCGACTTCCACCGGGACGGGCCGCTTTTTTATGCCCTTACTCGTTCAACGTTGAAACGTTAAACGTTCAACGACAATATAATTGATGATCGAACGTCCCGCCGACAGGAGAATACACCCTGTGTCACTGCGTTTTCCTTTTCCGGCGGTGTTATGATTCGACGCGACGTGCTCATGCGACAGATTCGACAGCTCGGCGAGGCGCTGGCCGAGATTGTTGCGGCCGGCCCCACCGAGCAGCCCAACGCCGTGCTGGACCGGCTCGACGAGGCCCTTCAGATCCACCTCGACGGTACGGCGGCCGACCTGCGCACCCTGCCGCCGGACACCCTTCTTGCCATGTGCGAGGACGGCGACCGCTTCGATCCGGAGGCCGCCCAGACGCTGGCGCAGTGCCTGCACGTGCAGGGGAAGGCCCATCGCGAGCGCGATGAACGAACGGAAGCAGGAGCTGCATTCGGACGAGCCCTGCTTCTCTATCGCCGCCTCCTCCAGGCCCCGAACGCCCCCGTCTCCTGGAAAGCCGGCACCACCGTCGCCACCCTCACTGCCCGCGTGGACAACTTCCCGCTGGACGACGCCGTGCAGGACGCCCTCGATGCCATGCAGAATGGGGCGAAGTGACGCCTCCCCAAACGGACCAACGTCAGCACTCCAACGCTCCCTCTTCCGGCCCCCGAAACTGGTAGGACGCCAAGTCTCGGTAGAGCCCCTCGCGCTGCACGAGGGCATCGTGCGTTCCCGTCTGCACGATGCGGCCGTTATCGAGCACAACGATACGGTCGGCCGCCTGCACGGTCGACAGGCGATGAGCAATGATAAAGGTGGTGCGCCCCGCCATCAGGCGTTCCAGGGCCTCCTGCACGAGGGCCTCCGTGGCCGAGTCGAGGGACGAGGTGGCCTCGTCCAGAAGCAAAATCCGGGCGTCGCGGAGCAGCGCCCGGGCGATGGCGACACGCTGCCGCTGACCGCCGCTCAGCTTCACGCCGCGCTCGCCCACCTCGGCGTCGTAGCCGTCGGGCAAGTCGACGATGAAGTCGTGCGCATTGGCGGCCCGGGCCGCCTCTTCGACGGCCGCGGCATCGGCGTCGAGCCGCCCGTAGCGGATGTTCTCGCGGATCGACGCGTTGAACAGGTGTACCTCCTGCGCCACCGCGGCAATGTGCCCGCGCAGGGAGGAGCGCGTCACGCGACGCAGGTCGTGGCCGTCCATCGTCACGCGCCCCGCCTGCGGGTCGTGGAAACGCGGGATGAGACTCACGAGCGTCGACTTGCCGGCCCCGCTCGGCCCCACGAGGGCCACCGTCTCGCCCGCCGTCACGGTCAGGTCAATGTCGCGCAGCACCGGACGGCCCTCGTCGTAGGCGAACGTCACATTCTCGATGGCTACTCGGCCCTCCCCCTCATCCAGCACCACGGCATCGGGCGCGTCCTGCAGGTCGGGCGTCGTGTCCAGCAGCTCAAACAGTCGCTCGGTGGCCCCGGCCGCACTGTTAAACGTGGAGTAGAGCTGCGACATGCCGCCGACACTGCGCGCGATGTTGAAGGCGTAGAAGATGAACGCCACAAGGTCGCCCTCGCTGAGACGCCCGGCCAGCACTTCCATCCCGCCGTACCAGAAGATGCCGACAAGGGCGGCGAAGAACAGCAACCCGACCGACGCCGTGAACAACGACGAGATGAGCACACGGCGCCGCGCCGTCCCGAAGAGCTCCTCTACAGCCTCCTCGTACCGTCCGACCTCGTATCCGGAACGCGCAAAGGCCTTCACCACCCGCATTGCCGAGATCGCTTCCTCGGCCACCGCCGTCGTGTCCGCCAGCCGGTCCTGAATGTGACGGGCCAACTCGCGCACCTTCCGCCCGAAGTAGACGGCCCCCCCGGTCACCGCCGGCACCACCAGGAAGATGATGAGGCTCAGCCGCCAGTTGAGCACCACCATGAGCCCCACCGACCCCAGCAGGGACAGCGACTGGGTGAGCAGCTTCGACAGCGCGTCGGTCACCGCGCTGCGCACCGACCCCACGTCGTTGGTGAGCCGCGAGGTCAGGTCCCCCGTCCGGTGATTCGAAAAGAACCCCAGGCTCTGACGATGCAGGTGACGATACACCCGTTTGCGGAGATCCGCCACCACGCGCTCGCCCGTCCAGCCAAGCAGATAGTTGCCGCCGAACGACGCGGCCGCCCGAATCAGAAAGAGAACGATGAGCCCGGCGGTGAGCTGGTGCAGCAGCGTGCGATTCGCTTCCTGAAAGACCGCGTCCACCAGTTCCCGCAGGCCGAGCGGGACCACCAGCGCCACCAGCGTTCCCAGCGAGGTGAGCACGAGTGCTGCGAGGAGACGTCGCCTGTACGGCCGACTGAGCCGAAAGATACGCCGCAGCGCGGCCCACAGTCGCGTGGGCCGGAATGACGCGGTCTCCGAAGTAGACGGGGGTTCGGTCATGGCTGCGGGGCTCGGGCCAACCAGAAACGATGCGTCGGCCTAACTTTTCTCTGCACCCCGAGGTTCAGCGCACATCGTCCCGTTCCTGGAAAACGTGACGGGCGTACACCTGTCCCCCCACTCTTCTCCGCCCCGGAGTGGCTTCCGTCGTCGGATCTGGAAGCCTTCGCACGCGAGAGAGGCGAGGCTGTGCGAACCCGACAGCAAGACGGACGATGTGACGGCGGAGGGGGAGGGATTCGAACCCCCGAGACCACAGAGGGCCTGCCGGTTTTCAAGACCGGTGCATTCAACCAGGCTCTGCCACCCCTCCAGGGGTAGGTGTCCGAACGCCTATGGACTTACTAATCCGTACACGGGCAGGCAAACAATTTTCTCCGTATAAGGGAGACCGTGTTGTAATATCAGCGGAGATCGTCTTTAGAAACCCATTCACGCATCAGTACTTTCACATCGGCCTCTCTGAACGGTTTCGCATCCAGCTTGAATCTAGAGTGGAAGAAGACTGTGCCGACGGGTCGAGGCGTGACGCCCCCGCCACGGTATCGAGTGTCTCCCGTTCCCGATCCGAAAATCGCATCTTGCGACGATCCATCAGCATGTCGATTGCCGTACACAACACTCGCCCCCCTGCACGCCCGTACGCCTACATGATCTGGCCCCAATCGATAGAAATGGGACTATGCGCCCATTCCCTGTGAGAGGAGTTGAACACGCAGTTTCCGTCCGGGACCATTTCCGGGAGTTCCTGCATTTTTCAGGCCGTTGCCTACTGCTTCCGTTCTCGCTGCTGCCAACCGGATTTGCCTTCATGGACGCTCTTCTGCAGTCGCCCATCACGCTGGCCCTGCTGCTCCTGAACCTCGGGATCAGCGGCTACGCGATGCTCGGCGATCCGTCAATCTTCGATGAGCTCTCGTTTCGTCCCTATCGTATTCAGGAGCACGACGAGTACTACCGCTTCCTTACGGCTGGATTCGTACACGCCGGCGGGGGACACCTGGCGTTCAACATGATCACCCTCTTCTTCTTCGGTCCGTTGCTGGAACGCATTCTGGGGGCCGGGGCCTTTCTCGTTCTGTACTTCGGAGCTGAAATCGCCGCCCACGGCCTCACGTACGCCATGCACCGGACCGATCCGCACTACGCCGCCGTCGGCGCGTCCGGAGCCATCAGCGGAGTGGTGTTTGCCTTCTGCCTCTTTTTCCCGCTCCGCAACCTCTACATCTTCTTTGCCCTCCCACTCCCCGCCATCCTTTTCGCGTTCCTCTACGTCTTCGGCTCCCTCTACGCCATGCGCGGCCAACAGCGCGGCATGGGCGGGGGCATCGCGCACGAGGCCCATCTCGGCGGGGCACTGGCCGGCATCGTGCTGACGATCCTACTAGAGCCCCGCTCGATCAGCGTCTTCCTAAACTCGTTCCGCGACCTGCTGGGGTGACTGCGGTTCCTCTCTTTGCTCGCGTCAAAGCTGGACCGCGGCATCGTAATGTCTGGTGTTTTCAACCGGAGTAGCGTTGAACGTTTAACGTTGAACGTCTTCGGGTTCAGATTTTTTACCGTGATTCGATTATACACTCAGCGTGAGTGCAAGCTGAACGCGTTATTCCGTCAACCGCTCGGCGAGCGTATCCCAGTCGTCGAAGACGAAGCTGCAGTCGTCGGTCGAGCGGTCGTCGGGGCCGTCCGGGGTAAACCATGCCACCCGCCAGCCTGCATTCTGCGCCCCTTCCACGTCCGTCCGATAGGAATCGCCGACGTACAGCACCTCGTCCGCCTCGACACCCGCCTGTTCGGTCGCGTGCCGGAACGCCTCGGGATCGGGCTTGAGCGCCCCGTTCTCCTCGCAGACGACAACCGTCTCTGCCCGCTCCTCCAGGACCGGAAATTCCTTCAGCTTCTCCGCCTGCACCTCAGCAAAGCCGTTGGTCATCAGGCCGACGGGAAGATGCTCCGCGATGGCCTCGTAGGCCGCCTGTGCCCCGGGGACGAGCCGCCAGTGGCGTCTGTAGCACTGCACGTAGTAGCGTCGCACGAGAGCCGGATCGGCATGAGGAGCCTCCATCTCCGCCAGTAGATCCGCAAACCGCCGCTCCTGCAGCGTTTCTTTGTCGATGGCCCCGGTCTCATACTCGCGCCATAGGGGCTCGCTCACCGCCCGGTACTGCGCCTGCAGCTCGTCGACGGACAGGGTCCCGAAGAGGGCGAGGTAGCGATCCCGAAGGTCCGCCAGCGCCTTTCGTTCGGCGTGCCTGTGATCGAGCAGCGTATCGTCGAGGTCGAAGTACACAAACATGACAGTGGCGATTTTCGAGTGTCGAATTGCGAAGGAATGGGATCAGTCGTCGCCCCATTCGAAATTCGTCACTCAGCATTCGAAATTGAGGTCTCAAACATGGCGTATTCCTTGTCCTTCACGCCGCCGATGGACTCAACGTGGTTCTTGAGGCGGTCGTTGGTGTCGAGCACCCAGCTCATCTCACAGGCGTCGTAGCCGTTGGGCGGGCCGGTTTCGATGGTCTCCAGCACAAGCAGGCTGTCGAGGCCCTTCCCCTGGTACTCTTGCCGGATCCCCATGAGCGGCATGCGCACTTCGTAGATGCCGAACGTCATGTACAGCAGGAGTTTCGGCAGGCCAAGCGGGAAGAGCCGCCCGTCGTTGACGTGGCGCAGGGCCTGATTGATGTTCGGGAGTGCAATGGAGAAGCCGACGGGTCGCCCTTCGTGCTCGACGAAGAAAATCATGTCCCCGTCCACAATCTGCTCCATCTCCTCGGCCAGCTGCAGAAACTCCGCCTCCGTCACCGGCACGAAGCCCCAGTTCTCGGCCCAGGCGTCGTTGTAGATCTCACGGATAACGCGGGCCTCCTCCTCGAATCGATCCATGTCGACGGTGCGCACCGACAGGCCGGGCGTGCGCCGCTTCACGAGTTCGGCGCCGCGCTCTAATCGTTCGTACTGGCAGTACTTCTTGTGGACGTAGTAGGCCCACATCGTCATGCTGCGCTCAAAGCCGTACCGCTCCAGGAAGTCCTCGTGGTAGGGGGGATTGTACGGCATCAGGACCGACGGCTCGCGGTCAAACCCGTCCACCAGCAGCCCGGCGGTGTCGTTGAGCGAGGGGTTTGCCGGCCCGCGCATCTGCGTGAGCCCCCGGTCGCGGAGCCAGTCGGCGGCGGCATCCAGAAGGGCCTCCGCCACGGCGTAGTCGTCTACGCACTCGAAGAACCCGACGAAGCCGGTATCGTCGTCGTAGGTCTCCAGGTGCATGCCGTTCACGATCGCGGCGATGCGGCCCGTAACGGTTCCGGACGGGTTCTCGGCCACAAAGAGCTGCATCTCTCCGTGGTCGAAGAAGGCATTGTCCGACGGATCGAGCGTGGATGTCACATCCGTTCGGAGGGGCGGCACCCAGTGCGGATACTGGGCCGGATAGAAGTCGTACGGGAAGTCGATGAAACGGCTGCTCGAAGGCCCAACGGGACGAACCGTTACGGCGGAGGAGGAGGCCGACATTCAAGCGCGGGAGACGAGTGCAGGGAATCGCATGAAAAACTCGCCGCCCTCAACCGGGGTCGAGCGACGACGCAGTAACGAACCGATCGGTCCGGCTGTTCACGTGCCTCCGGCCGGCGATGATGGCAGAGCGCAAACGCCTCCACGCATCCATGCCTCCACTCATTCCGGGACGGAATCGCCCGTCAGCGGCAAAAGCGACTCCTCCCTTTCCGGAGGCGTTTAGCGCCCAATCGCCCTCTCCTACTCCGTCGGCGGCGTGCCGTGCCCGTTGGTGCCGATGACGCCGTGCTTCTTGCCGACCTTGTGGAACGCGTCCAGGATCTGATCCAGCTCCTCGTCGGCGTGGGTGGCCATGTAGGAGGTTCGCATGAGCGACTGGCCGCGCGGGACAGCCGGCGGGATGACGGCGTTCACGAAGACCCCGGCCTCCAGCAGATCGCGCCAGAAGCGAAAGCACTGCTCCATATCCCCCACGACCACCGGGATGATGGGCGTTTCACTTTCCCACACGTCGAACCCGAGCTCGCGAAAGCCCTCGCGCATGTAGTCCGAAATCTCCCAGAGGCGCTCCAGTCGTTCGGGCTCGTTCTGCAGAATATCGAGGCACTTGAGCACCGTCGCCACCGTGGACGGCGGCATTGACGCGCTGAAGATGTGTGTGGAGGCCTGATGCCGAATGTACTCGATAATGTCGCGGTCGCCGGCGGCAAAGCCGCCGATCGACGCAAAGCTCTTCGAAAAGGTGCCGGTGATGAGGTCCACCTCATCCTTGAGTCCGAACGTAGAGGCCGAGCCCTGCCCCCGGGGGCCGATGACCCCAATGGCGTGGGCGTCGTCGAGCATCAGCGCCGCGTTGAACTCGTCGGCCAGCTCCAGCAGCGTCGGGACCTGCGCGATCTTCCCGCTCATCGAGAAGACCCCGTCCGTCGCGATGAGCTTCCCGGCGTCCGGATTCTCCTCGTGCGCGCGCTCCAGCATGCCCCGCAGGTGCTCCATGTCGTTGTGCTGATAGCGGCGCGTCTCCGCCATGCTTGCCTGCGTGCCGGCCACGATGCAGGCGTGGTTGTCCTTGTCGGAAAAGATGATGTCGTTCCGACCCGCGATGGACTGTAGCACGCCCTCGTTGGTCATGTACCCGGTCGAGAAGAGCACCGCTTTTTCCTTGCCCATAAAGTCGGCCAGCCGGCGTTCCAACTCCAGGTGCAAGTCGAGCGTACCGTTCAGGAAGCGGCTGCCCGTGCAGCCCGTGCCGTACTCGTCAATAGCGTCTTTGGCCGCCTCCTTCACGCGGGGGTCGGAGGTCAGTCCGAGGTAGTTGTTCGATCCCGCCATGATGACCTCGTCCCCGTCCATGACAGCCCGCGATCCCTCACTTTGCTCGATGGGACGGAAGTACGGATACAAGTCCGCCCGTTTCGCCTTCGCATAGTCCTTCGACGGATCGAAGAACTCGTGACACTTCTCAAACAGCGAGGGCTCGTCGAGGGTGTCCGTCGGGACCTCCTCATCTCGCACGAACTTATGAGGCCGAGACTGATCAGGCATACTGTAGGCGATGACGTGATGCGTGAGCGCACGGACAAATCGGGGGACCGGATCCTTTTGTCGCAGTTCCTTCTGTCGCAGCAAAGACATTCGGCGTCACATCCCTTTGTTGGGGCGCGCATCCTGAAACAAAGGTAACAGACGCAACGGCGCTTCGTCCAAAGTTCGTATTCGAGACAAGTGCGATCGCGAATACGGTTTTTGCGGAGCTTGCAGTCGGATGGAATGAGTCCGTACGCTTCATGCCGGGTGCATTTCCAGCTCCTTCCCAATCTCCCGCGTGCAGAAGGGTTTCCAGTCCTTAAAATTCCATGTTTTATGTATGCTTTCACATCCGTCAGAATCGTATTTGAAAACGCATCCCCGGCCCCCGCTCCGCGAGTGCTTCTCCCGGCAGCCGAAACCGGGTCCTCGAGGGCTGCAGCCGGTGAGGGCCGCCCGCCTGCGAACGGCCCGTCGGATGTACGCGCATCGATAGATCCTCCCCGACATCGAACGTGAGCAGGTGTGCGCTGACGTACGCGTCCAGGACAGTGAGGGCGTAGAAGAGGCCGGTACCCAGAATCGCCAGGTCGCGTTTTCGCCGATATCGATCGCGCTGCTCTCGCATTGCCGCCAGCCGCTCGCCTCCGAGTTGACGGGAGGCCTCGTTGAACTCATCTCGGTACGCTTCGGTGGGGGCTCCCGTCAGCTGCTGTTCACGCCCAAAAATGTGGGCCCGTTTGAAGAGCAAGTACTCCCGATGGGTGGTGAGGATGCGGTAGCCGAGCGCCGCGAAGCCCGCGTAGACGAGCGGTATTTTGTAGTACTGCCGGTTGTAGTATTGCCCCCATCCCGGCACCGCGGCCCCTCGCCAGAGGGCCCCCGTCGGGGAGTGGTCCGGCGAGAATCCCTTTTCTTTCAGAAGCGCCGTTCGCACACTGTCGGGCTGCGCGTGCGCCGTGTCCGTCCCGCCAGCCACCACGAGTAGCCCAAGTGTCACGGCAAGCACGCGGTCCCAAGCGCTTCTGCCATACGGGCTTGTCCCGCGATTCGCAGTCACAACTGTACCAGGTCCGTCTGTCAAGGTCGGGTGTGCACGGTGCCTGAATGAACGCGAGAACGGAACGGTCACTCACATTCCCACCCTCCCGGCGCTACTCTTCCATCACCAGATCCACGAGACGTGCGAGGTCCTCCTCGGAGTAGTAGGCAATCTCGATAGTGCCCTCCCCGTCCTTTTTATGGTTGATCTGCACCTGCGTGCTCAGGCGAGACCGCAGCTTGCTCCGGAAATCGTCGAGCTGCAAGTCGTCGCGGTCCGGGGTGGGATCGGGCGTCTCCGGCCCATCGGTCTCCGCGGCCGTCTCGTCCTCCGCCTGGTCCTCATGCCACTCGCGGGCCCGCCGCTCGACCTCTCGCACCGACAGGTCTTCCTCGATGGTTTCTTCCAGAAGCTCGATCTGAGCCTCCTCGTCGTCCATTGCGATAAGGGCGCGGGCGTGGCCCATGGCCACCTCCTTGTCGCGGAGCGCCGCCTGGACGCGAGGTGGCAGCCGCAGGAGCCGGAGGAAGTTAGAGACCGTGGCCCGGCTCTTGCTCACCTTCTCCGACACCTCTTCCTGCGTCAGCCCACATTCCTCCATGAGGCGCTGGTAGCCGAGGGCCACCTCGATCGGATTCAGCTCCTCGCGCTGCACGTTTTCCACCAGGGCCATCTCCAGCATCTCCTCAGAGCTGGCCTCGCGGATAAACGCCGGGAGCCGATCGATCTCGGCGCGCCGGGCCGCCCGCAGGCGCCGCTCGCCCGAAATGATTTCGAACTGGCCGTCCCCCAAGGACCGCACCGTGATGGGCTGAATCACGCCGAGCTCCTCGATCGACGACGCCAGCTCGTCGAGGGCCGCGTCCTTAAACTCCTGCCGGGGCTGGTATGGATTGGGCCGGATGCGCTCCACGGCCACCTCCGCCACCCGTCCCAGCATTCGGGTGCCGTCCTCAAACTGATAGAGTTGACTGCTGCCGGCGACCTCCTCGTCGCCCTGCGCCCCCTCGGCGTCCTCGTCCTGCTTCTCCTCGGGGATGAGCGCGTTGAGTCCTTTACCAAGTGCGGAGTCGTCAGCCATACCGAACAGGCAATCAGAAAAAGTGAGTCGAAGCGCGGGCGCATCCCGATCTCTATAATGCACGTCTTCTACAGCGAAAAGTCGTCGGCGGGCGGCGATTCTCCCTCCGGGTCCGACGCCTCCCCAATGGCCTCCGTCACACCCTCGTCCTCGGCGGGCGCCTCCTCATCCTGCTCTTCCTCGGAGGACGGTTCCTTCTCGGAGGGCTGCTTCGGGTTTGAGGACTGTTCCTCGCCGGCGGCCGGATCGGCCTCGTCGAGTGCCTCCTCCGTTCCCTCCTCGCCATTGGTGTGGTGGGATTCGATGTACTCCTCATTGTTCTCGAGGATCTCGCGGGCGAGCGCCATGTAGTTTTTGGCGCCCTTGCTGGAGGCCTCGTACAGGATGGCCGGCTTCCCGAAGCTCGGGGCCTCCGACAGCCGCACGTTCCGCTGCACGATGGTCTCGAACACCTTGTCGCCGAAGTAGCGGCGCACCTCCTGGGCCACCTGGTTCGACAGATTGAGGCGCGTGTCAAACATCGTAAGCAACACGCCCTCGATTTCCAGGTCGGGATTGAGGTGCTGGCGCACGATCTTGATCGTGTTGAGCAGCTGGCCGAGCCCCTCCAACGCAAAGTATTCCGCCTGCACCGGAATGAGCACCGAATTGGCTGCCGTCAGCGAGTTGAGCGTGAGCAGCCCCAACGACGGCGGACAGTCGATCACCACGAAGTCGTACTTGCGGCGAATCTGCGGCAGCGCGCTGCTGAGAATCTCCTCCCGCTGCATCTCGTCGATCATCTCGATCTCGGCCCCGACGAGATTGATGTGGCTGGGGATGACGTCGAGGAACGGCATCTCCGTCGTAATCACGGCCTCCGCCGCCGGTACCTCGCCGATGAGCACCTCGTAGATCGAGGCGTCCGCCTCGTCCTCCTCCAGCCCGATGCCGGAGGTGCAATTGGCCTGCGGGTCGATGTCGAGGAGCAGCGTCGAGTATTCAGTCGCGGCCAGCGAGGCGGCGAGGTTGATAGCCGTCGTCGTCTTGCCTACACCGCCCTTCTGGTTCGCAATCGCAATGACTTTGCCCATAGGTGTGCGCACTTGTTGCGGAAGGAACGGACCAACGCGTTCCACAGTCGATGAGTGAGTCCTCCGGGACAGCACGGCGTGGGGCCGATCTCGAACGACCCCGACGCGGCTCTCAGAGTCAGTGGTTAACGTGGCCACTTCTAATCTACGAAACGCTGTGCATCATGTCCACTCGTCCCGATGCAGGAGCACGGGTGCTCCGCGCTGGGGCCGGAATCACGGGCTCCTCCTCGGGACCGCTTCGGACCGGATCACTCCTCCAGCGTCGAAGGTTGAAGAGTCCTGCAGTCCCCCCGCTGCGTTTCTGCCTCCTGTACCCTGTTTGCGAACCGAGAGGCGCAGGCACGTGTTCGACCCCCGTTCGGCAATTCCGTACCGCAGTCCCTCAGCTCTTCCCCACGACCCGTTTTTTCCACATGGCCCGTCGCATCGTTCTGCAGTCCGAGGACGACCCGGAGCGTCCGGATCCTGAGTCTCTGACGATCGATTATACGGAGGACCTCAACCCGCAGCAGTACGAAGCGGCCACGGCGGGGGACGGCCCGCTGCTCATCGTAGCCGGGGCCGGCACCGGCAAGACCCGGACCCTCATCTACCGGCTCGCCTATCTGGTGGAGACCGGCACGCGCCCCGAGCAGATCGTCCTGCTCACCTTCACGCGCCGCGCGGCCAACGACATGACCGCCCGCGCCACGAACCTGCTCGACGGCCGCTGCGAGAAGGTACAGGGCGGCACGTTCCACGCCTTCTGCCTGCAGGTGCTTCGTCGCCACGCCCCGGCGCTCGACCTCCCGCGCAACTTTACGGTGCTCGACGCCGCTGATGCCGCCGACGTGCTCAGCGTCCTTCGCACCCGCGGCACCTACGCGGACGGCGAGGAGCGCTTCCCACAGAAGCAGACACTCCACAACATGTTCTCCTCGGCCACCAATCGGGACGAGGCACTGCGGCAGGTGCTGGCCACCCGCTACACGCAGTACACCGGCCACCTCAAGGCCCTCAAGCAGCTCCGGGCTGAGTACCGCGAGTACAAGCAGGCCCATGGCATGCTCGACTTCGACGACCTGCTGGAACGCACCCTGGAACTGTTCGACAAGCACGAGGAGATCCGGCAGAAGGTGGCCGGCCAATGCCGCCACGTGCTCGTGGACGAGTACCAGGACACCAACGCCCTGCAGGCCCAGCTCGTGAAGCAGTTTGCGTCGGTCCACGGCAACGTCACCGTCGTGGGCGACGACGCGCAGAGCATCTACCGCTTCCGCGGGGCCGACTACAAAAATATTTTTCGCTTTCCCGACGAGTACCCGAACGCGGAGGTCCTGAAGCTGGAGCAGAATTACCGCTCCACGCAGCCGATCCTGGACTTTACGAATCACCTCATCGAGCAGGCCGAGCGGTCCTACGACAAGACGCTGTTCAGTGAGACCGAGGAGGGTGATCTGCCGGCCCTGGTCCCCGCCGCCGACGGCGAGATGGAAAGCCGCTTCGTGGCGCAGATGATCATGCGCCTCCGCGAGGACGGCGTCCCCCTCAGCGACATCGCCGTGCTCTTCCGCAGCGGGCACAACGCCTACGACCTGGAGGTGGAGCTAAACCGGCGCAACATCCCGTTTGTGAAGTACGGGGGCCTCAAGCTCAACGAGGCCGCTCACATCAAGGACGTCCTCGCGCACCTCAAGGTGGCGGAGAATCCAGAGGACGCCGCCTCCTGGAACCGCATCCTGCAGCTGATCCACGGCATTGGGCCCAAGACGGCGCAGGACCTCATCGCCTGGGCGACCGAGACGGCCGACGACCCGTTCGTGGCCTCGGACGGCACGCCGTTCTCCTCGCGGTATGTGTCGGCCCTCAAGGACCTCTTCGAGACGCTCCGGGCCATCCGCGACCCGGACGTGCCGGTGGCCGAGCAGGTCGAAACGGTGCTCGACTACTACCAGCCGATCCTCGAAAAGGAGTACTCGGACGACTACCCGAAGCGGGCACCGGACCTGGAGCACCTGGCGGGCCTGGCCGCCAACTACGGGAGCCGGACCCGCTTCCTGTCGTCGATGGCGCTGGACCCGATCGAGCTGACGGCCCTGGAGCAGGAGGCCGCCGAGGACGAGGAGCCGCCGCTGGTGTTGTCCACCATCCACTCCGCCAAGGGCCTCGAATTTCACACCGTCTTCCTCATCCGGGCGCTCGACGGCACCATTCCCTCGCGCCACGCGCTGCGGGAGGACGAGGGCGTCGACGAGGAGCTGCGGCTCTTCTACGTCGCCTGCACGCGGGCGGAGGAGAACCTGTTCATCTCCTACCCGATGACGCAGTACCGACGCTCGCACGGCGAGTACATGACCGATCCCAGTCGCTTTGTCGACGACACCCCGGAGGAGATGCTGGAGCCGGTGCAGCTTGTGGAGGAGGACGCCCCCGACGCCGTGGAGCCCCCCGACGAGTCTGACGCCCTGCCCGAACGATCGGACCCCGAAAGCGCCCCTGGCGAGTCTTCCCCGTCCCGCCCAAACCCGGATCCGACCGACGCCGACGAACTCCCGTTTTGAAATTCTCTCCCGTCAAGATTGTGAGCTTGGCGTCCGGACATCTCTCCGTACCGATGCCTCCACGCATCCATGCGTCCACGGCTTGGGCATTTCGGTCATCGGCGGAGGAAACCGCACCGGTCGCCACGAAATTTCCGACACACAACCGCCCCCCGAGCAGCGGCCAAACGCCGGGCCCCCCCAGCGTCCATTTATGAAGGCAACAGTTCCCCATCCCCCGCTCTCCCAATCTCCCATGTCCCCCGCTCCCAATCCATCGGCCACGCGCGATCCCGACGCGGTAGCGGAGGTTCCCCTTGAAATCCGAGAGGTGTCCCTGGACCGGCTCCACCTCATCGAGCGGCTGAACGTCGCCATCTTCGACGAGGAGCACATTATCAACACCTTCGACCGCGACGGTCTGCTGATGCTGATGGCGTGGAGCGAGGACACCGCCGTCGGCTTCAAGCTCGGCTATGAGACCAACGATCGGACCTTCTACAGTGCCAAGGGCGGAGTGCTCGGCAACTATCGGCGCCGGGGGATTGCCCGCGCCCTCCTCTACACTATGCTCAACATCGTCGAGGCCCGCGGCTACGAGCGCTTCGTGTACGACACCTTCCCCAACAAGCACCCAGGGATGACGGTGCTGGGACTCGACGAGGGCTTTCAGGTGATCCGCGCCGGGTACAGCCCCCGCTACCAGGACTATCGCCTCCGGTTTGAGCTGCCGCTCGACGGGATGAGCGACGGTCCGGCGTAGCGCGGGTCGAAGCATGGAGACTCGTGTGCTCCGAACGCACGGCGGGGCAGAGAGAGCATGGGCGAGTGGGAGAACGGGCGACCCCGTTGTGCCGAAAACGATCGTGCGAAGCCGTCATTCCAGCGTGATCGATTTTTGAGCCCTCAGCGGCTATCTTTACCCATACTCCCGCTCTCCCTCTCTCCCACTCCCCCTTTCCCAACTATGGACCGCGACGCAGCAAAACAAGCCGCCGGCGAGGAGGCCGCGACCTTCGTCGAGGACGGCATGACACTCGGCCTCGGCACCGGTTCGACGGCCGCCTACGCCCTCCAAGCCATCGGCCGCCGCATCAGCGAGGAGAACCTCGACGTGCGCGGCGTGCCTACGTCCTTCGGGGCGGAACGCCTCGCTCACCGGCACGGTGTGCCCCTCACCTCGCTCGACGACACCGCAACCCTCGACCTCGGCATCGACGGGGCCGATGAGGTGGATCCCGACCTAGACCTGATCAAGGGCGGCGGCGCAGCCCACAGCCGCGAGAAGGTCGTGGCGACCCAGGCCGAGCGGTTCATCGTGATCGTCGACCCGACGAAAACGGTCGACCGGCTCGGCAACTCGTTTGCCCTGCCCATCGAGGTGATGCCGGTGGCCGTGACTCCAATTACCGCGACCCTGGAAGACCTGGGCGCCACCGCCGACCTGCGAGAGGGCGATCAGAAAGACGGCCCCGTCGTCACCGATCAGGGCCTGTGGGTCCTGGACGCGCACTTCCCGGACGGCATCGCCGACCCGCACGCTGTGGACGAGGCACTCAGCGAACACCCGGGCGTGCTGGATCACGGCCTCTTCCTGGACCTTGCCACGGACGTGTTGCTGGGTCGGCCCGATGGCACCGTCGATCACACGACCGCCTAACTCCGGCCTTGGACACTACTGGGCAGCAGCCAAAAACGTGCACCGTCGCCCGAGTCGAGCACACGGTGCGCGTGGTCGGTCGCATTCGAGAGTGAATCGATCTACTGCAACCGGAAGGACACCGGCAGCGACATCCGCACCTTCACGGGCTTGCCCCGCTGCATACCGGGCTCACAGTCGAGCTGCTTCACGGCCCGGAGCGCCTCTTCATTGAGGAGCTTGTGCGGGCCCTTTTTCACTTCTGGCTGCGTGACCTCTCCCTTCTCGTTGACGACGAACTGGACAAAGACGCGCCCTTCGATGCCTGCCTTCCGGGCAAAGTCCGGGTAGTTCACTTTTTTCTGGAGCGCCTTAATGCCGCCGCAGTCGGGCTGCTGCTCCACGACCACGAAGATCTCTTCCTCTTCTTCTTCCTCTTTTCCCGCATCGGGAGCCGGTGGCCCCTGTCCCGTGTCGAGGGACTCATCCAGGTCGAGGGACGAGTCGAAGTCCACATCCTCTTTCTCAATGGTCTCGTTGTTCGGGACCTCGACGGGCACGGGGGGCTTCGGCGGAGGCGGGGGCTTGGTCTGCTGCTTCGTCTGCTGCACCTCCTTCATCTCGACGACCTCCTGCTCCTGGATGTCGACCTTGAACTCCTGCTTCGGCTGATAGTCGAACTGAAAGGCGACGATCAGCAGAAGCAGCGCAGCGGTCAGCCCGATTTGGATGAACAATCGGTACCACTGCCGGAGGTCGGTTCCCTCTTCTTTGCGTAGGGCCATGATCGAGGACCGAGACGTACGAGAGAAACGTGGACGTGCCTCAACGAAGCCCCCATCGGCACGGCGAAATCCGTACCCGCCTTTCCGAACGGATGTTTCGCTCTTGAAGGCTTGATAACATCGCCCGTTCGCTTCATGAATCCTGGGAGGCGGAGGGGACCGGCGACTGTGCGCCGCGCCGACGGAGAAACAGGCCGTACAGCAGAATGCCGACCAGGAGCCCCACTCCATCGGCAAGAGCATCGTAGGGGTCGCCCATGCGTCGGATCGGCATGAGGTGCTGGTAGACCTCCGTCCCGCCCGCGAAGAGCACTCCTGTCCCCAGCAATTGTCCGCCGCGACGCCGAAGGGCCGTCCACACCTCCGTCGCGTCCGGGGGACACAGGGCTCGCATCCAGAGCAGCCCGAAGACTGCGAAGAGGGCGGCGTGGATCCCCTTGTCGAAATCCAGAAACGTCCGCGCCGGCGACAGGGACGAGGCGGGCAGAGAGAAGCCCGCAAGGATGAGCATCGTCCAGGCGACGGCGAGTCCCCAGTACTGGGGTGTGGGAAGCCCGAATCGAACAGTCGTCATAGACGCACGCGTCACTGCAAGAGAACATTCAGTCCGTCCGCTGCGGATCGCCAAGTCGTTCGCGAAGGGCCCAGGGCAGCTCGTCCACAAGGTCGGGGGCCGTCATGGTCCGTGGGTCGCGGGTCTCGGCGTACCGCTGTGCCGCGGCCCCGCCGAGATGGAGCGCCGCCGCCGCGGCGGGAACCGGATCGAGGCCCTGCGCGAGCAGCCCCACGCACTGCCCGGCCAGCACGTCGCCGGTCCCGGCGGTCGCGAGGGCCGGCGTGCCGGTACTACCGAGATAGGTGGTGCCGTCCGGCCCTGCGACGATGCTCGGCTGTCCCTTCAAGAGCAGAACGACATTCCATTCACGAGCATGCTCCTGAACGACCCGCACGCGGTCGGTGAGATCCACGTCGCCGGCCAGCCGCTGAAACTCTCCGGCGTGCGGCGTGAGAATCCAGCGCGGCCCGGCGTGCTCGGTCCAGTCGGCCTCCATGTCGGCGAGGGCGTTGAGGCCGTCGGCGTCGAGGACAAGCGGCTGGTCGGTGGTCTCGATCAGGCGCTCGACGAAGCGCGCCATGTCGTCGGTACGTCCCAGACCGGGACCGACGAGGAGGGCATCCGCTCGCTCGTCAACGATCCGCTGTGCTGCATCCGGCGACAGGCCCGCGTCGGCCTCCGGCAGCGGGAGCGTCGGAATGTCCGGGAGGTGCCCCGCCAGCGTGTCCTGGACGGACGCCGGGCCCGCACAGGTGACGTACCCGGCCCCGCTCCGAGAAGCGGCCTGGGCTGCCATCGTCGGCGCGCCCGTGAAGCGGGAACTGCCGCCCACCACCATCGCCGTGCCGACGCTGTACTTGTAAGCGTCCGACGCGCGGGGCGGCCACCATGCCCGAACCGCAGCGTCCGTCGTGCGCCGGGCACACCCCGGCTTCTCCGCGGCCCGGTCGAGCACAAACGCGGGAATACCGATGTCAACGGGCGTCACCGTCCCGGCGTACTCCGGCCCCTCCCCGACGTACAGCCCCACCTTCGGGGCGGCCATCGTGACGGTCTGCGCCGCGTCCGTCGCCGCACCGAGCACCGCGCCGGTGTCGCTGTGCAGACCGGTCGGCACGTCGATCGCGACGACAGGGGCGGGCCGGTCGTTCACCCAGTCGACGAGGCTGCGTACCGGCTCGCGCAGCTCGCTGGTCAGCCCCGTCCCCAGCAGCGCGTCGACGTAGAGGCGCGGCTGGAGCCGATGGGCCGTTTCCGTGAGCGCCCCGAGCGTGTCGAGCACGTCGATGGTCAATTGCTCCTCCCCGACCTCGTCCCGAAGCGGCCGGAGCAACGACAGGTTGTGCGCGGAATCCTCACTCAACGCGTCGGGCTCGCTCGTGAGCACGACGTGAGCCCGGGCGCCGAACGCGCAGAGTCGGCGCGCCACCACGAGGCCGTCGCCCCCGTTGTTGCCCTTTCCGCAGAGCACGATGACGGCCGCGTCGTCCAGCGGGCCGTAGTCCGTGCGAATGACCTCGGCAGAGCCCCGCCCCGCCGTTTCCATAAGCGTGAAGCTCGGAAGGCCGTACTCCTCAATAGCAAAGTGGTCGGCCGCCTGCATGGCCTCAGCCGTGAGCACAGAGGACCCGTGAGCCGAGACATTCAGATGCGCCATCGCAGGAATGTGATCTGTGAAGGAGGCGCTGCGGTTCTCTTACGCAGCCGAGGAGAAGAGATTCCCAGTCGCGCAGGGCGCTTCTTGATGCCCGCAAGCGCGACGATCTCCACAATTCGTACAAGGCAGCCCCGTACGCTTCGGCGATTTCGTCCGGAGGGCTCGTAACCTTCGGGGGTTTTTATACCAGGAGCGGGTCACTCGAAGACGACTGCATGCCCCTCTGCCGTCTCATTCGCTTCGTCACCCGTTCCTGGCGACCGAAATGCCCGATGTATTCGACGCGCTCGGCCGATTTCTTGACCGGTGGGCCGGCACCATTCTGGTCGTCGCGGTCCTTATTTCCCTCGGGCCGGCCATCTTGCTCGACCTCTGAGCATTGACACCGACTTCTCGAATCTGCTTCCCGACGAGCGGGCCTCGGTACAGGCTCTCGATGCGCTTCGCCGTACGATCGGGGGGAGTCGGGGGTTGCCGTCGGCATCACCAGTCCGTCCTTCGCGGTCAACAAACGGTTCGCAGAGGATCTTCTCCCCCGTGCAATGAAACTCGGCCGTGCCGATTCCCTCGACCCGGCGTCAACCCGCACGGACGACGGATACTTCCGGCGGGCGATGTTCGAACGCAACCTCGAAATTTTGGAAGAGAACGCCCTGTACTTTGCCAGCGACCGCGAGCTGGATCGGATCGACACCTTTCTCCGGAAAAAGGTGCAACGGGCCACCCGGAAAGCCGTCCCGTTCGCGTTCGGGGAGCCGTCTGCCTCCTCGCCGGACGTTCCCGAGTACGAGCGGAAGGCCGACATTGTCCGCCGGGCGTTCGGCACGGAGACGAAACGGCGCAGTCTCGTGTACATCGTCACGGACGCCGCCGCCGTTCCGGCCGTCGTCGAGGCCGTGGAGCAGCGCCGGGCCCGCGACACCACCGGACTGATTCGGCGGATCGAAAGCTTGACGGAGCGCTTTCCGCTTTCCGACTCGGCCCAGCGCGCCAAACTGGCCCGCATCGCCGACCTTCGGCGGCGCCTCTCGGCCCTCAAGCCGACACTCCGGGCCGCCGATCAGTCTGCCCCGCAGATTGACCAGCTCCTGCAGGCCACCCAAACCACAGCCCCGATCCCCATCAGCAAGGTCCCCGACCATCTGCGGCGGAAATTCGCCACGAAAAACGGGGACGTCGGCACGTTCGTCCGCATTTATCCGTCCCGCACGTTGGCGGACGGCCGGGACGGAATCCGATTCAAGCGGCTCGTCGGCACCATCACCACAGACACCGGCCACACCTATCACGCCGCCTCCACCTCCCTCGTGGCGGCGGACATGCTTCTGCCCATGCAGAACGAGGCGCCCTGGATGATCAGCGGAACGTTTGTCGTCGTGAGCCTGGTGTTGCTCTTCATTTTCCGCATCCCGCGCTGGGCCCTCCTCGCCCTGACCCCGCTCATCGTCGGCCTCCTGTGGATGGTGCTCGTCATGGTGGTGCTGGGCCTCAAACTGAACTTTTACAACGTGATCGTCTTGCCCGCCCTCCTCGGAATCGGCAACGATGCAGGCGTGCACATCGTCCACCGCTACCGGGAGGAGGGGCCGGGCTCGCTCTGGACGGTCCTTCGGTCCGCCGGAGAGCATGTAACGATCGGCACCCTTGCGACGCTCATCGGCTTTGGGGGGCTTCTCACAAGCTTCCATCCCGGCCTTCGCAGCATCGGCATCCTCGCCGTCGTCGGTCTCGTCACAACACTAGTGCAGCTTCAACTGGTCCGTTGTGCAATCGAGATACCTCAAGCTGGAGCGTGGAGCAATAGCAAACTGCTTTCCCCAAAAGATCGTTTGGAGCTGCACTAGGGGCCACGCTCGTCTTCCTCCCCGCCCTCGTGCAGTGGAGAGAGGACCGCCGTCCGGAGGCTCCTGACTCGAAGGAGGACGGCGAGGATCGGCCCCTGCCCCAGCAACGCCGTACGCCGGAAAACGCCAGCCCGTGAAGACTCGTCCGCGACCCCTGAACGCCCGTCGCTATCGGGGGGGCGTCGTTGTGTCCGTCTCGGTCGACGGGGGCTCCAGAATCGGAATGCGGAGCGGGGCCGAGAGCACGCTGGTCCAGCGCGGGCGCAATTTCGTCGCGTCCTTGCTCCAGGTCACCGGCTCGGCCCGCCGGAAGGGCTGGATGGTGCCGCCGTCCCAGCGCCCGTTCTCATTCCAATCCCAAAACGCCCGGAACCGATACTTCGCCTCCGGCAGCTCCTGCACCACGAACGTGCTCCCAGGGGCGACGCGCAATTGCCGGAAGACCCTGCCCTTTTCGTCCTGCGTCGGGCGCGTCTCGACGCGAACGGCCCGTTCGGGGGGGGCGAGCGTTCCGCGCCCCACCGAGTCGGTCTCGGCGGTCGTCGGTGCGATGCTGGAGTGGGTTGTGTCCGCCAGAATCACCCGTCCCTCCAGCGCGCCGAGCCGGTCGCGGGACATGCGCTGAAACCGCCGTCGGTACGTGGTATCGGGTCCCGCAAGGGCCTGTCCGTCCACGCGCACTTCCACCGGCATCGAATCACTCATGGGCGAGCTCGGCTGCAACCGGTAGGTGCGCCCGTCGTCCGTCGCGAGCGTGAACGGGCGGTTCTGCCCCGTCGTGTCCTGCAGCCGGATCCCCTGCCGGAGGACGCTGCTGTCGGGGGCCTGATTGAACCGGACGCCCGGCGGCTCGCCCGGGCGCAGCGTGATGATGCTGTCGGCGGAGGCCCGCCCCGGCACGAAGGCCTCGAGCCGGGTCTGGAGGGTGTCCGGGGAAGCCGCGGCTCGAAACCGGGCGGTGTCTTGGCGAAGGGGCTGCCCGAGCGTGTCGGCGACGACGCTGTCTCCCAGAACGAGGGCGTGACGGGTGGGCTCCATCGGCGCGGTCCGCAGGACGACGGTGTTTGGATCCTCGGGACGGTAGACGCCGGTCACCGCGACCGGGGTGCCGGCTGTGGAGTCGCGCAGCGTCCAGTCGGCGGGGGCCCGATCGGGGAGGGTCACCGGCTCGCTGAAGCGGAGACGCAGACGTTTTCGGCTGCGGGGCTCGACCCGGCGGAGCGTCGGGGCCGTTGTGTCCGCCGTCGTGAGGAGCCACGGCACGGGCACCGGTGCGCTGCCGCTGTCGGCAGCGAGGGCCGGGTGCGGCGGCACCGCGAAGGCCTCCTGCGGATCGGGCGTCCGGTTTCGGTTGTTGTCCCGGAGCGCTACGACGTAGTAGTTCTGTTCGCGAAGATACCCAAACGAAAAGGTGCCGTCCGACCCGGTCTGCGTGCGGTAGGCGGGCCGGTCGGGCAGCGAGTCGGACAGCGGCTCAGTCGTCCCCGAAAGCCCATACGCGTATACGTCGACTCGGGACTGAGGCTGTCCCCGCCGCGGCGCCACGACGCGCCCGTCGATCGTGCCCTGATTGATGTGCGGCCCGGTCGAAAAGGCCACCGTGAGGGGACGATCGAGCGATGTCCCCCGCGCATCAGTCAGGTCGGCACTGAGCGACAGGATATAGGTCGTGCTGTCCCGCAGCGAGGAGGGAAGATCGATCTCCACGGCTCGTCCACTCCAGTCGAACTGAAGGCGTCCGTCGAGCGACGGCGTAATGCTGAGGGCCCGCGTGAGCGTGCTGCGCTTGATGTACTCCGAGAACTCGACAGCGATGGTTTGCGTGCTCGTCGGCACGTTCACGCTGTCCTGCGCCGGTCGCGTCGTCACGATCGACGGGGGCGTCTCGTCGGGCGGCCCGCCGGTGGGCGCCACTGGGTTCGCACAGCTTCCCAGTAGGGCCGAAATGCCGACGACGACCAGAAGGGCAAGCCACAAATCTCCCCGTCCCCTCCACCTTTGTTGGTGCGACCAATCCATCATTACGCGTAGATTCCTCGCATCCGCAGGGCCTCGGCCACCTTGCGGACGCCCATCACATACGCCCCGATTCGCAGCGAGACATCGTGCTCCTCAGCGGTCTCGTAGACCTTCTCGAAGGCCTCCCGCATCGTGCGGTCAAGCCGCCGGTTCACACGCTCCTCGGTCCAGAAAAAGCCCTGGCGGTCCTGCACCCACTCGAAGTAGGACACCGTCACGCCGCCCGCGTTGGCCAGAATGTCCGGGATGACAAGCACGTCCTTCTCCTGCAGCACCTCGTCGGCCTCCGGCAGGGTGGGGCCGTTGGCTCCTTCCACGATGATGCGGGCGCCGGTCCCTTCCGCAATCTCGGCGTCGATCTGATCCTCCTTCGCCGCCGGCACGAGCACATCCACGTCCAGGGTCAGCAACTCTTCGTTCGTGATCCGATCAGCGTTTGGGGACCCATCGAGGGTGCCTCCATTCTTCTGCGTGTAGTTTCGGAGCTCGTTGATGTCGAGTCCCTTCTCGTTGTAGTACCCCCCGGTGATATCGCTCACCGCCACGACGGTGCAGCCCTGCGCGGCCAGCAGTTCAGCGGCGGTGGCCCCGACGTTACCGAAGCCCTGCACGGCCACGGTGCAGTCCGACGGCGCAAGGTCGAGGCGTTCCATGGCGGCGAGGGTCACGGTCATCACCCCGCGCCCCGTGGCCTCCTGGCGGCCCTCCGAGCCGCCCAGCCCCACCGGTTTGCCCGTCACAACGGCATTCTCCGTGCGGCGGGCGTGCATCGAATAGGTGTCGAGCACCCACGCCATGATCTGCTCGTTTGTGTTCATGTCCGGGGCCGGAATGTCTTTGTCGGGCCCGAACACGTCGAACAGGTCCGCCGTGTACCGGCGCGTGAGCCGCTCCAGCTCCTTGGCGCTCATCTGCTCCGGGTTGCACACGATGCCTCCTTTGGCCCCCCCAAACGGCAGACCCAGTAACGCGCACTTCCACGTCATCCAGGCGGCCAGGGCCTTCACCTCGTTGAGCGTTACATCCGGGGCAAACCGGATGCCGCCCTTGCTGGGCCCGAGCACATCGTTGTGGATGACGCGGTAGCCCTCGTACACCATGATCTGGCCGGTATCCATTTCCACCGGCACCGATGTGATGTGCATTCGCGAGGGGCGGCACAGGTACTCGTAGAAACCCGGATTGAGCTCGAGGATCTCGGCGGCCACATCGAACCGCTCCATCATGGACTGGAACGGGTCGTCGCGGTCGATGGGGGCCGGTTCGCGGTACACTGCCCGCTCGTGGACATCAATATCGAAGGGCATGGGAAGGTGTCGCGTCGAGAGCAATTGTGAAATGCGGAACCGATTCAATCTCCAAATTTTCGGCGAGAAAGTCGAGACCGCTCTCCGAAACCGTCACGTTCTCGAACAGCCGCGCGTCGACTCAGTTTTCCTTCGTCCGCTCATGTCACGCTCCGGTTTCGTCCCGTCCGTCCCTTCCGCTATGCCCTCCCCCCTCTCGAATCGCCGCCGGAAGGCCATCGCCAACCTGACGCGTCGGCGTCATCGACGTCGGGACAACCAGACGATCATAGAAAGCCGCCGCGCCCTGGACGCCGCGCTGGACGCCGATGCTCCCCTCGTCGACTGCGTTGTAGCCGAAACGGCCCTTGACGACCCCGAGGTGCAGTCCCTGGTGGACCGCCTGTCGGTACCCGTCTACACAACCGACGCCGGCACGCTATCGGCCCTCACCGACGTGCCGAGTCCGCAGGGCCTCCTGGCAACAGTCGAGCGCCGCCTGGTGTCGCCCGACGCTCTTCCGGATCGGCTGAATGCCGAGGCCACCCTTCTTCTGCTCGACGGCGTGCAGGACCCCGGTAACGTCGGCACGCTCCTGCGCACGGCGGCTTGGTTCGGGGCCGACGCCGTGGCGACCGGGCCCAACACCGCCGGCCTGTACGGCCCCAAGGTGATGCGCGCCGCCGCCGGCAGCCACTGGGCTCTCCCCCTCACGCGCCTGGAATCGCCCGGTCTCTTTCTCGACCAGTTGCGCCGGACCGGCTGGCACCTCTACGGCGCCGACCTCCAGGGGGTGAGTGCCCAAGCGTGGACCCCGTCGCGCCCCTCGGCCCTCGTCCTCGGCAGCGAGGCCCACGGCCTCAGCCCCGCCGTCCTCGATCGGCTCGACACGCCCGTTTCCCTCTCCGGTATCCCCCACCGGCCGGCCGCCGAGTCGCTCAACGTGGCCGTCGCCGGCGGCATCCTCGTGTACGAGTGGATCGGGGCCTGAGTCGGGGCGATCACATGTGGGAACGCGTTTGGAAAAGCAGGAGACACTTTTGCTGTTCAGTCCATCTGCCCGAAATGAATGGATGCCTGGAGGCATGGAGGCACGAACGCTGTGCACTACTGCTCCCCTGTGGACATCGGGGCGCGGGTCGTGGAGAACGTGCCTTCAGAAGCTGTTTGGCGGACGTTCTATGGCCTGCGACTTCGTGGTTCTTGCGCAAAACGCCTTCTGCATTGGAGATCTGTGTAGGGTTATGAAATTAACCGGAGTACGGTGCTACTCTCCTTTTGGGATTCGCCCACTTCGAAAGTGAGTGTGCATTTTTGGCTCGGTCCAAAAATGCACAAAAAGATCACGGCAGGCGAAAAAAGGTCCGGAACATTCCCTGCACTCCACTGAAATTTCTCAAACTCGCTACCACTCAGACACGAGAAATTTCGGGCGTTTCGTTTCGGGAATGTTCCGGGCGGTCGTTTCTTTGAGGCCGGAGGGGGCTTTCTGTCGTTCCTTCGAAGCACCTCTCGTGTAGGTGACATCCGGCGACTAATCTCAAAACGTCCCAGAGATCTCCTCCCTGATAGCGCCGCTAGAGGCAAGCACGCTTGCCAGGATCGTTTGGGCGACGTTTTGCGGCGTCGCCCACTGTGTCTCGGTTGAACATCAATCCACCAAACAGCTTCTCAATGCGGATTTGGGAATGCGGAGTGTAGAGTAGACTCTTCATCAGTGTTATATCCCTTCTTCTGGGTACCCTGCCCCCACGGCAGTCGCATCTAGCCACGATCCATCAGCACAACGATCGGCCGCGACACCCTGGCCCCTCACATACTCACACGCGCACATACGATTCCGGCACACCTAAAGGACACGAGCGGAAGAGCAAACCATCTCTGGAAAAAGCTGAACGTAGGATCGCCACGCCCCTGCGAAGACTTCGTCGGAATTCCACCGCGCCTCGGGTCGGGGGAAACGGCACCGACGGGCACGCATTCAGACCGGGTAGTCGTCTCGCCTGTTCTTTTCTTCGATCACCCGGCGCCCAGTATGCCTACGTACACTATTATCGGCTTCGAGAAGGATGGCTTCGACAGTTTTTCGAAGGTCGCAACCGCCGACGAACCGTCGCAGGCGGCCGAAAAGGCCATCCAGGATCACTTCATCAAGTCACAGGGCCGCCGTCCGCCCGATACTGAGGCACTCGCCCAACTCGAAAATGAAACCGGGCTCTTCATCGTAGGGATCATTGAGGGCGAGCACGACAACCTCAACGAGATCGTCGACCACTACGAGCAGTGGTAGCTGCGGACCGTGCCAACACCCGTTTCTCTAAAGTCCCCAACCACGGCCGATGGGGAAGTACCGGGGCGCGAGGAGTGTGTTATGTACTCCACCCGGGGGGCTCCTTCCCGTCAGGCAGGGCGCGTGTCGCGTAAAGCTACCTGCACCCTGTAAATACCGTCTGTCCTTCACGCAATCGTACCCGAGCGGAAATCACGAATCTCTTCAGACCCGACTGCGACGTCGCGGGAAGCAAGTTCCGTGTGTGCATCGCCCCGGTGGCACAAGGGCGCACGACGCGCACCGCGCAGTCCAATCCATGCTTGGCAAGGGGGCCTTCGCGTCCGTCGTAAGCGTCATGAGTCGTGTCGGGAACGGTCGAGAATGAGGCAGAAATGCATGTGGGAATGCTCCACGCCCCCTCCGCCCCGCTGTTCGAGCCTTTCTGCCGTCCCGACCGGATCGTCAAGCCTCCTCTCGTTCATAACGGCTACGGCACATCCTCGCTTCGAGGCCGGGAATGCGGATCAAGTACTTCTCTCCGTCCGGCCCGGAGGCCCGTCCGTCTCGGCGGAGGCGAAACACGAGCGTCCCGCCGTCTTGAAGCGAGCGGTACACCGATCCGTAGCGCTGCAGCCGCTCCTCGATCTCATCGATCAGGTCTCGGTAGTCCTGCGTCCCCTGTGAATTCGGAGCGTGGCGGGAAACGTCCTTGGTGCGGCTCGGGGCCTCTTCGAGCTTCGAATCCGTCCGGATCTCTGTGTCGAAGGCCTTTCGCCCGTAGTGATTGCGAGGCTGCTCGATGGCGTCGTCGACCGGCGGCTCGCTGCGGTCGACCATCGTGAGGGCAAGTCCGAGACTCGAGACGGCCTTCCCGATGCCCCGACGCACTCGGCGGACGACCTCGCCCAGGCTGAGGACGCCCTCCAGGGCCCGGTACGACGGCGTAACCGGGATCATGAAGGCGTCCGCGGCGATGAGCGCGTTGACCGACAGGATGGAGGTCGACCGCGCACAGTCGATGAGGATGGATTGATACTCGTTCTCCCCTTCCTCCAACACGGACATACTGATACGTGAATGGGTTCTTAAAAACGACTTCTGCTGATAACACAACACGGTCCTCCCTGGACGGAGAGTATTGTTTGCCTACCCGTGCACGGATCAGTAGGACGGCAGGGGCCGTTCTCCGTTTTGCAAACGCACGTCGGCGGAGGATGACGAAAGGGCGTTCCGGACCCAGCGCGTCGTGTAGCCCGCCCCCCTGTCAGGCCTGCCCTTCCCCGTTCCCGTCACTCTTCCGTCAAGGCATATAACGAAGTCGCAACGGCCCGCCTTCATTTCTCTGGCGTCCGAAACCACTTTTACCGTTTCGTTTCTCCTGTTTCATTTTTCTACACGCCCCCCGTTGAAGAACCTCTCTGCTTACAACCGTTCACGGAGACGAACGCTTCTTTTTCTAGGCCCGCTTCGGTTTCGCATGACACTCCTCATTCTCAACGGTCCCAACTTGAACCTCCTCGGGACGCGTGAGCCCGGCACGTACGGCACCGCCTCTCTCGACACCATCGAGGCCGATCTCGACGATTCCTTTCCGAGCGTAACCTTTTCCTTCGACCAGAGCAACGGCGAGGGCGCCCTCATCGACCGCCTCCATGCCGCCCACGACGCCGGGCGGGACGGGGTCGTGTTCAATCCGGGCGGGTACACCCACACCTCGGTCGCTCTGCGCGACGCCGTGGCGGGCATCGACCCACCGGTGGTGGAGGTGCACCTCTCGAATGTGCATGCGCGCGAGGACTTTCGGCGCACCTCCCGCATCGCTCCGGCATGCGTGGGGCAGATTAGCGGGTTCGGGGCGACCGGTTACCACCTGGGCGTGCGGGCCCTCCGAGAGCACAACGCCGGCTAGTCGATTGCACTGATCCGTCCACAGGTAGGGACACTTTCTTTCCTTCGATGAGGACTGCGGTCTGCTACCCGTCGGAGTCGTCTTTGCCAATCTCAGGTCGGCTTGATCCGAGGTCGGTGCCTTCCCGTACATCACGGATCGGTCCTTTCAAAATAATCGAGGCTTCTTTGAACGCCTGCGGGACATGTGGGTATTATGTGTTCTATCGACCTTTTTTCCACAATTGTCCCCCCATGGCTGGTTACAAAGGACATCTCGCCGGGGCCACCCTGTTCGGACTGGGATACCTCGCCATGCTCGGGTATGCTTTTTCGATCGACGCGGCGTACGAACAGTTTTCGGCCCTGGAACAGGTCGGATACCCGATCGCCATCGTAGTGCTAGCCCTGCTGTTTGGACTCTGGCCGGACGTGGACATTCACTCGAAGGGACAGCAGGTCTTCTACTCGATTTTCTTTGTCGCGGACGTTTTCCTGATCGTGACCGAGCAGTTTCGCGCGGCGGCCTACCTGGGCCTCGTGGCCTTGCTTCCGATCTTGAGCCGCCACCGCGGTTGGACGCACACCTGGTGGGCGATGCTTCTGATCCCGTCCCCCCTGCTTATCCTTCCGTACCTGCACATGCCGGAACGGCCGCTCGCGGGACTTCCGTTTTACGGGGCCGCCGTGATCGGGTACCTGAGCCACCTCGTCGTGGACCGCATCACGTGACTGCGCCCTCTGCTCCTCCTTCTGAACGTCGACGCTTCGTTCATGAGCACCGACTCGTCTCCTTCCCCCGCCGACGCCTCGGCTTCCCAAGATGCTTCTGCTTCCTCATCTGCCGATGTGTCCGAGAAAGATGGGGAGAGTGCTGCGGGCTCGGTGGCAGCGGGCATCTTGTCGAGTCGGATTCTGGGCCTGCTCCGCGAGCGCACGCAGGCCTACTTCTTCGGGGTCAGCGTGTACGCCGACGTGCTGCAGGTGGCCTTCAAGTCGCCCAACCTGTTGCAGAATCTGCTGGGCGAGGGCACCATCTCGGCGGCGTTCATCCCCATTTACAGCCGGATGGTCGAGGAGGAGCGGTACGAGGACGCGGGGCGCTTTGCGGGGGCCATCTTCGGCCTTCTCCTCGCGGTGGCCGGCGGCGTGGCGCTCGCTGGAATCGTACTCGCCGAGCCACTTGTGGGGCTGCTGGCCCCCGGCTACATTGGCGACGCGAGCCGCGTGGCGGCAGGCACCCTCGAGGTCAATCGGTTTGCCTCGGCCGTCAAGGCGATCCGCATTATCTTTCCGATGGCGGGGGTGCTCGTGCTGTCGGCCTGGGCGCTCGGGGTGCTCAACAGCCACAGACGCTTTTTCGTCCCGTACGTGGCGCCGGCGCTGTGGAACGTGGCCATCATCGCCGCCCTGTTTGGCGGGGCTTACGGGCTCACGGGCACGCCCTGGGCGCCGACGGCCCTGACCGACGGCACCCTGTCGATGCTCCTCATGGTGGCGTGCGTCGGGGCGCTCGCGGGGGGGCTGCTGCAGTTTTTGGTACAGCTGCCATTCGTGGCGCGCGAGATGCCGGGCTTCGAGTGGTCGGTGTCGACGGAGGTGAAGGGCGTTCAGGACGCGCTCGACGCTTTCGGGCCGGTGGTCGCCGGACGCGGCGTGGCGCAGCTGTCGAGCTACCTCGATATTTTTCTTGCCTCCTTCCTGGCCGTGGGGGCCCTCGGGGCTCTCCGCTACGCACAATTGCTCTACCTGCTGCCCGTCAGTCTCTTCGGGATGTCGGTGGCGGCGTCGGAGCTGCCGGAGCTGTCGCGGCTGACGGAGGAGAAGGTGGCGGCCTTCACGACCCGCCTGCGCCGCTCCATGCGTCAAATCACGTTTCTCACGATTCCCACGGTGGGCGGCTATCTGGGCTTCGGCGTATTGCTGGTTGGGGCCCTCTTCGAAACCGGCCAGTTCGGGGCGGTGGACACCTGGCTGGTCACCCTCGTGCTTGGGGGATACGCCCTCGGGATCGTCGCCACCACAATTTCGCGCCTCTTGCAGAATGCCTTCTACGCGATCGGCGACACGAAAACACCGGCGTGGGTTGCCGCGACGCGGGTCACGGTGTCGACGGTCGTGGCCGTTCCGGCTATGTTCGGGCTGGATACGGTGCCGCTGGGCCAAGTTGTGAAGGCCGGGGCCGACTCTACGCTGTACCTCGGTGCCTTAGGACTCAGCCTGGGGGCCTCGGTGGGGGCGTGGGTGGAGCTGTGGCGCCTGCGCCGCGCCCTCCGTCCGACGTTGCCGGACGCCTCGGTGCCGTGGGCTGCAATTACTCGCATGACGGGCGTGGCCGTCGTCGCTCTCCTCCCGGCCCTCGTCCTGTGGCACCTACTGCCGGCCTGGGACGTCCTCCTCGTCGCCCCGCTCGTCACGGCCGCCTATGCAACCGTCTACCTCGGCGGGGCCGCCCTCCTCGGCTTCGACGAGTTGAATGCCTGGACCCGGCGGTTCTTGGGGTAACGGTCCGCTGGTCCCAATCGTCGTCTCCGCACTGTGGGATACATGCCACGGCGACTGCCTCTTGCTTCCTGATGAGTACAGGAAAGCGGTAGAGCACGGCGTCCATTTATTTCGGGCAAATGGATCGATGAACGGCAGAAGCGCCTCCTGCTTTCTCGAACGTGCTCTGCCATGCGATTGTCGGCCGACTGAACCACAGGTCCGGGGGATCAGTTGCACCCTGCTCTGGACTAAGAGACTGTTCTGATTGTTGGGTGGTGGTTGTTCGACATACCGGTTTTCCTTTACACGTGGAGAGGGTCGGGGCGGATAAGAAAAAACAAGTTGGAGGGGACCGTTCTGTACTCGTCACGTCGTGCCCACGAGAGCAACGTTTGAAACCAAAACAGTCTCTAAAAGTCCTCTCGCCTCTCTTCACGACCTCTCTCGTCCTCATGCCCAACTCCGAGGTGGACCTGTCCCCCGGCACGCTGCTGATTTCCGCTCCCATGATGCAGGACCCCAATTTTCGCCGCACGGTGATTCTGCTGTGCGAGCACACCCCGGGCGAGGGGACGTTCGGCCTTACGCTGAACCGTGAGCTCGACCTGACGCTCGGCGACGCCCTGGAGGACTTTGTTGCGTACGACCCGCCCCTCTACCTCGGCGGCCCCGTGCAGCGCGAAACCCTGCACTACCTCCACACCCGGCCCGACGACATTCCCGGCGGCATCTCGCTGCCCGACGGCGTCACCTGGGGCGGCAACTTCGACACCGTCCAGCAGATTGCGAAGGGCGGCGATGCATCCGCGGACGACCTCCGCTTTTTCCTGGGGTATGCCGGCTGGGGCCCCGGCCAGTTGGAGGCCGAGCTTGACGACGAGGCCTGGATCACGGCCCCCAGCGCCTCGGATCTCATCTTCACCACCGAGCCCGACGACCTCTGGCGAGCGGTCCTGCGGCGCATGGGCGGGGAGTACGCCATCCTTGCCAACTTCCCCGACGACCCGCGCATGAACTGAACCCGTGGCGATTTTCGGATTTCGAGTTTCGAATTGGGGATGACGAAATGAGCATCCCCCCTGGTCCATGCGTCACTGCACAACGCCTTTCCTCTCCCACACTCCCACGCAGTTCGGCACGTCGAGTGACGGTCGGCTCGTGCGCCGTTCTCGTTCGACACCCCAGCATCATCCAGCGGTTGTCGGGAGTGGACGGGCTCTTGACGGACCGCGTTGCCGGGGCGGGAATCCTTTTGGACCACTGCGTATATACACGCCCGAGGTCGGGCCGCCCTGCGGTCACTCGTTCACCAACCTGTACGCTTATGCCTGGCACCCCCGAAAACACGAAGAAAGAGAACGAACGGGAGCTCAACTTCTGGGAAAGCCTCTACTTTCCGGAGCTGTTCAAGGGCCTGGGCTTCTCGTTCAGCAAGATCGTCGACGAGCCCACTTACACGTTCGAGTACCCGGAGGAGCAGTGGTACCCGCCCGACAGCTACCGGGGCCGGCCGGTGCTGGTGGAGGAAGAAGGCCGACCGCGCTGCGTCTCCTGCAACCTCTGTGCGCGGGCCTGTCCGCCGCTGGCCATCTCCATGCAGTCGAAGGAGGTGGACAACGTGAAGGAGCGGGAGCCGGACTGGTTTGAGATCAACATGCTCCGCTGCATCTACTGCGGCTTCTGCGAAGAGGTGTGCCCCGAGGAAGCCATCGTGATGTCGAAGGAGTACGACCTCACGTTCCAGAGCCGCGACGAGGCGGTGTTCGACCTGGAGGACTTGCTCAAGCCGACCGAGCAGCTCCAGGATCGCCTCGAATACCTGGACCAGTACAAAAACAAGCAGTTCGGTCAGCAGTGGGACTTCAAGAAGGAAAACAACCTCCACAGCGTGAAGGATCAGGGCTTCCTGGACTGGCTGGCCGAGGAAGGCATGGAGGATCTCGACACCACCCACCGGCGCGACGACCGCATGGCCACGGAGGGCGATCAGGACTGGGGCGCGGAGCGCCACGAGCCCGATCCCAAACCGCACGCCGCCGAGTAACTCCGGGGTATGGGAGTGTGGGCGTATGGGCGTCTCGGCTGTGTACAATGCAAACAGACGTCTTTCCTCGGCTCCTCCCAAGCTGTGCAACGTGGGAACGCGCAAACGTTTAACGCACAAACGCCCAACGCACAACCGCAACTGCATGGACGACACAACAGACATTGAGGAGGCGCAGGCCGAGGATCCCTCAGCCCTACGCAACGCGCTGCTCGACCAGCTGTCGTACCTCGTGGAGGAAGTGGAGGCACTGCGGTCGGTCGTCGAGGGGCTCCCCGACCAGATCAAAAACGGCCGTCCAGCGCCCGACGAGCTCACGATGAAGGAGCTTTATGGCGCAATCGCCACGCTCGACGCCGAGATACGTATCGACCGTGTGGCGCAAATCATCGACGCGGATGATCCAGTATTCACTACGGTCGACATCGACGAGCACGTCCGCGAAAACGGGTGGAACGACCGCCCCATGGACGACATCCTCGACCAGGTGCAGGATGCGCGGCACGCCCTCCTGGACCGCCTCCGCGAATTGCCCCTGGATGCCTGGCACCGGACCGCTACTCTGGATGAGGATCCCACGACGCTGTTCGACCTTGTCCACCGCATCACCCAGACCGACGCCGGACGGCTCCGCGACCTCGGCTATCGCCTCCACGGCGCCCACCTCTCTGAGGACGACAAGCCTCTGCCAAGCTGACAATGGCGATTTTCGATTTGCGAATGTCGAATCCTGTCGCCCAGGGCGATTGCCTCCTGCTCCATGATTCCCCCAGCGGTAGCGCAGAGCGTCTTTGCCTCCAGGCCTCCAGGCGTCCGTTCATTCCGGCACAGGGGTCGATGAACAGCAAAAGTGCCTCCGACCTCCTTGAAGGCCTGCCAACGTGTAATCGCCCGTCCCTACCCCCCCTCCTCATTCGCAATTCGACACTCGCAACTCGAAGATGTATTCGTAATTCGACAATCGGAACTCGCCAATGGCTAAAGACACGGGCCCGTCGTACGACGACCTCGCCACCGCCTTCCGGCACCAGAACTTCGATCCGCTCTACTTTTTCTTCGGGGAGGAGACGTTCCTGATCGATGAACTCCAGGAGCTTCTCATTGAGAACGCTCTGGCGCCGGAGCAGCACGACTTCAACCTCGACGTGCTGTACGGGTCCGAAACGGAGGCCTCGCAGGTCGTCGGCCTGTGCCAGGGCTTTCCGGCCGGCGCTCCCAAGCGCGTGGTTGTGGTGCGCGAGTTCGAGAAGCTGGAGAACAACCGCCAGTTCAAGGACTACGTCGAGCAGCCAAATCCCCAGTCCATTGTGCTGCTCGCCTGCGCGTCGAAGCCCAATCTGAGTGCCCACCCCTACCGGGCCCTGAAGGAGCACGCCACGTGGTCGGAATTCGAGTCGCCCTACGACAACGAGATGCCGGGGTGGATCGAAAAATACGTGAGCGGCCAGGGCTACGAGATCGAGCCGCGCGCCACCCAGATGCTGGCCGACTACGTGGGCACCGACCTGCAGCGGGCCGCTAGCGAGATCGAGAAGCTGATGACGTTCTCCGGCGACCGGACCCGCCTCACGACCGACGACGTGCTGGCCGCCAGCGGGCAGACGCGCGAGTTCAACGTCTTTGAGCTGCAGGCGGCCCTCGGCGAAGGGCGCCACGCCGACGCCGAGCGCATCGCCGACCGCATCCTGCAACAGGCGTCCAACCCCCGCGGGGACGCCATCATGATCGTCGCCGTCCTCAACGGCTACTTCGACAAACTCTGGAAGCTGCAGAAGCCGGGCGCCCTCCGCAAAAACAAATACGACCTCGCCGGTGAGATCGGCGTGAGTCCGTACTTCGTGGAGGAGTACAAACAGGCGGCCCGGCGCTATGACCGCGCCTCGATTGCCGACGCGTACGCCGCGCTCCTCGCGGCGGACTACGAGTTGAAGGGGGGCGCTTCCCGAGAGGCGTCTCTCATCGTCACTCTCCTACTACGTCGGCTTCTTCCCCCGGCGGTCCGCCCCGTACTCGCTGAATAGGGAAACAAACGTTCCCCGGGGGTCATACTTTCTCTCACGATTTGTCTCGGGCACTCCACTGGGCCCTGCGTCTGAACAAACGCCCCGTCACCGCGGCGGTCACCTGGCGAACCCGCATGCCATGAACAGCGAAACGCCCTTTTCGGGGGATATGCCGGACGGAAGCGACGACGCTCCGTACGAGTGGCTGGACGAGTGGCTGTGCGAGTACGTGGACGGCACCATGGATCCCTCCCTGGAGGCGA
Organism: Bacteroidetes bacterium SW_9_63_38; assembly: GCA_003022435.1. Classification (GTDB taxonomy): domain Bacteria; phylum Bacteroidota; class Rhodothermia; order Rhodothermales; family Salinibacteraceae; genus Salinibacter. The sequence continues at coordinate 183,472 of PXUA01000003.1, read as the reverse complement.
TCTTCGAGCAGTACGTGGAGGCCAATCCGGAGCTTGAGGCCCACGTCGAACGGCTCAAGGAGACCCGCCGGCTTCTGTGCGAATGCAGCCTGCCGCGGCCCTCACTGCCCGAAGGGACGGACGACCGCTGTACAGAAGAGGGCGAGGACGCCTCATCCGCGCCGATCTCCACGCTTCTTTCGGACCGGCCCGCGGCCGCCCTCGGCCTCGTGTCCTCTGTTGCCGTGGCCCTGGTGGTCGGCTTCCTCGTCGGGGCAACCGTCGGTCCCCCGCCCTCGCCGCTTTCGACTTCCGCTTCGTCTCCTTCGTCCTCGGCCCGCGCTCCGGCCCCTCCCCCCCTCGAAACGACCCACGACCCCGCGTCCATCTCTACCGTTCCCCTCCCGCAACTCTCGCCTTCCCCAACGGACTCGATCCAGCCTCCGTCGTCCCTTACAACAGTCGGGCAGCCCTGACCCTCGTCAGTGTTCGTGCAGTTTTGACGGAGCGCCCGGCACTCGCCGTCGGACGGGTCGTTGAGGCAGACGATATAGATCAGCATCCTGGACCCTTAGCTCAGCGGTTTAGAGCGCTCGCCTCACACGCGAGAGGTCCCTGGTTCAAATCCAGGAGGGCCCACTTTTCCACGCCCCTGCTTCCCGGCAGGGGCGTTCGCAATTCTGGGCCCTGTTGCTCCGTCCTCCACGACGCGCCCTACGATGATGCGGCCCTGCAGGCTGTGCCCCCCTTCGCCTGGAGCAATCACAGACAGTTCCTCAGATCGAAAGCGCTGCCCTTCCCGTTCGCGCCCAGCAACAACGCCGTGGACTTAACGGTCGAGAACCGATTTTTTCTTCTCCTTGTCTTAAACCGTGGCTTTTCGGGCCGCAACTTTTCGACGCCACGTCGCCTCGCGCTTTCACTTCCCCCGAAATAACTTTATTTATAGGATCGAAAACCAAAGGAATTTTTGTGCTCTCTCCGCAATTGAGTCCAATCAACGTCCAGGCCCGTGAAAGACAGCATTGACAAAATCGACGTCACAATTCTTGAACTGCTGCAGGAGAATGGTCGTATGCAGCGCAGCGATATCGCCGAGGTGGTCGACCTGTCGATTTCGGCCGTCAGCGACCGGATGCGCAAGCTGGGGGAACGCGGCGTGATTCAGGGCTACCGGGCCGTCGTGGACGCCAAGCGGCTGCACCTCGACATCACGGCCTTCATTCGCGTCTCCGTCGAGGGCTCCGAACGCTACTCCGCCTTCGTGGACCGCGTACGCGACATGGCGCCGGTGCTGGAGGTGCACTCCATCACCGGCGAAGGCTCGCACCTGCTCAAGGTGCGCACCACGAACACGACCACCCTGGAGCGCTTCCTGTCCGACATCCAGTCCATCCCTGGCGTCACGCACACCACAACCAGCATTGTGCTGAGTAGCTTCAAGGAAACGCGGACGGTCCCCGCCGAACCTATGACGCTATACCAGTACAACGAGGACACGACAGACTAACACCAGCGCCGCAAGCCCCGTTGGCGTATGACGGTGTGTGTGCTGCCACTCCAGGAGGACTTCTTCGCTGGAGATCTGGGATCTCCTCGCTCAGGGCGCTGCGACTTCGTGGATCTCGCGCCATAGAGCTTCTGCACTCGCCTGTACCGAAAGCTTTCGGTGTATAAGGCTCATTTGGGCACTCCATGGCCCTTCGCCCACTGTGTCTCGGCGACGCACCCGCTCGCAAAACAGGTTCTCATACCTACACCCCCACGTATCGAATCCGCCTGCGGCGTTCGGAATTGCGAATGTGCACGGTCGGGCTGAGCAGTTGCGTGCCACTCCCATACCCACATGCGTCGTCCCTGCACCTAGAGGCGGCTCTCAATCTTGCCCCGGAACTGCTCTGCAATCGCATCCGCGTCCTTTGTGTCGACCGACAGCCGGGCGCGCCGAACATCGCCGATGTCCCGCTCCCCGATCCGGTCGACCCACATCAGCACCGTGAGCGTGTCCTCGTCCTCCGTCGGCAACGGCGCCAGGAACAAGTCGTCCAGCTTGCCCGCAAAGTCGCCCGCGCCGCCCCGGAAGGCAAACCGCTGCATGAACGGAAGTGAGGCGAGCCGGTTGTCGGTCTCTTCGTTCGTCACGGTGCGAAGCCCGAAGCCGAGCTGTTCCATCGCGTCCAGCACCGCCTGCAGCCGCGGCCCCGGCTGCACGTCGAGCTGATCCTCGTCGGACGGATCCACGGCCCATTCGATGTCGAGACCTGTCTGAATCCACACCTCGGACTCCCCCAGCGTGACGGGCGTCGTGGCCGGCACCTGAATGGGCGGCACGTCGATTGTGCGATCCACCTCCGCCTCGACCGTCAACCCCTCCTTGAACTCCGTCTCCCACAGCACGGAGTGCGTCGCCGTACGGTCCCCGTCGTGCTCCACCTGATACCGGGTCACGAGAGCAATCTCAATGTCGTCGGCGGTCTGAGCACTCGTGCCCCCTTCAATTTCGAGGTGGGCCGCTACCTCCCCGCCGGGCTGAACAGTCGTCTGCTCCGGAATGAGGTCGATGGTGGCCGAGCCAATGCCGAACCGAGAAAGAAGGGCCATGTCGCAAGCAAATGAGGTCTGATGCAGAGAGTCGGCGGAAGAGTGGAAACCACGATGTTCGACGACCAAACATAGGAAGGAAAATCGACAAACGAAATACACAGGCTGCGTCCGGCAGGCCCATTGCAGGTCGGCAGAATTCCGAGGACATCGGAGGCACTTTCGACGTTCCTCCACCAGTCTGTCCGGAATGAACGGACGCCTGGAGACATAGAAGCGGGGACACTGTACTCTTCAGAAGGGAAAACGCTCCTACGGATACGTGAATGGGGGTCCACCGATCTCAGATCCCTGGGATCTTGCCGGATGAGTCCGGCTGACCGCCTTCCTCAGACGGAGAAAATTGTTTACCCACTCGTGCACGGATTAGTAAAAACCAACAGAGCCCCTGCCGATCCGCAGTTGTCTCGTGCGGCCTCCCGACTCGGATCGCATCTCCAACTGTATGAGGGTACGATGCATGGTTCATGCGCCGTGTAGCGGTTTGGAGGATTCCCCATGCGCCAACCGATCATACTCGCGCTCCTCAGCATCTCGTTGCTCTCGTTCGCACGACACTCCCAGCCTCTCCCGTGCCCCAGCGCCTGCTCTTTGTCTGCACCGGCAACACCTGCCGCAGCCCCATGGCCGAAGCCCTTGCCGAATCAAAGGGAGTGACCGCCGCGAGTGCCGGGGTGGCCGCTCAGCGCAGCGACGGCGCCGCCCCCTTTGCGGCCCAAGCCCTACAGGCCGCCCGTGGCCTCTCGCTCGACGCCCACACGCCGCGCCCGGTGGACGCCGTTGATCTCTCAGCGTTCGACCGGATCGTCGCGATGACTCCCTCTGTCGCCCAGAAACTCCGGGCCGCCCACGACAATCTCGACGACCGACTGGTCACCTGGACCATCCCCGACCCGTACGGCGGCTCGATGGCCGACTACCGCCTCTGTCTCGAACAGATCGACACCGCCCTCACCCGCCTCCTGTCCGAATAGCCGCTCTCCGCTCCCACGCTCCCGATTCCCAATCCCCGCGTCTCCCCAGTCCCCGCGTCCCCACTTAGACGCTCTTTTCAGAAAACAGCACCTGGGCCGACCGGTACTCTACCGTCCCGTTCTTGCCAAAGCAGTCGCCTCCCATGCCCGACTACGACCTCGAAAAACTCGACGACTGCCGCCGGCAGATTCTGAAGCGCGACGGGATGCGCGTCCCCGCCCGCCTCTACGCCACCGAGGAGATGCTGAAGGACATTCTAGCGGATGACGCCCCCCAGCAGGCCGCCAACGTGGCCCATATGCCCGGCATCCTCGGCGCCTCCCTAGCCATGCCCGACATTCACTGGGACTACGGGGGGGGGGGGGGGGGGTACGACGTGAATTGCGGCGCGCGGCTGATGTCCTCAAAACTCACAAAAGACGACCTCGACCAGGCAGGCCAGGAGCGCCTCGTCGACGCCCTCTTCCACCGCGTCCCGACGGGCGTAGGATCGTCCGGCGCCCTGCGCGTCGACGCCTCCACGCTGCCGCAGGTGCTTCGGAACGGGGCCGAGTGGGCCGTAGACACCGACTGCGGCTCCGACGCCGACCTCGACGTAATTGAGGAAAACGGTCAGGTCGACGGGGCCGACCCCGACGCCGTTTCCGCCCGGGCGAAGGAGCGCGGCCTCGATCAGATCGGCACCCTCGGCTCCGGCAACCACTTTCTGGAGATCGGCTACGTCTCGGAGGTCTACGACGACAACCCCGCCCGCGTCCTGGGCCTCCAGGAAGGCTCAGTGACCGCCATCATCCACTCCGGCAGCCGCGGCTTCGGCTACCAGGTCTGCGACGGCGCGCTGCCGGACATAGACCGGGCCATGAACAAGTACAACATTGACCTCCCCGACCGCCAGCTTGCCTGCACGCCCGTCGACTCCCCGGAGGACCGCAAATACCTCCGCGGCATGAAGTGCGCCCTCAACTACGCCTTTCCCAACCGGCAGGTCATGGCCCACAACACGCGCCTCGCCTTCGAGAGCGCCCTCGACCTGACGCCGCGCGAGCACGGCCTGCACACCGTCTACGAGGTCGCCCACAATATCGCCAAGTTCGAAACCCACCGCGTGGACGGTCGCGAGCAAGAGGTGTGCGTGCACAGAAAAGGCGCCACGCGTGCGCTGCCCGCCGGCCACCCGCTCCCGCTCGTGCCGGGCTGCTACCAGAACGTGGGCCAGCCCGTGCTCATCCCCGGCGACATGGGCCGCTACTCATACGTCCTCGTGGGCACCGAAAAGGCGATGGACGACACGTTTGGCAGTACGTGCCACGGGGCCGGGCGCCGGATGAGCCGACGGGAGGCCCGCAAGACCGCCGGCAACCGAAACATCACCGCCGAGCTGGCCGACGAGGGCATCGTCGTCCGCGGCGAAAGCAGCCGCACGGTCCGTGAGGAGATTCCGGCGGCCTACAAGGACGTGGCCAATGTCGTAGACGCCGTCGAAGGCGCCGGGCTTTCGCAAAAAGTCGCCCAGTTGCGCCCCCTCGGCGTCATCAAGGGATAACCGCCCTCGGGACTTTCTCCCAACTCTCTAAGACGACCTCAGCGCTTATTCTGTAGCTCCGCGGCCCGCGCTCCCCGTCACAGAACCGCCGGTTTGCAGAGGACATGTTGTGTAATGCCCGTAGGCACTTCCTCCCTCACCGCTCATTCCGGGTAGATGAGATCGATCACAGGCAAACGCATCTCCTGCGTCCCCGGAAGCCCCCCGACATGCGCTCAACCGGTCCCGACGGCTCTCACATTTGGAGCGGTTATTGTGCGTGGTTAAATCAACCAAAATATTTCGTTTCTCCCCGTTTCTCGAAACAAATACCGGAGCGGGGACTATAGAGCAATGCCTTTATCCCATGCGCTGCACTGCTCATCAATGGCCAGACGGGTGTTGCCCGTCTCGCCCTCCTACTCCTATGCAGAACGTTCAGAAGGTCATCCTCTATCTCGCGTCCGCCATCGGCGTCTGGCTCTTGGCGAGCTTCGCTGGAGCGATGTTCGACAGCGCCAACGCTACACTCTGGTCGAACAGCCTGATGTGGGCCATTCTCTCCTTCCTCATCGTTGTGCCGGCGCTCGCCCTGATGAATGACTTTTCATTCCGGAAACAGAAGGACGCATCTTCGTCCTCCGAGGGCAAGGCCTCCACGAAGGTGATAGACGAGGACACCACGTCGTTCATTCAGAAAGACGCTGACTCCTCCCAGACCCTGTGGCCGGAACCGGAGCAGTCGGAGTACAGCGACTGGCCGCAGGAGCAAGACGCTGACGAGTACACGAATCGCGTTCGGGCGTAGGTCGGTAAGTAAAGTCGAGGGTGTCGAGTGCCGGATTGAGAGTAGAGATCATCCTTCGATTGGCGCTCTACTCGGCATGGGAAACTTGACGCGCCGCCGACGCATCCCTGCCGCACCCAGTCTGAACCGTTCGGCGTACTCCCCGACTGCATCGCTCCTTCCTTCTCTAGGGCGGGATTTCCTCCTGCTTCCCCACCCGACTCTCGCATGGATTCGGGTGGGGATTTCGTTTAGCCCCCCGGTCAGTCCCGGCGCCCGGCATTCTCGCTGTCCACGCCGTCCTGCACGTGAGCCCGCACCACGGTGCCTCGGGATGCTCGCCTCGCAGATACGCGGTCAGCTTCCCCCGTGCCTCACAGCGGAGCTCTCATAGCTGCGGGGCATTAGTCGCGCTGGCGAGGGGCCGAAGCTGAACGCTGCGTTCGGTCGCGTCCGTCACGTGGAGGGCACACACGTCTCCGTCCCAGTGCTCGGAGTCGGCGACGATCTGGTGCAACCGGTCCCTCAAGTCCGGCACCGGCGTCCGGTAGCCGACATGCAAAAACACCGATCCGATGAGGTCCGCCGACGTACGGGTCCAGTTCCGAAACGGCTTCTCGACGAAGTGGGCAATCGGCATGACAATCCGGCGCCGGTCCCAGACGCGCACGACGACATAGGTGAGGGTGATTTCTTCGATCCAGCCGACTTCCCCCTCTACGATCACTACATCATCGACCCGGATGGGCTGGGTGAGGGCAATCTGAATGCCTGCGATGAGGTCACTGAGCGTGTTCTGGGCGGCAACCCCGATCACGATGCCCACGATGCCGGCGGAGGCCAGAGTGCCGGTGCCGAGTTCGCGAAACGGCTCGCACTGCAGCAACACGAGGCCCACCGCCAGCACTACGACCACCGTCGAGGCGATGCGCCGAAGGATGCGCACCTGCGTCACGATCTTTCGAGCCTTGATATTGTCCGGCACGTCCAGGGAGTAGTGCTCGGAAATGGCCGCCTCTCCGGCCCGGAACGCCACCAGAAGTCCTCACGTCGCGGCCACCACCAGCGCGCCGTACAGCACCGCGTCAAGCACGACGACCCCCTCGGGGGGAAGCTGCGAGCGCACCGCCGGTAGGGCGGCGTAGGCGCACAGGGGCGGCCACAGGATGAGCGAGGGTCCGTGGAGGCGACGCAGGAAGGTGCCACGGAGCGGCAGGTGCTCGGCGGACTGCCGAAACACCCGTTTTGCGATCTGAGCAAGAATGAGATGGATCCCAACACCGAACACGAGTGCGCCGACGATTACACCGCTTCCCCAAGCCCAGTTGCCACTCGTGCCCAGCATAGACGGAGAATGCTCCATGAGAACAAAGACACCACAGCAAAGCAGGACGCACCCTACAATCAAAGCCTCTCCGGTGGAGACCGCAATTGCTCCGGCACAGTACCAATCCTCGTCCGTGAAACAGAACAGACAGATTCGTACTCGTATATCGTTCCGCGCACCGTCGCCCCCAGGCCACTCGTGCGCTCCCCCGCCGTTCCCCTTGTCTTGCTCCGCTCGTCCCATGTCGTCCTCCAACGCATCGTCCTCCTCCCCCCGTCCGGCCTCTCCCTCGGCCGCCCCCTCCCCGTCGGCCTTCCATCGAATCGTCATTCTCGGGGGCGGGGAGGCCGGTCTCACGGTCCTTGAGGCCCTTCGCGATACATCCCTGACGCCGCACATCACCCTCGTCGAACCGTCGGAGTACCACTACGACCAGCCGGCCTGGGTGCGCGTGGGCACGGACGGCCTGGAGAAAGAACAGACCCGATCGCGCGAGATCCTTCAGGTGCCGACCGGTGTCACGTGGTATCAACAGCAGGCTGCGCGCATTTCCCCGGAGGCACGCACGATCACCCTGGCCGACGGCTCCTGCATCGGCTACGACTACCTGCTGGTGGCCCTCGGCACAGAAACGCACTGGGATCGCATTCGGCACCTGAAAGAACACCTGGGCCGCCACGGCATCTGCAGCGCCTACGGTTACGAACAGGCCGAACGCACCTGGGAAATGATTCAGACCTTCGAAGGGGGGCGCGCCCTCTTTACGGCCCCTTCTACGCCCTTCAAGGGCGGCGACGCGCCGCTGCAAATTCTCCGAAACGCCGAATCCGTATGGCGCGATACCGGCGTGCGCGACCAGACGGAGCTCTACTTTACGACAGCCGCCCAGCCCGACCTGGCGGGCGATCCCTACGCCGATCTGATGACCCGGGAAGCCGCACGGGAAGACCTCCACGTGTACACCGGCTACGAACTGGTCGACGTGCGTCCCGAAAAGCAGGAGGCAGTCTTCAGTGTAACAAAGGGCAACTCTCAAAGCGAAGCGGTGCTGCCCTACGATCTACTGCACGTGGTGCCTCCCATGCGCCCGCCCTCCCTGCTTGAAGAAAGTGGCCTGGCCTACCGGAACGGCCCCCTGAAGGGATACATGAACATTGCGCCCGACACCTTTCGTCACAAACGATTCGACAACGTATTCGGCATCGGAGATGCCATCGGCGTGGAAGGGGTCAAGACCGGCGAACGGGCACGCCGACAGGCCCGAGCGGTCGCCGAAATGCTCCATCCCCTCGCAGCAGACACGTAGTGCTGCGTCAGCTGCGATCCCGCAGCGAAACGGATCCACCTGCATAATATCTTCACGCAACTCCGTCCAGACGGGCTTGCACGTGATCCCTCTGAGTAATAGTGTGCAGGTGTGTTCTGTTTATAATTGGTCCAAATAATTCTGGGTCACCGATCCGTACGTCTGTCTACTGGTGCCCATTCTGCCATGCACAACCTTCACGGTCCCAATTGCCTGTTTTCAACCCAGTGCGGCCACATTCGGCTCTGTGAGCCCGGATCGCGCGTGCAGATCCAATTCCGAGACCACACGCTGCGGCTCGACGAGGAGGAACTGGAGGTCCTGGTCGACACCGTTCACCACGCCTGGCGCCGGGTGGCCGATGCCGAGGGCCAGGACGAGTGGACGCTTCAAGCCGGGCACAAGGGCGGCACGATGGACATCGTGCTCGACGAGGCTGCGCTTCATGCTCTGAATACGCTCCTGCAGGGCGCCTGGTCGATGTACGTGCTACGCGAGCGTGTCAGCGCCGTCGCCTCCGGTGCCGAAGGGTTCGCGCACGACGTACTGCGCGACCACGTGCCGGAGGGGGACTTTCCTCACTGAATGAAACGTGATGCGTAATACGTGAGGCTGCTGGTGATTTGCGATAGGCTGCCTACGCCCACCTCACTCTTCACGCATTACTCCTCACGCATCACGATCACTGCGTCAACTCCATCGCCTCGTCGAATTCGACGCCGACGAGCTTCGAGACGCCCTGCTCCTCCATCGTGACGCCGTACATGCGATCCGAGAGCGCCATCGTGCGCTGATTATGGGTGACGAGCACGAATTGCGTGTCGGTCTCAAAGCGGCGGACGAGGCTCATGAAGCGCTCCACATTGGCGTCGTCGAGAGGGGCATCTACCTCATCGAGCACGCAGAACGGGCTCGGCTTGACGAGGTAAATCGAAAACAACAGGGCCGTGGCCGTGAGCGCCTTCTCGCCGCTGGAGAGCTGATCGAGCGTCACGGGCCGCTTGCCGCGCGGCTTGGCGATGATCTCAATGGGCGAGTCGATGGGATCGTCCGGGTCCTCCAGCTTGAGCTCCGCCGTCGCCCCCTCCCCGAAGAGCTCCGTAAAGATGTCACCGAAGCTGTCTTTGATCTCGTCGAAGGTCTCGAAGAAGCGCTCGGCGGCGGTCTCATTGATCTCTTCGATGGTTTCGAGCAGCGTTTCCTCCGCCTCCTCCAGGTCCGCCTTCTGCTCCTGCAGAAAGTCGAGGCGCTCCTTCTCCTCCTCGTATTCTTCGAGCGCCAGCGGATTCACGTCGCCCAGTGCGTTGATCGTGCCGCGTAGGCTCTTGACCTCCGACTGCGCCTCTTTTTCGTCGAAGTCGTCGGGGACCTCGACCGGGTTGTCTGACAGATCCCGTTCGAAATCCGCCTCCACACTCTCGTACACGTCCTGGATGCGCGTCTCGACCTCCGCCAGCTCGACGGCGGCCTCGTTTTTCTGGTTGAGCGCGGATTCCCGCTCCTGTCGGAGGGACTGGAGCTCGGACCCCACCTCTGCAATCTCGGATTTCGTGTCTTGCAGGGCCGTCTCGGCGGCCTCGACCTTGTCGTCGTGAGCCTCCCGTTCCTCGCGGATCGCCTCGATGCGCTCGTCGAGCTCGGTCTGGGCGTCGAGTGCCTCGTCGATGGTCCCCTCGTACTCCGCGATCTTCTGCGTGCGGCGCTCGGTGCTCTCGTCGATCTCGTCGATCCGTTCGTAGGCCCGCTCCAGGTCCTGCTCCAGGTTTTCCAGCCGGTTGCGCGCCTCGACGGCCGCCACGTTGGCGTCGCTGAAGGCATCGACGGCCTCCCGCTCGCGCTTCTCAGCGGCCTCCAACGACTCCTCCGCCTCCGCCCGCTCCGTGCGCAGGGCCTCGACCCGCTGCTGCCCCTCCTCGCCCTGCTGCCGCAGCGTCTCGGTCTGCTCGGCGTGCTCGGCCCGCTCCGCCTCAATCTCCTCGGCGCGCTCCCGCAGTTCGGTGCGCCGCTCGTCGATCGACTCCTGGTCGTAGCGGAGCCGTTCGAGGGCCGTCTCCGCGTCCGACAGCACCTCCTCGGCCTCGTCCACCGCGGCGCGCGGCGCTTCCCGGTCCACGGCGTCCAGTGCCGCCCGCGCCGCCTCGACCGTGTCCTCCTGCTCGGCGCAGGCCTGCCGGGCCTCGTCCAGTTGCTCCTGGGTCCGCTGCAGCTGCTCGCGGCGGCCTAGCCGGCTGGCGGCGGGCGATACGTTCTCGGTGCGGCTGCCGCCCTTGACCACCCCGCGCCCGTCGACCCACTCGCCCGTCTCGGCAAAAATACGGCCCGACGTGTCGGCGCACCCAGCGACCGCCTCGGCGTCCTCGAGTGTGTCGGTGAGGTAGCAGTCGTGCAACACCACATCGGCAAGGGCGTCGTAGGCGGCGTCGGTGGTGCGCACCGCGTCGCGGAGCGAGGTGGTACCGTCGGGGGCCGCGCCATTCGGGACGGTGTCCGGCAGGTGGTCGAGAACAAGGAATGAGGCCTGTCCCTCGTCGGCGTCGCGCAGCTGCCGAATCGCGGCTCGCGCCTCGTCGGCGGTCCTCACGACAATGCAGGACGCGAGGTCACCGAGGGCCGCGTCGAGCGCCACCCGGAGGTCGTCGTCGCAGGTCAGCACGTCGGCCACCGTTTTCAGGTCGCCGAGCGCGCCGTCCTCGGCCAGGTACTGCACAGCATCCGACAGCTCGTCGTAGCTCGACACGAGGCCCTCCAGCAGATCCACCTCCGCCTCGGCGGCGTCACGCTGCCGCTCCAGCTCCTGCAACCGGTCGGTAGCCTCGTCCAGGGCCGCCTGTCGGTCTTCGTATTCCGCCTCCGCCTCTTCGAGGGCCGACTGAGCCTCCTGCAACTCGTCCTGCGCGTCCGCCCGGCGGCGCTGCGCCTGCGCGATGCGCTCGCCGATCGCGTCGGCCTTCCCCTCCAGTTCCTCCAGCTGCTCGGCCACCCGTTCCTGTTCGTCTTCCAGCATCTCTTGACGGTTCGTATGCCGGTCGAGCCGGCGCCGCCGCTCCGCCTGTTCGTCGGCGGCCTGCTCGGCCTTCTGACGAAGCTCTTGCACGCGCTCGCGCCACTCGGCCGCCGCGGCCTGGGCCTCGTCTCGTTCCTCGCGGGCCGCCTCCAGGGTCGCCTCCGCCTCCTCCAGCTCGGGTCGCGCCTGCTCGATGGTACCTTCCAGGCGCTGAATCTCGTCGGCCAGCTCCTCGCGTTGCGCCAGGGCCTCTTCCTGGGCCTCCTGGGCCTCGTCGCGGTCGCTGCGGGCCCGGTTTAGGCGCTCGCGCTGCAGGCGCTGGTCGGCCTCCAGCTCACGCACCTGCGCCCGGTGCTCCTGGAGCGCCTCGCGGCGCTCCCGAAGCGTCTGCTCGCGCTGCTCCAGCGTGTCTCGGAGCTCGGAGAGCCGAGCTTCTGTCTCCGCCTCCTGTTCTTCCAGCGCCTCGGCCCGCTCGGCGTGCTCCTGCTCCTTTTGCCGACGCGCCTCCTTGTTCTCGACGAGCCGGTCGTACTCGACCTGCGACAGCAACAGCTCCAGGCGACGCAGCGTCTCCTCGGCCCCGTTGTATTTTTTCGCCTTCTCGGCCTGGCGCTGCAGGCGCTCGACCTGCGTGCTCACCTCGTCGGTGAGATCGCGGATGCGGTCGAGGTCGGTCTGCGTGTTGTCGAGCTTGCGGAGGGCCTGCCGCCGGCGCATCTTGTAGCGTGTGATGCCGGCCGCCTCCTCGAACATGCGTCGGCGATCCTCCGTGGAGCCGGACACCAGCTCGTCGACCATCTTCAGCTCGATGACCGAGTAGGCATCGGCCGCCATCCCCGTGTCCATGAACAGGTCGGTGATGTCTTTGAGGCGGCACTGCGTGCCGTTCATCAGGTACTCCGAGGTGCTGTCGCGGAAGAGGCGCCGCCCGATCGTGACTTCGGAGTACTCCGTGGGCAGCACGCCTTCGGTGTTCTCAATGGTGAGCTGGACCTCCGCCATGCCCAGGGGCCGCCGGTCGGAGGTGCCGTTGAAGATGAGGTTTTCCATCTTCTCGGAGCGGAGCACCGTAGGCCGCTGCTCGCCGATAACCCAGCGGATGGCGTCGACAATGTTGGACTTGCCGCACCCGTTGGGCCCCACGATGGTCGTCACACCGGGGTCGAAGGTGAGCGTCGTGTCGTCGGCAAAGCTCTTGAACCCCTGCAGCTCCAGCTTGCTGAGATACATGCGCGCGGTACCGGGTCGGGAAAGAAGCGGTCTTGCACCTGTCGCCCTTGCTCTAAAAAATCGGTGACGGCAGATTGGTGCAAGTAAAGAGGCCGATTGCCGTTTTGCAAGTGCTCGCGCGGACTTGAAAAGGGCTTCTCAGCCGCTGCGGACGGCCCCGCGCTCCGACACTGCCGTTATTGATCCCAGCTCATCACTCGACGGGCTCCAAACGGTAGAGCCCGCCGTTGGAGGCATCGGTCAACAGATAGAGGGAGCCGTCCGGCCCCGTCGCCACGTCGCGGATGCGTCCCAGTTCGCCCTCCAGCAACTCTTCCTGGTGGGTGACCGTCTTCCCGTCCAGCGTCACGCGCAGCACTTTCTGATGGGCAAGCGCGCCCATGAAGAGGTGGTGTTTCCAGTTCGGAAGCTTGTTGCCAGTGTAAAAAGTCATGCCCGAAAAGGCAGGCGAGGGATCCCAATACTCGACCGGCTGCGTCATGCCGGGCGCCTCAGTGCCCCCAATCTCCAGGTGCGGCGGCGTGTACTCGTCCCCGTACGTGACGGCGGGCCAGCCGTAGTTCTCGGCCGGCTGAACGAGGTTCAGTTCGTCCCCCCCGTGCGGGCCGTGCTCGTGTTGCCAAATGGCGCCGGTCTCCGGACGAATGTCCATCCCCTGCTGGTTTCTGTGCCCGTAGGAGTAGACCTCATCCGGCACGTCGTCGCGCCCCACGAACGGATTGTCCGTTGGCACCGAGCCGTCCCGGTTCAGGCGAATCGTGGTGCCGATGGTGTTGGTCGAGTCCTGCGCGCCGATGTCGCTATCGGCCTGACGCTGCCCGCGCTCCCCCAGTGTGACGATCACGGTGCCGTCGTCCGAGAACGAGATGCGCGCCCCGAAGTGGATGCTTGCGTCCACGAACGGAAACTGCCGGTAGAGCTCCTCGACGCTGGTGAGCGACGCTCCGTTGAGCTTCGCCCGCGCCAGTGCGGTCCCCTTCGCGCCCTTCCCGGAGGTCGAATACGTGAAGTAGATCCAGCCGGTCTCCTCGTAGTCGGGCGGGACGGCTACGTCGAGCAGTCCGCCCTGCCCGCCGACCCAGATGTCGAGCAGCCCCGAAAGCGTCGTGACCGTGCCCTCGTCCACGACGCGCAGTTTCCCGGGGCGCTCCGTGATGAGTGTACGCCCGTCCGGCAGCCAGTCCACTCCCCACGGGTGTTCGAGGTTTTTGACCGTCCGCACCACACGGAACGTCGCCTCTTCCGACTCAACGCGGTCCAGAACGACGGTGTCGTCCACCGACGGCGGATCGGAGGTCGTGTCGTCCGGCTCCTCACTGAAAGCGCAGGCACAGAGAACGAGGGACAGAACGCCGATGAGAGTGCGCATAGAAGGGACGAAAGTCATGTAGGAAGAGCGTCGAGATGCCCAGTATTGCTGCACGCCTCATCCGCCGATCCCGTTCCCAGCGCGTGATGGATTGCACGCTGATTCCGCGGAGGACATTTCTCGTTTTCTGTTCCGGATTGAAATTCTCGCGTCCGATGTCCACCGCGCTGGATGAAGGAAAATTGGTGCTGCCTCCACCGAAACAGTTCGTTTTGCCTTTTTATTTCAAATTCGGAGATGAAGTCAAAATAACAATGACAGTTATTTTAGCTACGTTCGATTGTCTGACAACTCCGCTGTCGCTCGCCTTCACGTCTCTCTGACATGCAAACCTCGGATCCCAACGACGAGCTCTATTTCGACGATTATGAAGCGGGGCATTCCCGCCAGCAGACCGAATACGAAAGTTTTCTCCCGACGCCAATAAATCACGGTTGGAACTGGACCGACGCACGGATCAACACACTTCTCGAAGAGGCAGCTCGGGCACTGAGCGAACTGAATGCCTTCTCCCGAATTATTCCCGATATCGATCTCTTCGTTCAGCTTCACGTCGTCAAAGAAGCAAACGCGTCCAGCCGCATCGAAGGAACCCGGACAGAAATGGAAGACGCTATTCGTCCCGAGGAAGCCGTGCCTGCCGAACGGTGGGAAGACTGGAACGAGGTGCAGAACTACGTTCGAGCGATGCAGGGGGCCATTGATGCACTGGACGACCTTCCTCTTTCCACCCGCCTCCCAAAGCAAACGCACGAAACGCTGATGGAGGACGTGCGCGGACAACACAGAAATCCCGGGGAGTACCGAAAGAGCCAGAACTGGATCGGAGGTAGTAGCCTGGAGGATGCCGTCTTCATTCCACCGCCGCATCATCGCATTCCAGAGTTGATGAGCGATCTGGAGAGATTCTGGCACAACGACGCGATTCAGGTTCCTCACCTGATCCGAATTGCCATCAGCCACTACCAGTTCGAGACGATCCATCCGTTTTTGGACGGAGACGGCCGGATCGGTCGTCTCCTGATTACGCTGTATCTAATCAGCAAGGGACTTCTGAATCAGTCGTCACTTTACCTGTCGAGTTACATCGACGCGCACCGGTCGGCCTACTACCGGTCGCTGTCGCGGGTGCGAGAGACGGATGACCTCGGACAGTGGATCCGATTCTTTCTTGTGGCTGTGCGAGAAACGGCCCGACAGGGGCGAGACACATTCGACCAAATCCTCGATCTCCGTAAGGACGCGGAAGCGAAGGCAGCGAGTCTCGGTCGAAAAGCGGGCAATGCGCGTCGGCTCCTCACGCTCCTGTACCAACAGCCGTTCGTCAACGCAAAGGACGTGACCGACCACCTGGATGTCACGCACGCCACAGCCCTCAGCCTCCTCGACGACTTCGAAGACTTGGATTTGCTGGAGGAGACGACGGGTCGTCAGCGCAACCGCCGGTACCTCTTCAGTGAGTACGTCGATCTCTTCACCCGTGAGTGATCCTCGAAATCTCCTTGCTGAAGACTCTTCCGAACGCGAACCAATCGGGGCTCGCACAGAAAACTTTGGACGATAACCTACATTCGAAAATTGGGTAGCATGTCGGTCCTGTGAGAACTACCCCTTCAGGCAGGAGGCCGGCCGCCGCAAACAGAATGCGGCAGGGAATCTTAGATTTCCGTCGCCGCTTCCTGTCGGAGGAGAAACCGAAAATTGAAGAGGACCTGCAAATCCGAAACCAAGAGTAAAGTTCAGGTCCCGTCTCACTTGGGCCGCCGGTAATACGACATCAATTCCCGTCGTTCATCATACACGTTTTCTGTATGCTTGAACCGTACCGGTATTGTTCGCGTCCGCCACACGCCCAGACCCACACACTCCCACACGCCGACACCCAACCGTCGGTGTGAGCACGGCGATGAGAAGAGCCGCCCTTCCTTCGTGTCAACCGCCCTGCCAACCGCCCACCGATGCCCACCGCCGAATCGATTCCTACGCAGGACCCCGTCATCGCCAACGCGTCGGTCACGGCCCGCGAGTCGGCGCAGGACCACATCGTGATCCGCGGGGCGCGGCAGCACAACCTGAAGGACGTGGACCTCGACCTGCCGCGCAATGAGCTCATCGTGTTTACCGGCCCGTCCGGCTCCGGCAAGTCGAGCCTCTGCTTCGACACCATTTACGCTGAGGGCCAGCGCCGCTACGTGGAGAGCCTGAGCGCCTACGCGCGCCAGTTCCTGGAGCGGATGGACAAGCCGGAGGCAGACCTCATTACAGGTCTCGCCCCCGCCATCGCCATCGAGCAGAAAACCTCGGGCAACAACCCGCGCTCGACCGTCGCTACGCAGACGGAAATCTACGACCACCTGCGCCTCCTCTTCGCCCGCATCGGCACCACGTACTCCCCCGTCAGCGGCACACCGGTGAGCAAAGATTCGCCGCACGACGTGGCGCTCACCCTCGAAGACGAGCTGGGCGACGGCAGCCGCTTCTACCTCTGCGCCCCGATCCCCGAGCGGGCCGGCATGGCCCTGCGCGATCAGTTGAAAAGTCTGCGCGAGCGCGGGTTCTACCGCGTCCTGCTCCTCCCCACCGAGCAGCAAGCGGAACAGGGAAAAACGCCGGAGACCCTCGACCTCACCCAGCAGGAGCCCAGCAGTGTCAACAGCTACGGGCGCGACCGCCTGCTCGTCCTCATCGACCGTCTCAAGGTGAAGGCGGAGGACGAAGATACCCGCTCCCGCATTGCGGAGTCGGTCGAGCAGGCGTTCGACGAGGGCGACGACCGCTGTGTGGTCGTTCCTGCCCTCCGGGACCGCGACGAGCCGCCCACGGACGGGGTGCCGACCCACCGGTTCAGCGCCCGCTTTGAGCGTGATGGTATCGAATTCCAGGAGCCGACCCCGCAGCTCTTCAGCTTCAACAGCCCGGTGGGCGCCTGCCCGACGTGCCAGGGCTTCGGGCGCGTGGCCGGGCTCGACGAGGATCTCATCATCCCGAACAAGGAGCTCTCCATCCGCGAAGGCGCCCTCGTCCCGTTCCGCGGCGACAAGTGGTCGAAGCACTTCAAGGACCTGATTGCCGTGGCCGCCGACGTGGGGCTCAACATCGACTGTCCCTACCGCGAGCTGGCGGACTGGGAGGAAGAAATTGTGTGGGAGGGCAAGGACGACTACATCGGCCTCAAGGGCTTCTTTCGCTTCCTGGAGGAGAACTCCTACAAGCGCCACTACCGCATCTTCCGCGCCCGCTTCCGGGGCTACTCCGAGTGCCCGGACTGCGAGGAGTACCGCCTCTGCGACGACGCCCTCTGCGTGAAGGTGGGCGGCGACAATGTGGAGAAGAAACACATCGGCGAGATCTGCGCGATGACCACGCGGGAAGCCCACGAATACTTCAAGTCCTTAGAGCTCACCGAGTACGAGCAGGAGGTCGCCGGGCGGGTGATGGAGGAGCTGCGCGAGCGGAGCCGCTACCTCGTGGACGTGGGCCTCGACTACCTGACGCTCGACCGCCTCTCGCAGACCCTCTCCGGCGGCGAGACCCAGCGCATCAACCTGTCGACCTCCCTCGGCTCGTCGCTCGTCGGCTCGCTTTATGTGCTCGACGAGCCCACCGTGGGCCTCCATCCCCGCGACAACGAGCGCCTCATCGACATCCTGCAGCGCCTGCGCGCCCTCGGCAACACGGTGCTGGTGGTGGAGCACGACCCGGTGACCATGGAGGCGGCCGATCAGCTCGTGGACCTCGGCCCCGGCTCCGGCGCGTTCGGCGGGAAGGTCGTCTTCCAGGGGACCTACGACGAGATTCTGGAGGATGAGGACTCGCTGACCGGCCAGTACCTGAGCGGACGCAAAAATATCGAGGTCCCCGAGGATCGGCGGTCAGTCGATCCCGACGACACCATCACGGTCGAGAACGCCCATCAGCACAACCTCAAGGGCATCGACGTGACCGTCCCGCTAGGCATGATCACGTGCGTCACCGGCGTCAGCGGCTCCGGCAAGTCGACCCTCACCAACCAGACCCTCTTTGAGGCCCTGCACCGCCGCAAGGGCGGCAGCGGCGACGGCAAGGTGGGCGCCCACGACGCCCTCCGCGGACACGAGAATGTGGACGCCGTCGAGATGGTCGATCAGCAGTCCATCGGGCGCTCGCCGCGCTCCAATCCCGCCACCTACACGAACGCGTTCGACGGCATCCGCAAGCTCTTCGCCAACACGCGCCAGGCGCAGGTGCACGGCTACGACAAGGGCTTCTTCAGCTTCAACACCGCCGGCGGGCGCTGCGAGAAGTGCGAGGGCCAAGGCGTGGTGAAGGTGGAAATGCAGTTCCTGGCGGACCTCTACCTGGAGTGCGAGGCCTGTAACGGGCAGCGCTACAAGACGGAGACCCTCAACGTCACCTACAACGGCAAGACGATTGCCGACGTCCTCGACATGACGGTGGACGAGGCCGCCGACTTCTTCGAGGGCGAGCGGGCGATCACCAACAAGCTAGAGACGCTGCAGAAGATCGGACTCGGCTACCTGACGCTCGGGCAACCCTCCACGACCCTTAGCGGCGGCGAAGCCCAACGCATCAAGCTGGCCAGCCACCTCAACGGGCGCACCTCGGACCGCACGCTCTACATCTTCGATGAGCCCACCACCGGCCTTCACTTCGACGACATCAAGCAGCTCCTGACGGCCTTCGATCAGCTGGTGGAGGACGGGCATTCGGTGCTCATCATCGAGCACAACCTCGACGTGATTAAGTACGCCGACCACGTGATCGATCTGGGGCCGGAAGGCGGGGACGACGGCGGCGAGGTGGTCGTGGCTGGGACGCCGGAAGAGGTTGCTGCCTGCGACGATAGTCACACGGGCCGCTTTCTGCGAGACGTTCTGCGTTAGGCGTTGAGGGTTGAGCGTTTTGCGTTGGGCGTTTTGCGTTGAGGGTTGGAAGTTGATGGAATGCGTTCGGTAAGGCGGGAAGAAGGTCGCCCGAACGTATGGAGCCTGAACCTGAACAGCGTTTAGCTGAGCTCACTGAATGTGCGGTTCGGGCACATCATACGATACCCCCGGCTCGTGTATGCTGTCGCCGTCTGAATTGGACTTGAGGTATTCCGTGAAACGGTAAATCTACCGGGACGCTTTGTCGGCGCAATCATACGCGGTGTCGAACTGCCCGTCCTCGATGCAGCCCTGATCAAGGGCCATGTAAAGCTGGAATTGCACTTCGGTAGCCGATCCACGCGCCCGTCCCAAATAATCGATAAAGCGCCCTGTCGTACGACTGTTAGAAGCTGTTTGGTGGATTGATGTTCAGCCGAGACACAGTGGGCGAAGCTGCAGAATGACGCTCAAGTGATCCTGGCAAGCGTGCTTGCCTCTAGCGGCGCTACCAGGGAGGAGATCTCAGATCTCCAATGCAGGAGTCATTTTGCACGAGATCCCCGTGCACGGGTAGGTAAACTTTATTCTCTCCTACGGGGAGGACCGTGGTCCGCTACTGGTCGGAATCGTCTTTAAGAACCCATTCACGTATCAGTAAACCCTTCTGCGATGTTGCTCATAATTGAGACGCCCGCCCGCTGGATCTGATCTTTCAGGCCGAAGTCGCCCGCGAACGCCCCCTCTTCTGAATACTCATGCACCAGGTTCGTCAAGCGGCGCGCCGTTTGCCAACACCGAAGGTCCTCAAACCGCTCAGCCGTTGCCATTGTGTGCCTGCGCCTTATTCAAATGTCCACCTCAACCACCCGCCGATAACGCTCAACGCATAACGCCTGACACTTACCCCTCGACGATTTCATCAACCGGAAGCGCCTTGATGTCCGGCAACATTGAAATTGGGAGTTCGTCTCCGGCCCGGTGCCGATGCCGCTCGGCGTAGCCGTCGTCTTCCGGTTGGCGAAATACGTCTACACGTTCATGGGACAGATCGACGAGCCAGCACTCCGGAAGCCCCGCCGCCGCGTAGTGAGCCGCCTTCACGGTGCGGTCGTAGTCGATGCTACTTTCGGCCACCTCCACGACGAGAAAAATATCCTCGGGATGCGGATGACGGTCGCGGGGCATCTCGGGATCGTAGAGCACGAGGTCCGGCTCCGGCGCGCTGTGCTCACTGAGTTGGATCGGATTTTGGACGCTGATGTGAGCCGGTGCCGGATCCTTGTCATACAGCCGACGGGCCAAGAGCCGTTCAAGGGCGTTGACGCTGTGGCTGTGTGGGGGACCAATCGGGGTCATGTTGATTAGACGGCCATTGAGAAGTTCAACCCGGTCGTCCTCGTCCAGGATGCCTGCGCGTCCCATCGCAAGGTAGTCGTCCACCGAGAGACGACGCTCACGGCGGTGAACCTGATCGTTCGAAGGTAGAGAAGGGAAAGAAGGCGAAGGAGCAGTAGTCGTCGCCATGGCACACCAGATTGTGAAGAAACGATGACAGGATGATACCAATGGCCGCCCCTCAGCGGCAGTTCCTGATCGGCCCGCCCTCTTTTCCCGAAGAGCCCCCGCCCGATTCAGAACGTCAAACCGGACCAACGTTCAACGCACAACCCAAAACGCCCAACGCAGAACGCTCAACGTCCCCCCATAAACACGGCGTTGCTGAACAGAACGTGGCCACTGTACCAGAAGCCGCGAAAAAGCGGATTGTCCACGAGGTAGACCACGCGCCCGTCGCCCAACTTTTGGGTGCCGAACAGCACGCTTCCCTCCACTGCCTGCTGCGCCTCCGTTCCCATGACCCCACTCACCGGCGCCGCCGTCATGAGTGCCCCCGCCGCCCAGCCGTCGGCCTTCGACAACGTGTAGGCCTCCGTGTCCCGCTTGAGCGTGAAGTACGGGCCGTCGAGACCAAACGTAAGCGGATGCGACGAGTCGAGCTCCACGCGGTGAATGCTGCCGGGTGCGGACGGCGTCTCGTCTCCGGACCGGGCGCCGGTTCCCGTCGTGTCGCCCCGTACGGCTCCCGACGAGGTTCTCGACGAAAGATGATAAGAGGGCCGCTCGGCGAGGGCCGCATTCGCGTCGCCGAGCGCGATGAGTCGCCCCCCGTTCCGCACCCAGCGCGTGATTGCAGACGCACGCGCTCCCGCCAGCCAGTCGTCGTAGTCGCCGTCCGGCAGCACGAGCACATCGACATTGTCAAGCATGGAGGCGTCGAAGTCGTCGGGCGGGAGCAGCGTCACCGGATACTCGATCGTCTGCTCAAAGAAGTGCCACACCTCTCCCACCCGCTCCAGTCGCATCGGCGCTCCGGCTAAGAGCGCCACACGGGGCCGGTCGACAGTCCGCACGCTGCTCGCTCCCAGATCAGGGCCCTGCTCCGTAAGGCCCGTTTCGAGGGCGTGGAGCCGTTGCTCGTGCCGTCGAGCGAGCCCCCGCACCGTGTCGTCAAATGCCGGGCTCTCGTTATCGGCTCGCAGTGCAAGGAGGGTCCCCGTCTCGTAGGACTGGTCGTCCACAGTGAATCCCTTTGTCGCCACCCGGAGACGAACGCCGGCCTGTAGCAGCGCCCCGACGAAACGAGCGTCGGCCCGACTCCGCCACGTGATCGCGTAGGCGTACGGCCGGTCCGCCGACAGGGCTGTCGAGCCCGAGATCGGCGGGGTCGTCGTCGTGGTCACGTCAACCCGCTCCGGGACGGCATGGGCGTTTACGCCGTACGCGTAAGGCAGCCCCCAGGCCGTGATGTCGTACGCTGCCGAATCGACGACGGTCGTTTTCGGCTCGAAGAGCACCTTCACAAGCCGCCCCTTCGGCTGCGCGGCGTGGACGAGGAGGTCGCCCCGCTGAATGCGGGTGCGCTCCATCGTGCCCTCCCGGTAGGAGTAGCCCCGGACGCGTGCCGTCTCACGCACATACTCGTACTGAATATGCTGACGATCCAGCAGTTGCGCCAGGGCCGCCACGCGCCCCCCCTCCCCCTGCCGATGCACCACGTACGTGCGGTACCGCCCGGGCGGGTCCTCCTGCGCCGACTCGTGATACGTCGCAAACGCCCGAAGCACCTCCGCGCGATGCGCCGCGACGACCTCGACCGTCGACAGAGCCGTTGCGTGGTGGTGGGACAGCCGCTCGGCCAGCGTGAGCGTGTCCCCGTTCGTCGTCACCGCCCGCCCCGCCCGCGCTCCCCCACCCTGCTCGTAGGTCATCCCCACGGCCCCATTGAAAAGCGGCCACGTGTCCCCGTACCCCGGATACAAGAGGTCGTACACCTCCTTCGTGAAATAGAGCCAGCCGTTGCGGTCAAAGATCCGGGCATTGTGCCGCCCGACCGTCTCCTGAAACGTCCGTTGCCAGTCGGTCAGGTTCTCGTGGTACGGCTCCGCGCCCGGGGCGAAGTAGTACGGGTTCTCGACGCCCATCTCATGGTAATCGACGTGCACGTTCGGCATCCAGCGGTGATAGGCATTGAGCCGCGCCCGCGTCTCGGGCTGCACGCCCCATGCCCAGTCGCGGTTGAGGTCGAAGTAGTAGTGATTGGTGCGGCCCGACGCCCAGGGCGGATGGTGCTCGCGCGCCGGTGGATCGGGATTCGCCGCTGTGCCCACTGTTTCCCGAAACCACTGCGTATAGCGAGCACGACCGTCGGGGTTGAGGCACGGATCAAGGAGAACGACCGTGTTCTCTAGAGACGCCCGAACGCCGTCGGGACGCGCGGTGCTCGTGTCGGCAAGGGCATGCAGCGTCTTGAGGGCCGCCTCGGTGGGGGCCGGCTCGTCGCCGTGAACGTTGTAGCTGAGCCAGGCCACGGCCACGTCGGCCTGCGGCGTCCCGTCGACCTGCCCGGCCCGCTTCAGATTCGAGCGGCGAATGGTGTCGATCCGCTCGTGGTTGCGCGGCGTGGTGAGGGTCGTCAAGAGTAGGGGCCGCCCCTCAGGGGTGGTGCCGTGCTGCCGCACCGTGGCGGCGGGCGAGTGGGCCGTCACATGCCGCACGTAGTCGACGACGCGGTGGTGGGGCGTGAACTGCTCACCGAGCTCGTACCCGAGAAACGCTGAGGGCGACTGTAGTTGGGCGTCCTCCTGCGCCTCGGCCGTCGGCACCCCGGCCACAAGAAGAACGCAGCACACGACCCAGCAGTGACGAACAGACATGAAGAAATCCCCTGTATACGGAAAATCGACGCGAACGACGCTCCCAAACAAGCACCCCGTCGGGGCAAAGACAAGACGAGGAACATCGGTGCTGCCCCATCGGTGCGCTACGCGCGTTTCACTCCACTCTCCCAATGACGACGCTCTCTACCAGCACTTCCATGGCTGATATTGAAATCACCCGTTCCCACTCCATGGGTCTCGACGGGGGACGCAACGCCGTCAACAACGTCGCTGAAAAACTTGAGGGGGACCTCGGTGTCCAGTACGAATGGGACGACGATAAGACGCTGCACTTCGAGGGCCAGGGCGCCGAGGGCCGGATCGACGTGCGGGCCGACACCGTCCGAATTCTCATCAATCTCAGCGCGTTTCTCCAACCCATGAGCGGCCAATTGGAGAAGGAGGCCGGGAAATATCTCGACGAACACCTTCAAAAGTGACGCTCGTGTCCGGATCTGGCCTGATCTTTCGTTATAAAGGTTGAGAACCTGTTTGGCGAGACGTTTGCTGCCACTCCAGGAGTACTTCTTCGCTGGAGATCTGGGATCTCCTCCCTGGTAGCTCCGCTAGAGGCAAGCACGCTTGCCAGGATCATTCGGGCCCCATTTTGCAACTTCGCCCACTGTGCCTCGGCGACGCACCCGCTCGCAAAACAGGTTCTGAGGCAACTAACCCTTCGCCTCCCTGTAAAAAAGTGTGAGGCGACTACTTTTCATTTTTCTGTAACGAAGACCCAATCCGTTATGCGCCGACTCATTTCCAGCAGCATCCTGCTCGTAGCACTTGTGTCGTGCCTGTTCATTCTTCCGGCCTGCGACTCCGGGGGTTCCAGCGACGACGGCAGTGGTGGTACTGTGACGGCCACTAGCGCAAACAGCTTCGACTTCAGTTTCTCAAGTGGTTCAGGTGGTAACGCGAAAGCGACCACGAGTTACACCGGATTCGCATTTCAATACTCCGGAACATCCAACAACGAAGATTTCTACGCTGTGTACTTTAGCAGCGCAAAGACGTTCGACACCTCAAATCCGACCGGAGCAGAGATCGCCGGAGTATTTCTCTTCAGAGGAACTCAAACTCCTTCGGGGGGCACGTACCCTGTTGGAAGCCTCGACAATACTGGCACTGAGGAATTTGCAGGACTCATTGTAAAAGGATTTGACCAGGCCCCGGATGTAGGAACCCGTACGGTTCAGATACTCACGGGAGGAGACATCGAGGTGGCGAACAACAGCGGGAACGTTGTGATTTCCGCTCTTAAAAACGTCACCGCGTCGCAGCTGGTCATTGACGTAAGCAAAGATCCGAACGAACTCCAGAGCTCGTCCAGCGTGGGTGTCAGCTTGAATGAAAGCATCGATCCGAAGGATGGAGTCCCCGCGTTTGTTGGGGATTCCTCCTTTGATATCAGCTTCCAGACGAGTGGCGGAAACTAGCAGCGAGAAACTTCTCCGCGAAAGCAGAGAGGGGCGACATCCTTCGGGATGTCGCCCTTTTTTCGTTGACGGCGCTACCTAAACTTCTGATTCTTCGTTACTTATGTACCACTGTCTGTCCAACACCCGAGCAGCCGTCGCGCCGTCACAATCTGCCCGATGTGATAGGCGTTGTGGTCGGCCACGAGCAGAAGCTCGCGGAGAATCGTGTGGTCGTCGCTGGAGGGCACCGCCTCGTAGAGGTCTTGAGCATCATCCTCCAGGTACTCGCAAAGGGCATCCCGGTCCGCCACCACCTGTGCGCAGGTCTGCGTCCAGACGTCCGCGCTCGGCGGCGCCGGGTCGGTGGGCCAGTAGGCGTCGGGCCACTCCTGCGCCTGATAGTCCGGGTCCTCGCAGTAGGCCAGGATGTCGTACTGGGCCCGCCGAATGTGGTCGACGAGTTCCCACACCGAGTAGGGGAGCCCGTCGGGCCGCTCGCCGATCCGGTCCAACGGCATGTCCGCCACGGCCTCCTCAAAGGTGCAGTGCGCCTGGCGGGCCGTCAAGAGATTCAATACGTGGGTGCGAAGGGCAGCATCCCGATCCATAGCCTGATCCTTTTTTGTGACGAACGACGGGAAGAAAAATAGAAACTGACCGTCCCGATTGCAGAATACTGCCCGACGGCCGTCGCATCTTGTTCTGCGAAAAACGCAGGGGAAGATGTAGGGCACGGCGTCGATGCTTCCATGCATCCGTGCTTCCGTTCCCCCTCGCGAACACCGGTTGCTCAACGGCACAATCGCCGCCTACGCCTCCGGACCTCTACCAACCTGCGATCGCTCTCCCCCCTCCACGAGACAATCTTTGTAGGGATCTGCCGTCAGCCGCCTCGGTTAAGACAAGCTATCCTCTTTTCCCTGATCGTCTCCGCAGTCCCATGCCCCGGTGGCGGCACGGCCTCGTCCTGTGTGCTCTGCTCGGCTGGGGCCTTTTTCTGACGGTGCGCTGCCACCTCCCGCGCCATCCCGACAGTCGTCGGGACTCCTCCGCCGACAGCACGAGCGCCATCTACGTCGTCCGCCACGGCTGGCACGCCGGGATCGCCGTCCGCCGCGCCGATCTGCCGGACGACGGATGGCCGGTCCTCGAGGCCTTCCCGGACGCAACGTACCTGGAGGTCGGCTGGGGCGAGGCGCGGTACTACCCCGGCCGTACCCGCGGCGTCTGGGGCGCGCTGCGCGCCGGGGCCTGGCCGACCGGAAGCGTCCTTCACGTCGTGCCGATCACAGGCGCCGTCCCGGCCTCCTTTCCGCACAATACGATCATCCGGGTGCCGATCAGCGACACAGAACGCGCTGCCCTCACGGAGTACATAGCGGCCTCGTTCGACCCGGACGCGGACACGCTCGACGCCGCGCCCGGCCTCTATTCCGACAGCCGATTTTATCGGTCCGGCCTCCCGTACCACGTCTTTAACAACTGCAACCACTGGGCCGCCGGGGCCCTGGAGGCCGCCGGCTGCGACACCGCCCCCCGCTGGACGTTCACCGTCAGCCGCGTCCTTCGCCGCGCTCAACAATGCGGCACCCTCCTCCAGCGCTCGTCTTCCAACAACTGACCTTCTTCTTCCGCTCCCCCCTCTCCCCCACTCCCAATCTTTCCCTCCCCCACGCGCCCACTCGTTTAGGACGCCGCCGGCGTCGTCTCCTTCTTCTCCGGCTCCGTGCTGGCAAAGTATTCATCGACCCGAGTGCCGCCGTCCTGCTCGTCCCATCGCTCTAGAATACTCACCACCGCCTCGTGGGGATCGAGGTGAAACCGATTCTCTCCGAGCAGCCGGTACAGCCCAGAGCGTCGCACCACCTCCCGCACCGGCCCGATGAGGCCCGTCAGGTGCAACTCGACATCAATCTCGTCGAGCGACTCGAAGACCGACGCAAGCGCCTCAATGGCTGTCGTGTCCAGATCGTTGATGCTGCTGCCGTCAATCACCAAGACCTCCACGGTGCGCCCCTCCTGCTCACTCTTTTCCAGGATGAAATCTTTGAAGTACTCGGCGTTGGCGAACGAAAACGACGCATCGACCCGGAGGACCATAATGTCCTTCAGGCGCACCGCCTGCTCGAACCGGTCCAGGTCCCGAAAAAGACGCGTCCCCGGCACGTGCCCCAGCTCCGCCACGTTGGGCCGACCAATGCGAAACAGCACGATGATCACCGAGGCCCCGATGCCCAGTAAGATGCCCTCCTGGAGCCCGATAAACAGAATGCAGACCGCCGTGACGAGGGCAATGTACCCGTCGCGCCGCCGGGCCCGGAACAGGGTCTGGAGCTCGCGCACGTCGATCAGGCCGAGCCCCGCCACGATGATGATGGCCGCCAGGGCCGGCACGGGCAGATAGTAAAACAACGGCGTCAGAAACAGCAGCGTGAGCGCAATGACGAGCGCCGCACACACGTTGGCGAGCGGACTCCGCGCCCCCGCCTGGTCGTTGACCGCCGACCGCGAAAAGCTGCCCGATACGGGAATGCTTTGAAAAAGACTGCCGAAGAAGTTGCTCGCCCCAACCCCGACGAGCTCGCGGTTGGCGTCGATCATGTAGCCGTGCCGGGCCGCAAAGACCCGCCCAAGCGACACATTCTTCATAAACTGCACCAGCGCCAGGGTGACCGCCACTGGAATGAGCGAATTCAGCTCCGTAAAACTGGTACTCCACGCATCCAAACTCGGGATGGGAAGGCCCGTCGGAATGCTGCCGATAATCTCAACCCCGTGCTCGTCGAGTTCAAAAAACCAACTGGCCAGCGTAGCGCCCGCCACCACGACCAGCGCCTCCGGCACCAGCGGGGCCCACCGCGGCAGGCCCACGAGCAGCACGATGCACCCGAGTCCAATCCCAAGCGTGAGGAGGTGCGTGTCGGCAGCGTTTTGAAAAGCTTCCCACAGCAGCACGTGCACGTACTGCGAGCGCCCCAGCTCCATCCCCAGTAGGTTGCCGAGCTGACTGGTGCTGATGATAAGGGCCGCCGCGGAGGTAAGCCCCGCAATCACGGGCCGGGACAGCAGATTGGCCACAAATCCGAGCTGCATCACCCCCATGGCCATCTGCATGAGCCCCACCATGGCCGTCAGCAGGATCGCGAGGGCGACGTGTTGCTCCGTGCCCGCCTGCGCCAGGGCCCCGACCCCCGCCCCCACGATCAGCATGTCGATCGCGACCGGGCCGATGGCCAGGTGGCGCGAGCTACCAAAGAGCGGATACACCAGAAGCGGCACGAGCCCGGCGTAGAGCCCGTAGATGGGCGGCATGCCCGCAATGACGGCGTACGCCATGCTTTGCGGAATCAACATCACCCCCACGGTGAGCCCCGCCACCGCGTCGGCCCGCATCGTGTCCGCCGAGTAGTCCGGCAGCCACTCCGTGATGTAGAAGGCGTTCTCAAGTGTGCTCCACACCCGTTTCCACATGGCGTGCGCTCGGCGACGGGTCGTATTTGAAAGAGAAGCCATCCCGGATGGCCTCCATCGACGGGACCGTCCATTCGGACGAAATGTTCAATTGTCGTGCCGCAGACGGAGCCATCGAGACGAGTGCCATATCGACGGCCCGCAAGCAGATCTCATCGGTCCAGGTACGCCTCCTCGATCAACGCTCCTTCCGACCTGAGAAATTGACGTTCTCGTCGGGCAATCCATTTTTCGCTCTGCTTAACGCTTTCTACGCTCATATCCACCCTCACGTTCAGGAGTGCACCCGACGATCACGTTGCCGGCTTGGAATGCGAATAGCTGCGCGCGGTGACCCGAACCGGCCCCTGCTTGCAGCTCTCGTCCTTCGCGGGGGACAAGGGGCACAAAAAGAAACGCCCCCCGTACCTCTTCCGTGCGTAGGTTGGGAAACTATGTTCTCCGTCTAGTGCAGCTTCAAACGATCTTTTGGGGAAAGCAGTTTGCTATTGCTCCACGCTCCAGCTTGAGGTATCTCGAGTGCACAACGGACCAGTTGAAGCTGCACTAGGGAGGAGATTTCGGATGTTGGAAATCGAAATCCTGGGAGTCTGAGATTTTCAGGACCGTGTGGTGTGCAACCAGTCGGAATCGTCTTTGCCGATCGCCGTGACTTTTCGGGGTTGAACGCCGGACGTGCGTCCCTGTGCGTCTTGTCTTGAAGGCGCGGAAGAAGAACCGGTCGGCGTCGAAGAAACGGCCGCCTGGACGCTTCCCGGACGCTTCCCGGACGCTTCCCGGAACGAAACGAACGAATGTTCTCGTGTCTGAGCAATAGTGAGTTTGAGAACGGAAATCTCAGATCCCTTCAGCGGAGCGGCGGAGGGAATCTCAGATTCCCAGCGTCAGGCCGTTTCTTCACAGGAGTCCCTTGTGGGTCATCCCGCGTGGATCTGATCTTTTTCGTGCCTCCGCTCCTCAGACGGAGCAAGAACCCACAAAGAGAGCACCAGCGTGCTGCGGCTACTCTCTTCTCCCTAACAGGTCGGCCTAATCCGAGATCGGTGGAAACCGACTCACAGATCCGTAAACGCTGTTCCGGCACCGCTCTCCTCGCTCCATCCCTCAATGCTTCTCCGTGGCCAACCCGTTTCCCGATGCTTCTTTTCTACGCTACCGACGACACGCTCGCCCTGGATGCCGCAACTGAGCACGGCCTCTCCGCCTCTTCGCCAATCGTCCTGCACACCACGCTCGCCGCGGCCCAGGATGCCGCCTCCGGCCCCGTTCTGGTCGTAGACCCAGCTGTTCTCAACATTTCCGTTCGTCCCAACGGCCCGACGGTACGCGTGCCCACTGTCCCCCCCGCTGCCCTTGCAAACCTCGCGCCGTACCGCCCTCCCACCCCCGTCCCCGCCGCGGGCGGGTACGTGGTCTGCCCACTCCCTGACGACATCGCCCTCCTGCTCATCCATCGCCGTGGCGTATGGGACCTTCCCAAGGGTAAGCAGGATCCGGGGGAGGACATCGAGACCTGTGCGCAGCGCGAGGTCCAGGAAGAGGTAGGGATCGACAACCTGCAGGTACTCCAGGAATTGAACACCACCCAACACGGCTATCCGGACGGCGACACCTATGCCGTCAAGACAACCTACTGGTACCTCATGCGCACGTCGGATCGCTCTTTCGAACCGGAACGCCGCGAAGGCATCCGGCGCGTGGCCTGGGCGCGGTGGGCCGTCGCGCACCGGCACATGGGCTACGACACGCTGCGCCGTCACATGGACCGGGTCGACGACGACGTGCGCACCGCCCTCGCCGATGCCGCACCGCTCACGCCGAATCGGTAGCCCCGACGGAACTCTCTAGAACGCGAGCGATCTCCTATTGGGGACGGCTACGGATCCGGCGGGATCGCTCGCCCCACGTCCGCCCCGCGTCCGCCCCGCCCCTGCACGCTGTCTCACTCGTTTTCTGCTCGCCCCCCGCCCGACGAATGACCGATCTCTGCCCGCAGCCCCGCCTCGTGCGCACCCTACTTCCGATCCTGCTCCTCGGCCTTATTCCCGCTGGCTGTCAGGGAGATCAACAAACCGAGGCCCTCAAGCAGAAAATCGACTCGCTGGAGACGGCCAACCAGAACCTGCAACGCCGTCTGAGCGAAGCGCCTCGCGGCACCACCCCGCCCGTCCAGTCTACGAGCGCTGCCACGCTTACCCCGCCCGTCTACTTTCCGTCGGGCAGCGCCTGGCTGTTCAACGACGCCAAAAAAGAGCTCGACAAGCACGCGGAGACGCTCAAGGAGGAATACCCAAACGCCGGCTTCCACATCAAAGGATATACCGACAGCGTGCCCATCGGACCGAGTCTCAAGGACACGTATCCGAGCAACTGGTACCTGTCGGCCCAGCGCGCAGCGGCGGTGGCCCACTACCTCAACAAGGAGCACGGCGTCCGGACGCAGACCCTCGAAATTGAGGCCTTCGGCCCGAAAAAACCCGTCGCTCCGAACGAGTCGCCGGAAGGGCGCCGGAAGAACCGTCGCGTTGAGGTTGTCGTCGAGGACGGCTCCTGACAAGCGGGACGGCGTCCCCGTCGTCCGATGCAGAGAGCAGTGCCCGGCTACCGCGTCACGGCACGCGTGACGGCTTGCTGGCCGAACGTCGCCAGCACCTCCGGCAGCTCCTCCAGGTCCGTAATCACCACGTGCGCTCCGCGCTCCTTCAGGAGCGACTCGTGCTCGTCGGCGTCCACGTGCGGCGGCACAACCCCGATGGCCCACATGTCAGCGTCGCGGGCCGCAATCATGTCGTCCACGGAGTCGCCCACGTAGGCCACCTCGCTCGGATCGAGGTCGCATCCGGCAGCGGCGAGCATCGTGAGGGAGTGCTCCAGGGGAAAGGGGTCCGGCTTCTGCCGGTCGCCCTGCTTCTCCTTGCCCACCAGGAGCGGAAAGTGGTCCGTCCAGTTCTGGTGCTTGAGCGTCCATGTGGCCTCCTCTTCGGGCCGTCCGGTGACGATGCCGAGCAGGCGCCCGTCGTTGAGCCGGTCGAGCGTTGCCGTGTCGATCCGGGAGGTCTCTTCAGTGATGAGCCCGTCCCAGTCGTCCCCCCGGTAGCGGTCCTGGAACTCCTCAATGACCCGACTCAAGGGCACCTCCATCGCGGTGTCGGTGATAATCGCGTGGGTCAACTTCCAGTCGTCTTCAAACCCTCCGTAGTTCTTATATCGCTGGATGGCATTTTCCCCGATCTCACGCCCCGTGAAGTGCTCCACGGTTTCCTCGATGGCGCTCTGGTAGGACTCGGAAACGTCCATGAGGACGCCGTCCATGTCGAACAGCAGCGCGTTGATCTGTACGTCGTCGGGCATGAAACGATGGACTGTGCGTTGAGAGAATGTTGACTAATCTGGTTTCACCAAACAGGATTGATACAGTTCCAGCTCAACCGGGCGATGGCGTTTTGGGTTCTCCGATGGACACGTTACTGTCACGGGACTGGAGCTCCACCGGTCTCTGTGTCTTTTTGAGAGTAACCACCGGACACTTCTGTGATGTTGGGGGCTGTCTCACCGGGAAGGCACTCCCGTCCGACCTCGAAAAGATCAGCCGCCGCTCCTGTCCCCTCCTCAATACCACCTTCATAACGCAGAGCGCCCCGCGCTACTGCCCGAGCACCTGCACCGAGTCGCCGAGCACGTCTTTGACGTAAAGCATTTGGAGAAGCACAATAACAACCACGGCTAGGGGCGCCGCCAGCAACACGCCGGTCGCCCCCGCAAGAACGCCCATCGCAATCTGAGCCGTGATGAGGATGACCGGTGGCAGCGAGACGGCCCGCTGCTGCACAAGCGGCGTGATGACGTAGCTTTCCAACGTCTGCACGATGCCGAACACGACGACCACGTAGGCCACCTTCGTGAGGCTTACCATGAGCGCCACCAGCACCGCCGGGATGAAGGAGAGGATGGGCCCCACGTAGGGCACGAACGAGAGCAGGGCCGCCAGTAGGCCGAGGGCCAGCGGCGTGGGCACGCCCGAAATCCAGAGGCCCAGGGTGGTAAGCACACCGACCACACTCATCATCGTGAGGCGTCCGATGAGCCACCACCGCAGGGCGTGGGCGAGGGCTGCCAGCACCTCGTGGGCCCGCTCTCGGTGTCGCGTCGGCGTCAGGTAGGCGATGCCGCTCGTGTAAGCGTCGGGAGCAGCGGCGCCATAGATGCCGATAAAAACGATCACGAACACATTCGCCACTACCCCCAGCGTGCGGGAGAAAGCGCTCGTCACCCCGCCCATCACTTCCTTCGGCGACGGCATCAGATCCCGAATCGCGTTCGGATCGGCGAGCAACCGGTCGGTCCACTCCTGCGTCGCAAGCCGTGCCCGAAAGCGTGCCACTGCCTCCGGCAACTGCACGATTAAGTCGTTGACCTGGCCGGTGAGTGACGGGCCCACGATGCCGGAAAATACGGACGGCACCAGCACCACCAGTAGAATGACCAGCGTCAGGCTGCCGGGCCGTCCCAATGGGATGCGCATCCGGAGCGTCTCGGCCCCGCCACCGAGCCCAACGGCCATGAGCACCCCTGCGAAGACGATGAGAAGCACCCGGGACAGTACTACGAGCAGGTACAGCGTCAAAAGCGACACCGCGACAATCCCGACTGCGATAAAGACGCGGCGGGCGAAGGAACGCTGATCGGTCATGAACGCAACGAGTCGATGGAACGATCAACACCGCGAAGAGACCGGCCGAAAGATTGGAGATGCACCGACCGTGAGAGGGGCTTCGGAGATGCGAGCAAAGAACGCACGGTGCTCGGCCAACCGTGCGTTCCTTCCAGTCTACAATGAGCAGCCCTCAACGCCAAGGGCTCGAAGCGTCGTCCTACGAGTTCATCGTCTCCAGAAACTCCTCGTTGCTCTCTGTGCCCCGCATCTTGTCGAGCAGGAATTCCATGGCCTCGATCGGTTCCATGTCCGCCAAAATCTTTCGCATCACCCACACGCGCTTCAGCTCCGGCTTCGTGAGCAGTTCCTCCTCGCGACGGGTCCCGGACAGGATAAGGTCGATGGCCGGGTAGACGCGGCGATCGGCCATCTCGCGGTCGAGGACGAGCTCCATGTTGCCGGTGCCCTTGAACTCCTCGAAGATGACCTCGTCCATGCGGCTGCCCGTGTCCACGAGGGCCGTGCCTATGGTTGTGAGCGAGCCGCCCTCTTCCACGTTCCGCGCGGCGCCGAAAAAGCGTTTGGGCCCGCGCAGTGCTCCCGCCTCGATGCCGCCGGAGAGCGTGCGCCCCTGCCCCGGTGTCACGGCGTTGTGAGCGCGTGCCAGGCGCGTGATCGAGTCCAGCAGCACACACACGTCCTGCCCCGACTCCACGAGGCGCTTCACTTTGCGAAGCACCGTGTCGGCCACCTCTACGTGCTGCTCCGGATCCTTGTCGAAGGTCGACGCCACCACTTCTCCATCCACGTTCCGATCCATATCAGTCACCTCCTCCGGCCGCTCGTCAATGAGCAACACAAGGAGGTGTGTGTCCGGATGGTTTTCCCGAAGCCCGTGAGCAATCTTCTGTAGCAGCACCGTCTTTCCGGCCTTCGGCGGCGAGACGATAAGCCCCCGCTGTCCTTTCCCGATCGGGGCAAACAGATCCAGAATGCGCGGCCCATATTCGTCGGCCGCCGTCTCCAGCATAAACCGTTCGTTCGGAAAGATCGGCGTCAGGTAGTCGAACTCGCGGCGGTCCTCGACATCATCGGGGTTGCACCCGTTGATGGCATCCACCTGAATGAGGGCGAAGAACTTCTCCCCCTCCTTCGGCGAGCGCACCGAGCCGCGTACCGTGTCGCCCTCCTGCAGACCAAACCGCTTGATCTGCGACGGCGACACGTAGATGTCGTCGGGACTCGACTCGTAGCTGTACTCGTCGGACCGAAGGAAGCCGTAACCGTCCGGCAGAATTTCGAGGAGCCCGGTCTTCTCAATCATCCCCCGGAGCTCCGTCTCGTCGGGATCGTAGGTCTGCATGTACGCCGGCTTGCCGGAAGATCCCGACGAGTCCGACGCAGACGAATTCGATGTAGTGGATGCCGAAACGGTCGTATCGTCCTCCGTCTCGTCTTGGGAGGCCGCCTCTTCTTGAGAGGCCGCCTCTCCTTGAGAGGCCGCCTCCTCTTGAGAGGCTTCGTCGGCCTCGGCCGCGCCGGGAGCAGCGCTTGCCGCCACCCCGTCGCCCTCGGCGGCCCCGTCGAGCGGCTCCTCGCCGGACGCAGCGCCCTCCGCCTGGGCCTCCAGAATGCGGTAGATGAGATCTTGCTTCCGAAGGTCCGAGTAGCCCGGCAGATCCAGCTCGCGAGCGATGTCGCGAAGTTCGTCGAGCTTCTTGTCTTGTAGGGTGGAAATCTTCATGTCTTTGCGGATCAGGTGGTGCCGTGCTGGCCCTCTCGGTAGAAGATCCGACCGATACGGACACCAACGACAGCTGAGTTGACCGATGGGAGTCGTGGGGCGTTCATCGTCACGGGCCTGCGTACTGCCGGCCCTGGACCTGCGTACTCGGCCCTGGGCCTGCGTACTGCAGACCCATCGTCGTCCTCTCGTTCAGTCTCCGGAAGGCGCAATGACGCGAAGGGGTTTTGTGTACGGTGGCGTCGCCCAAAGATCCAGCACAAATCGAACAAAGGTGGGAATTTGTCCGGCCTCTGGGCACTTCCAGCATGCCGGCTCGCGCCGCGAGGCTTGACATGCACGTCGTGAACGAAGAAATGACCTCAACCCGTCGAAAGAAACCAACCATGGCCTCGGGTTCGCTCAACACCAGCGTCTTCTACACGTCGGCTCCGCCAATCGCACACCAATTCAGGCGGTCCAACTCAGACGGTCCTTTCCCTTAAGATCATTTCGAAGAACAAAAAGAAGAGTGTTGTGAAACGAGCCTTCCAGTATGATGATCCGTGGCGCAAATTCTATTCCACCTCCCCGACTTTTTCCTCGTAAGAGCTCTGCGTTGGCGCAAACGCGCATCGATCGGGCCTTTGTTCGCGGCCATTGCCCCGTCTGCACAAATCTTCAGCGAGAATCGGTCTGCCGCGGTCTTCAGCACGAGTTTTCACGCGGCGTTATGTGGAAAGGGTAGTTGTGTCTTACTATGTGAGCGTCGGTGTTTGTTCATCTCGTCTGTGGTTGTCATGACCTATCGCTGGATTGACCGTTCGCTGGAGACCCCTGCGGTCGTGTCCAATCTGCAGGACGCGCTCAACGATCTACCCACGGCCCTGGCCCGCGCCCTCGCCCTGCGCGGCGTCACATCATTCGAGGAGGCCCGCCACTTCTTTCGGGCTGATCGCGATGCCCTCCACGATCCACTCGACATGGCGGACATGCCCGCGGCGGCCGACCGGGTAGCACAAGCCGTTGAGCGCGGCGAACGCGTGTTCGTATACGGGGACTACGACGTGGACGGGACCACCGCCGCCGCATTGGTCAGCGACTTCCTTCGGCGACGCGGCGTGGACGCCTCGTTCTTCATCCCCGACCGCTACGATGACGGCTACGGCCTCTGCACACGCGGCCTCGACGCGGCCGTCGAGCACGATGCGTCTCTCGTTATTGCGCTGGATTGCGGCATCACGGCCCACGAGGAGACGGCCCACGCCCGCGAGCGGGGACTCGATCTCATCATCTGCGACCACCATACGCCGCAGCTCCATGAGGACGACACCGTCGACCTCCCCAGCGCCTTCGCCGTGATCGACCCGAAGCGGCCGGACGACGACTATCCGTTTACGGAGCTCTCCGGCTGCGGCCTCGGCTTCAAGCTCGTACAAGCCACGCTCGACCGCCTCGGCGCGGATCCGGACACCGCCTTCGAGTACCTTGACCTGCTGGGCATCGCCACGGCTAGCGACATCGTCCCACTCTACGGCGAAAACCGAGTTCTCATGGCCGAGGGCCTGCGGGCGATCCAGCAGAGCGAGCGGCCCGGCCTGCGGGCCCTGGCCGACGCGGCGGACCTGGACCTCGCCGACGTGACCTCGACCGGCAACATCGTCTTCACCCTCGGCCCCCGCATCAACGCCGCCGGGCGCATGGCACACGCCTCCACGGCCGTCGAGTTGCTGCTGGCCGAGAGCTACACGGAGGCCGAGCCGCTGGCCGCCGAGCTGGAACGCCTCAACCGCGAGCGCCGCTCCGTCGACGACGCTGCCGAGGAGGCCGCCGTCGAAAAGGCCGAGCGACAGATTACCAGTCGCAGTCCGCACGCGCTCGTGCTCTACGACGAGGACTGGCACCTCGGCGTCATCGGCATCGTGGCCAGCAGTATCGTCGAGCGCTTCCACAAGCCCACCATCATGCTCACCCACAACGGGGAGGCGGTGAAGGGCTCGGCCCGCTCCATCGAGGGCATCAACATCTACGAGGCGCTCTCCGACTGTGCCGGCGTGCTCACGCAGTTCGGCGGGCACGACCACGCGGCAGGTATGTCGCTACCGGTCGACAACATCGAGGCTTTCCGCGACCAGTTCGACGCGGCTGTCGGCGAGCGCGTTACGCCGGAGCTGCTTCAACCGTCGATCACGGTGGATGCCGCGCTCGACCTCCGCGAGATCGAGTCGATCGGCGATCGGTTCTGGGCGGTGCTCCAACAGTTCGGTCCCTTCGGCCCGGCCAACGCACGCCCCGTCTTCCACGCCACCGACCTCGCCGTGGTGGGCTCGCCCCGCACCGTCGGCAGCGACGACAGCCACCTCAAGTTCGAGGTGCGGCAGCGCGAGGACCGCAACGGGGCCTCGTACGACGTCATCGGGTTCGGCATGGGGGAGAAACTGTCCGTTCTCGAGCAGAGCCAACAGGAAGGCCGCCCTCTCGAGCTCTTGTTCTCGCTGGAGGACAATACGTGGCGCGGCAACACGACGCTCCAGCTCAAGGCCCGCGACCTGCGGCTGGAAGAGGACTGATGCGTTGTGGGTTGGGCGTCGAGTGTCCCATTCTCCCACGCTCCCGCTCTCTCACGCTCCCGCTCTCTCACGCGTCAGATTGACCCGTCCTTCGCAACTGTTGCGCGTGATCGCGGGTTTACGCGGCAGTTTTTCATCTCAGTTCTTCGTCACAAGCGTTCCCGCATCCATGACCTGGTGGGAAGCCCTTCTTCTCGGACTGGTGCAGGGCATCACCGAGTTCGTACCCGTCTCATCGTCGGGGCACCTCGTCCTCAGCCAGCACCTGCTGGGCCTCGGGACCGACCAAGCCGACATCACGTTCGAGGTGTTCGTGCACTTCGGTACGGTACTCAGCATCGTCACTGTCTACGGACGGGACGTTGGGAATCTGGTCCGAGAGGCGTGGCAGGGCCTCCGCGCGCCCCGTTCCGTCCCGACCCGCTACCGCGAGAACGACACCTTCCGGATGGGCGTGTTCATCCTTCTCACGCTGATCCCAACCGGCATCGTGTACGTTCTCTTCAAAGCCCCGCTGGAGGCCACCTTCGGCAGTCCCCGGCTCACGTGCGCTATGCTGCTGGTGACCGGCGTGCTGCTACTGCTAACGCGTCTCCGTACCAGTCCGGAGGGGCCGCTTACTCCCCTTAAGGCAGTCGCCGTGGGGGTGGGCCAGTCCGTCGCCATGGTCCCCGGCATCTCCCGCTCGGGGGCCACCATCTGCGCGGCGCTTTACCAAAACGTCACCCCGGAACGGGCCGCGAATTTTTCCTTTCTTATGCTGCTGCCGGTGGTGCTCGGCGCCACCGTCATCAAGAGCGTTGAGCTCGCCGAGAAGGGCCTGGGCACCGGGTGGGGCCCCCTCCTCGTCGGCACTGTGGCCGCGTACGGGGCCGGCATCGCGGCCATCTACGTCGTGCTCGACTTTGTGCGCCGGGGCAATCTCCAGTACTTCGCCTACTACTGCTTCGCCGTCGGCGGGCTCGGCCTCTGGGTGCTGTAGCACCGCCGTCTACTCGCCGTCCTCCTCAATCTCCAGCGACTCGATGGGGTGCCACTCCGGCTCCGGCTCCACGGTGATCGCCGGGTCCGGCCCAGCGTCATCCCAGCCCTGGTCGCTCACCGTCATGAGCGGCGCCACCGTCATATCGCGGTCCACCACAACCTGACAGGCGAGCCGGATCTCGCCGAGCTGATCGATGTCGGCAAGCTTCTCGTGCTCGGCCTCAGTCATAACATCAGGCTCTCCGTCCTGAAATGTGACCCGGCACGTAGTGCACTGCGAGTGCCCGCCGCACCGGTGGCCGATGTCCACTCCGGCCTCCTCAATAGCGCGCACTAGACGAGTGCCCTCTTCTACCTCAAATGTGCCGACGTCTTCAATCGTAAGTTCGTGCATGAGTGAACCAATCGTTCAATCCGTGAAAATAACGAGATCCCTTGAGGGGACGATTCAATAGACGAAGCGACACCGAGTCCGTCAAGTTTCCGTCCCTCCGAACGGCCTTTCTGTTTTCTCCCCACGTCGCTCCGCCCCTCCGATAACTTGCAGGTACCGCCCCTCTTGCAATAAACCCGTAATAACGAAGACGCGTTTTCCCCTTTGTGCCTACTTCTCTATATGTTGAAGTTTCACAAAATAAACTGGCACACAATTGTCCGCCTCCCTGTCCATGTCGACCCGCGTCGTCCTCGTCAATGAAGACGGACAACCAACCGGGACTACCGAAAAACTGCGGGCCCACACCGAAGGCCGGCGGCACCGCGCCCTGTCGGTATTCGTCTTTGACACGGAGGGACGGCTCCTTCTCCAGCAGCGGACTCCTGAGAAGTACCACTCGGGCGGACTCTGGTCCAACACCTGCTGCAGCCACCCGCGTCCGGATGAGTTGCCCGAGGAGGCGGCCCGACGACGGCTTCGGGAGGAAATGGGATTTGCCTGTTCCCTCACGCCCCTGTTCCACTTCACCTACCATGCCTCCGTGGGGGACGGCCTCGTCGAATACGAGTACGACCACGTCTTCGTGGGACGCGTGACGACCGCCGACATTCGCCCCGACCCCACCGAGGTCGCCGACTGGGCCTGGACGGCCCCCACGGCCCTCCGGGCCAACCTGCAAGCGGCCCCCCATCAATACACGGTCTGG
This sequence comes from Bacteroidetes bacterium SW_9_63_38, assembly GCA_003022435.1. Classification (GTDB taxonomy): domain Bacteria; phylum Bacteroidota; class Rhodothermia; order Rhodothermales; family Salinibacteraceae; genus Salinibacter. The sequence continues at coordinate 144,325 of PXUA01000003.1, read as the reverse complement.
TTTCGGCGCTTGCTTGGCCCCGTCCTCGCCGACGACCGCTCCCCTGTGTCCGCGCAGGCCTCTGCCAATCACTCGCGATAGCTGCACGGTGGTTGCGCGTAAGAAGTATGATCGAACAATAGAGGCTCGAGGCCAGGACACTTTCTGCCCCCCGTCACACCGGTGTCGTGTGCGGGCGGGCATGCGCCAGGATGGATTTGCGTGCCGTTTCTGCTGGTCACGACGGGATCCGATTAGCATGCGGCCCTGCCCCCGGGCGCCGAAACCTCGCCCCGCCCCTTCGCTTCAATTAAGCGACTCAGTCCCGAGCCCTCATTTTCTCGTCCATGGACGCCTCTTCTTCCGCCCCCGCACTCTCGGCCGTCGTGCCGGACGACACCGTTCGGTCCCTCGACGGCGCCATCCAATCCGTCTGGAGAATCAAGCTCGCGGGGCTCACGCTCGCTGCGTTCCTGCCGGCGCTTTTCTACGATCTCACCCACCTGTTTTCGCCGGACGCGTGGCTGCCCTTCGGCGTCCTGTCGGGCACGGTGTTGGGCCTTGGGCTGCTCTACGTCCTCGTCTGGCCGCGCCTGCGGTACCGGGCCTGGGGCTTTGCGCTGCGGCCCGAGGAGCTGTACATGGCGCACGGCGTGCTCAACTACGTCCGGACTGTCGTGCCGCTGCGACGGATCCAGCATGTCGACGTGTCACAGGACCTGATCGAGCGCGAGTATGCCCTGGGTCGCCTCGTGGTGCACACCGCCGGCTCGCGAAGCAGCGACGTCGTCATTCCGGGGCTGCCGCTCGGCGAGGCCGAGCGCATCCGGGACGAAATCAAGCGCTTCATCCTCGAAGATCCCCTGACTGAAGACCCGGTGTAATGCCTGCCTCGTCGTCCCCGGCCTCGGACCCGGACGCGTCTGCCGGTCCAGAGAACGCGGATGCTCCCGATGCGACCGATGCCCCCCCGGACGCTGAGTCGGCGGGGACGGAAGCGTCCGGTACCGCGGTCGATTCGGCGTCGGCCCCAGCTTCGTCCGTCACCCTCGGGGCCGTGCAGGAGCCGCAGCGCCTCCATCCCCTCACACTCGTGCTTCGGGTGGGCGCCAGCCTCCCGGCCCTGGTCGTGATCCTGCTGCCCACCCTCCAAAATCCCAGTTCGGAGAACCTCGTCTCCGTGATCCTCAGCGTCGTGTACGGGCTGGTGGCCCTGCCGGCCATCGTACTCCAGTACCTCCGGTTCAGCTACCGCATCACGCCGAAGCAGATCGTCATTCAGAAGGGCGTGATCCGGCGCCAGAACCGCAGCATCCCAGTCGAGCGCATCCAGAATATCCAAACTCAGCAGAACCTGGTGGCCCGCCTCCTGGGGCTCGCAAAGGTGACTGTCGAGACGGCAGGCAGCTCCGCCACGGAGGGCTCGCTCGAATACGTGAGCCTCTCCGACGCCCACGAGATCCGTCAGGCGGTGCGCTCGTTCCAGCACCGGACCACCGAAGGCGCTCCGGCCGACGCGGACACGGACGACGCCCCCGGGGAATCGCTGTTTGCGATGGACCTCCCCCGCGTGCTTCTGTCCGGAGCGTTTCGGTTTTCCCTTCTGTACATTGCGCTCATCTTTTCGGCGGTACAGCTGATCGACCCCGCGGTCATCGGCAACGTCGTTCAGCGCGCGGTTCATCCTGGGGGGCGCCTCGACCAGATTGCCGAAGCAATGGGGGCCCATCCGGTTCTTACCCTCTTGGGAACGCTCTTGATCGCCGGGGTGCTCGGCTGGATCAGCGGGATTGCGATCCACCTTGCTCGCTACTACAGCTTTTCGCTGTGGCTCGACGGCGACAAGCTACGCAAGCGGCACGGCCTCTTCACCGTGACGGAGGGCACCATTCCGCTCGGCAAGGTGCAGGCCCTCATCCTGCGCACAAATCCGCTCATGCGGGTATTCGGGTGGTACGAGTTGGAGGTGCAAACGATTGGGATGGACGTCAACGAGCAGGGGCACCGCGTCATTGCACCGTTCGCACAGTACGAGGACATTCTGGCCCTGGCCCAGCAGGTGCGCTCGTTCGATCTTCCGGAGACATTCGGCTCGGTGTCGCGCCTCACCATCCGACGGCGTTTTTTCCGATACACCCTCGCCCTGTCGGCACTCCTGGGATCCGGGGTGTATGCGTGGCCGGCCGACTGGTGGCACCTGGGCGGGGTGGCCCTTCCCTGGTGGGGGTTTGGGCTCGTGCCCTTCATTCTGGTCTGGGCGGTCCTCCAGTACCGGAACCACGGATACGCCGTCCGGGACGACGGGCTTTACATCCGACGCGGTGTGATCTCACACTACCTGTGGATTCTCCCAACGGAGAAATTTCACGTCTTCCACACCACTGCCACCCTCTTTCAGCGGCGCCTCAACCTCAAAACCCTGTTTGTCGACACCGCCGGGGCCGCCACGTTTGCATACCCGGAAGTCATTGACCTGCCCGCCGTTGAGGCCGACGCGCAAATGGACCGTCTCTACCGCCGCTTCCAAACCCTCTACCGTACCCGCATCGAGGAGGCCAGCGGCGCCCCCGACACCCGCCTCGGCATCGAGGACCGCCCCCGCCTGCCCGTCTCGAAGAATGAGGCGTGAGTGCGTGAGGCGTGAGTGCGTGAGATCCACACGGAAGAGCGTCCCCCTCGCCCACAGCCCTCCATGCCCTCGTGACGCGATGCCTCCACGCCTCAGCACCGCCATATTCTCCCACGCTCCCATTCTCCCACGCTCCCGCACTGCTCCACAGCAATTGCATCTTGCTTGAGTAGCACAGGCGCACATCTGAGGCACAGCCTCAGTGCCTCCGCGCTCTCTCGCTCCCCCGACGACCGCTGTGCCATGTATCTTGTGATTCACATCGGCATTCATTTGACTGTTGATGGGGGAATGTCTTCTTTCGGGCGTGCCCGTTCTTCCTGATCAACTGCCTGTCCCTGTGGATTCACGACGCGTCAGCGGCATCCTCCTGCATATTACCTCCCTGCCTAGTTCCTACGGGATCGGCGACCTGGGCCCCGCCGCCTACGGCTTCGCCGACTTCTTGACCCGGACGGACCAGCGCCTCTGGCAGGTCCTCCCCCTCGGCCCGACCGGCTTCGGCGCCTCGCCCTATTCCAGCACGTCCACCTTTGCGGGCAGCCCACTGCTCATCAGTCCCGACCCGCTGGTGGAATACGGCCTGCTGACGCAAGACGACCTCGCCCCGCTGCGCGAGTTGCCCGACGACCACGTCGACTACGAGCGCGTCAGCCCCCGCAAGCTGGAGGTGCTCCGCACTGCCTTCCAACGCTTTGAGGCCGACCGATCGGCCGTCAGCGACGCCGACCTCGGCCAGTTCCGGAACGACCACGCCGACTGGCTCGACGACTACGCCCTGTACGCTGCCCTGAAGGAGGCCCACGACGGCGCGCCCTGGACCGAGTGGGATGCCCCCCTCGTGCATCGCGAGCCGGACGCCCTCGCACAGGCCCGCGAGACGCACGCCGAGGCGATCCGCATGCATGTCTTCTGGCAGTACCTTTTCCACCGCCAGTGGACGGCCCTCCGCTCCTACTGCCATGCCCGCGGCATCCGCCTCTTCGGCGACCTGCCCATCTACGTGGCGCGCGACAGCGCCGACGTGTGGGCCCACCAGGACCTCTTCAAGCTCGACGACAACGGGGAGCCGACGGTCGTGGCCGGCGTCCCCCCCGACTACTTCAGCCCCGAAGGACAGCGCTGGGGGAATCCCATCTACCGCTGGGACAAGATGAAGAACAATGACTACGAGTGGTGGAAACGCCGCATGCAGCATACCCTCGACCGGGTGGACCTCGTGCGCCTCGACCACTTCCGCGGCTTCGACGCCTACTGGGAAATTCCTGCCGAGGCGGAAACGGCCGTCAACGGCGAGTGGGCCGAAGGCCCGGGCGCCCACTTCTTCAGCGAGCTCAGCGATGATCTCGGGGAGCTCCCGGTCATCGCGGAGGACCTGGGCATCATCACGGATTCGGTCGAGGACCTCCGGGACGAATTCGGCTTCCCGGGCATGGCGGTCATGCAGTTTGCGTTCGAGGACGACCCGACGAACCCCTTCCTCCCCCACAACTACACCCGGAACCTGGTGGCCTACTCGGGCACCCACGACAACAATACGACCATGGGCTGGTGGGACGACGACCTGTCGTCGGAGTCGGCGCGGGCATATGCCCACGAGTACCTTGATCTCGATGCGCCCGATCGGGCCGTCCACGAGCAAATGCTTCGTTATCTCATGGCGTCGGTGGCCGACCGGATCGTCCTTCCGCTGCAGGACCTGCTCGGGCTCGGGGGCGAGGCCCGCATGAACACCCCCGGCGAACCGAGTGGAAACTGGGACTGGCGTGTGACCTCCGAACAACTCACGGAGGAGGCGGAGGACTTTCTGGCAACGCTTACTCTCACCTACGGGCGAGCGGAGACCCGCACGGGCGACGGGGAGTAGCCTCCGTTCCACTCGGAAAAGCAAGGACGCTCGACGCGTTGTCCCCTGCACCGGTGCGCCCCCCAGCCCTCCCCTCGTCCCTCTTGCCCCCTCCCCGACCTGCTTTTTGGTATGGACCTTTCTTCTCCCTCCCCATGGCACGGCGCCCTCGTGGACGGCGACACCACTGCATTCCGCGTGTGGGCTCCCGACGCGGATCAGCTTGGCCTCGTGCTGGACCCGAACGACGCCCCTCATCCGATGAACGATGTGGGCAACGGCTACTTCGAGCTGACGGACGTGCCGGTGGGATCGGGCACCCGCTACAAGATCAGCCTCGACGACACGGGCCCCTTCCCCGACCCGGCCTCTCGCTTCCAGCCGAAGGGGGTACATGGGCCTTCCGAGGTGGTAGCCCCCACCGCCTATCCCTGGAGCGACGACAATTGGACGGGCATCGACCGTGCGGGCCTCGTCTTCTACGAACTGCACGTCGGCACCTTTACCGGCCCCGGCACCTTCAAAGCCGTGCAGGAACGACTGTCGTATCTGCAAACCCTGGGCGTGACGGCCCTCCAGCTGATGCCGGTGCACGACTTTCCGGGGCGCTGGAACTGGGGCTACGACCCGGCGGCCCTCTTCGCCCCGTCGCGCGCCTACGGCTCGCCGGACGCCCTGCGCCGCCTCGTGGACGCTGCTCACCAGGCCGGCCTCGCCGTCTTCCTCGATGTCATCTACAACCACCTCGGCCCCGACGGCGCCTACACCAACGCTTTTGCCCCCTTCCTCACCGACAAGTACGGAACGCCCTGGGGCCCGGCCATCAATCTCGACGACGAGGGCTCCGAGGGCGTGCGCCGCTTCTTCATCGACAACGCGCTGCACTGGCTCCGCGAGTACCACCTCGACGGCCTGCGCCTCGACGCCACCCACGCCCTCCACGACGAAAGCGATCCGCACTTCCTGGCCGAGTTATCCACCGCTGTGGATGAGCATGTGGACGGCTTCCGGCGCCACCTCATCGCCGAGGACCATCGGAACCTCAATCGCCTCGTCCAGCCGCAGGACGCGGACGGCTACGGCCTCGACGGGGTCTGGAGCGACGACCTGCACCACCAGTGCCGCGTCTTTACGGCGGGGGACGAGGACGGCTACTACCGGGACTTCCAGGACACAACCGCCGAGGACATCGCCACGACCCTCAACGACGGCTGGTTCTTTCGCGGCGAGTACTCGGCCTACCTCGATGAGGAGCGCGGCACCGACCCCGGTCCGGTGGACCGCGACCAGTGCGTCGTCTTCATCCAAAACCACGACCAGGTGGGGAACCGCGCCCTGGGCGACCGCCTCACGGACAGCGTGGCGTTGCCCACGTACCGCGCGCTCTCTACGCTCCTCTGCGTGACAGAGGAGCTGCCGCTCCTGTTCATGGGCCAGGAGTGGGCTGCCGCGTCCCCGTTCCAGTTCTTTACCGATCACAACGATGAGATCGGGCCCACGGTGAGCGAAGGCCGCAAGGAGGAGTTTTCGGGCTTTTCCGACTTCGCGGGCGACTTTCCGGACCCGCAGGACCCGGCGTCTTTCCAGCGCAGTGTGCTGGACTGGGACGAGCCGCGCCGCCCTCCCCACGACGGCATCCTGGCCCTCTACCGCGACCTGCTGGCCCTGCGCCCCGAGGTCACAAACGCGCAGCGCGACACCGGCGAAGGGCTTACCGCCGCCGCTCCCACCGACAGCACCCTCCGCATCGACCGCCCGCCGTACCGGGCCGTTCTCAACCTGGCGGGGACCGCCGACATGGCGCTGCCGCCCAAGGCCCCAGTGCTGCTCCACACCGAGCAGGGCGGCTACACCTCCGACCCCAACCCGCCCGGCTTCACCGACGACGCGGTGTCCTTTGTGCGGCCGGGGGCGGTAATCGTGCGCACCGACTGACCCTGTTGGTCGGGAAGGAGTGTATCCCGAGTGCGGACGTGCGGCTCCGTCGCCCAGTCTGGCCCTCTCCACGCAACACGCATCACTCTGGCGTCGCCGTTCCCCCCATCATCCCCCACACGAGGTCGAACCGGTAGCGAAACGAGCGACGCATCTCGAAGCCCGCCGCCTCCAGAAGCGCGGTCAGTTCCGCGAGCATGTAGCAGGTCTCGTAGGCCGGATCGATGCGTGAAAGCACTGCATCCATGAGCCGACATGTCCGGTAGTCGCGGCACCAGTCCAGCACCACAAACCGCCCGTCCGGACGAAGCACCCGACGGACCTCCGCCAGCACCGTGTCCGGATGCGTGAAGTAGTGGAACGTGTTTGCACACACCACCGCGTCGAAGGCATCGGCGGAAAACAGAAGATCATGCGCGTCGGCCCGCTGCACCTCCGCATTCGGGATGTCGGACAGCTTACGGCGGGCCTGTTCCACCATTCCGGCCGACAAGTCCACCCCTGCCAGATCCGCCTCGGGCATCGTCCGCGCGATGCGGGCAATCAGCTCACCGGTCCCGCAGGCCAGGTCGAGCACACGCTCGCCGGACGTGACGGCGGCGGTTCGCTGCGCCACCGGCAGCGTCTTGTTCATGTAGCGCCGCCAGAACAGGTCGTACACTCGGGCCCAGGTATTGTACTGGTCGGGCACCGCAGTGTCCTGACGCGGAGAGGTCGACTCGGAGCTAGACATGATCAACGAAAGAACTCAATGCATTGAGCGCGGCCGGGGCACCCCGTCGGGGACTCGATCACACAACGTCGTCGCACGCATTTGCGGCGGCCGTCGTCAGGGCAAGGGCGTCGCGGACCCCGTCGGCCTCCCCCTTTTCAAAATCCCCCTCTTCGACGGCCATCTGGTTCGTGACGTGCGCAAGGCACACCACCGGCTGCTCCCGTGTCTCCGCAAACGCATACAGGGCCGCCGCCTCCATCTCGACGGCGAGCACGTTGTCCTCGCGGGCCGCCGCGATGGCGGTCTCCGTCTCCCGGCACGGCGCATCCGTCGTCCAGGACCGCCCGGCGTACACCGGCACCGGCACGTCGGTAAACGCGTCCCGGAGCGCCTCCCGAAGCAGATTCTCGGGCCGAAACACCGACGGCTCGTCGTAGGCCTTGTGCTGAAACAGTGGACTCTCGGACGAAGACGCCATCTGTGGGTTGCGTGTTCGTTTGATGAGCAAATGTAAGTTCTTCCTCTTTCGGATCGGTCCCGCGACGGGTAGCCATCCGTATGGTAACGGGAATCCCCGTTCGAGGTCCACTTCTCACCCCACAGTTCCTTCGATTACACCTTGCCCTTCAACGAGCACACAGCGTCCCTGCTTCCACGCATCCAGGCATCCGTTCCCCCCATGCCCCGATGCCGACTCATGAACACGGCGGCCGTCCCCAGGTGCCCCTTACGCTTCGGACACGTCTTCGCGTCGGTTGAAACCACCCGCCGCCCCGTCTCTTCCATGTTTTCCGGACGGAATGCTCATCGGCCGCGAGCCGCCGATCCGTCCCGCCTCTACGGCCGCTCGGTCGTCGTCCCCGGCTGTATCTCGAATCTTGTCACCCGCCTCATGCCATCCGCCCCGATGACCGCCACGTATCGTCTCCAGTTGACCCCGGAGTTCGGCTTCGCCGAGGTGGAGGCCTTGGTGCCTTACTTCAAGCGTCTGGGGGTGAGCCACCTGTACCTGTCTCCGATCAACGAGGCCAGGCCCGGCAGTGACCACGGCTACGACGTGATCGACCACAGCGCCGTGCGCGAGGCCTTCGGGGGCCGCGAGGGCTTGGAGTCCCTGCGCGAGACCGCCATCGAGGCCGGGCTCGGCCTCGTGCTGGACTTTGTGCCGAACCACGCCGGCGTGGGCCCCGGCAACGAGGGCTGGCAGGACGTGCTCGCCTTCGGGCGCCACTCGGCCTTCGCCCACCACTTCGACATCGACTGGACGCCGCTCAAGCCCGAACTGCAGGACAAGATCCTGCTCCCCTTCCTCGGCACCACCTACGGCGCGGCCCTCGACGACGACGAAATCACCCTGACCTACGAACACGGGCAATTCTACGCCGCCTACTACGAGCATAGATTTGCCCTGAGTCCGCGGACCTACCCGCAGATTCTGGACGCTCTGCTTCCGAACTACGAGCGCACCGACGCCTACTTCGACCTCCAGGAGCTGCGCGACGCGTTTGCCGATCTCGACCCGGTCTCCCGCGAGCGGGCCCTGGCGCTGTGTCGCCGCCTCGACGCCGTCGATGTCCCCTTCGACGCGGACACCTTAAACACGTCGTTCGGCCGCTCCGATCTGCACACCCTGTTTGAGCAACAGCACTGGCGCCTCGCCTACTGGAAGACCGCCGGGCGCGAGATCAACTACCGCCGCTTCTTCACGATCAACGACCTCGTGGGCCTCCGCATGGAGGACGAGGACGTATTCTGGGGCGCGCACCGTCTGCTCGGCGATCTGCTGGCAGAAGATGGGGTCGACGGCGTGCGCATCGACCACATCGACGGCCTCTTCGATCCGCACGAGTACCTGGACCGCCTCCAGGACCTCGGCGCCGACCGCATCTGGGTCGAAAAAATCCTGGCCCCCGGCGAGACGCTCCCCGACGGCTGGCCGGTCGACGGCACGACGGGCTACGACTTTCTGAACGATGCGATGGGCGTGCTCCTGCACGACGACGGCGAGGAGGACCTGAGCCGCGCCTACCGCCGCGCCGTGCCCGACGCGCCGAGCTTCGAGGAAAGCGTGTACGACAGCAAGTCGCTCATCATCGAGCAGACGCTCACCAGCGAGCTCGCCCGGCTCGCCTACGAGCTCGACCGCCTCTCGGAAGCGGACTATCACACGCGCGACGTGACGCTGGCCGCCCTCCGCGAAGCGCTCAAGGAGGTCGTCGCGGCGTTCGACCGCTACCGCACATTTTTGCCGCACGAGGAGGACGAAGCGCGCGAGGTGGTGCAGGAAGCCCTTCACCGCGCCCTCCAGCGCAACCCCGCCGCCGAGCCCACCGTCTTTGAGTTCGTCGAGCGGGCCATCCTCGGAGAACTGCGCGAGGACCTGCAGGACGATCAGCGCGCCTGGGTGGGGCGCTTTCAGCAGTACACCGGCCCGGTGGCCGCCAAGGGCATCGAGGACACGGCCTTCTACCGCTACCACCGCCTCACGGCCCTCAACGAAGTGGGCGGCGAGCCCAGCACATTCGGCGTCCACGATCACGGCTTCCACGCCCGCAACCGGTACCGCGCCCGCCAGTACCCCGAAGCGCTCCTCACCACCGCCACACACGACCACAAGCGCGGGGCCGACGTCCGCATGCGGCTGCTCGCCCTCGCCGAACTGCCGTCGCAGTGGTCGGAGGTCGTGCAGAACCTCGACGCGATCGCAGCGTCGTACAGCAATCCCGAAGGCCTTCAGGGCCCGTCCAACAACGACTGCTACCTCTTCTACCAGACGCTGGCCGCCCTCTGGTGCGACGCCCACGGGACGCCACGAAACGCCGAGGGACGGGAGGCGCTGGCCGACCGCCTGTGGGACTACATGGAAAAGGCGGTCCGCGAAGCGAAGCAGCAGACGAGCTGGATCAATCCCAACACCGACTACGAGAGCGACCTGGAGGCCGTCGTCCGCGGCGTGACGACCGACGAGGACACCCCCGATGTGTTGAACGATCTTGCGGTCCAGTTGGCCGAGGCCGGATTCGCAAACCGCCTCAGCCAGCTTGCCCTCAAGGGCACCGCGCCCGGCGTGCCCGACGTGTACCGCGGCACCGAACGGGCCGACCTCTCGCTCGTCGATCCCGACAACCGTCGCCCGGTAGACTGGAACGATCAGAAAGCAGCCCTCGACGGCGTAGCGCCGCTGCTCGACCCCCCGACGCCCGACGCTGTTCGAGACCTGTTCGCAGCCCCGGACCCGCAGGCGTACCTCTACCTCACGGCCCGTCTGCTGCGGTGGCGCGACGCGCACCCCGACCTCACCGCCGCCGAGACGTACCTCGACCTGGAGCCGGAGGGCCCCGGTGCGGACGACTGGCTCGCCTTCGCCCGCCTCACCGGCCGCCCGGACGCCCCCGACGACGCGCTCCTCACCGTCGTTGCGCGCAACCCCCTCACACGGGACCACGATGCCGCCGCCACGCTTCCCCTGCCCGACGGCCTCAGCGACCACACCTGGACCGACGTGCTCACCGGCGCCTCGCTGGAAATCGGCGATGCGCTGGACCTCTCAACCCTGCCCACCGCCCAAGGCGCCGTTCTCAGTACGACCTGACGGCCCTATTCAACCCGAACGAGTGCCCGGTACAACGTCTCCGGGATTCGGTGTTGTCGAGCAAGATCCGCCACCGGTCTCGTGCCTCCGAAAACGAAAGATCGCCTTGCTGTCGGGCCCGATCAATAAGGCCCGCGACTCCTGTACTCTCACCCCCGAGGGCCCGGGCTGCCCGACGCCCCGCTCGCTCTTCGATGAGAAGGGGCACGTCCCGCTCTTTGGCGAGGGCAGTGGCGTGGTTTTCGCCTTCATCGAGAGAGTCGCCGTAACGTCTGAGCCGCTTCAAAACATGAGCTTCTGGGGGCTGGACGACGCCGATGTGCTGCAAGCCGGTCTCGTTGAGACACTGTTGCCCCCCCACCATACGGCACGGAGAACTCTCCCAACACGACGGAGGGAATCAGAAGCGTCTGGAGACGTTTTCGAATCCACGCGAATCCATCCGGAAGGACCTCCAGACTAATTAGTGGTCCCGTATCCGTTACGAGAACGCTCCACGTATCCACAGCAACCTGGTGTCTTCCGTTCGGCGAGTCACGCGTACCGCCGCATCACGGGCGGTCTCGGTGTCGTAGTTCGTGCTGAACATCGTCGGGTTCATCGCTCATGTACGCCACGTCGTGATCCGCCAGCACGCGCTGAAACTGCCGCCGCGGAACCCCCAGGATGACTCGTCCCTGTTTTTCTGAAAGCGTTCCCCGCTCGTACAGAAGCGAAACCACTCGCTCTTTCGCCTCCCGCTCGCCCAAGCCGATGTCGTCTGGAAACTCGAGAATGACCTGCATGGAGGATGGACCGGAACGTGAAAAGACTATTCAATTGCCTGTACGTCCTGTGACGACCGCAGTTCGTGCCAAACGGACCACTGCTCCTTTCGTCTATAGGTGTTAGTCGTCTTATCTGGATCGAGGCCCGAAACGTCAGTAGCTGCTCGCACAACACTGTTTTTTCCGTGAACGTCTACACCGTTATCATCCTCGCGGCCCTGGTGGCCGAGTCCGTTATCAGCGTCGTCTCCGACCTCCTCACCCTCCGCAACCAGCCGGACACCGTACCGGACGAGTTTGCGGACACGTTCGACGAGGAGGAGTACGACAAGGCCCTTGACTACAACCGCACAAAAACTCGGTTCGGGCTCGTGTCGTCCGCGTTCGCCCTCGTCCTCCTGCTCGGCTTCTGGTTTGCGGGCGGCTTCGAATGGCTCGACACAATCGTCCGCGGCTGGGGCTTCGGACCGATCGTGACGGGCCTCTTCTACATCGGCCTCCTCGTGCTCGGGCGCGGCGTGCTCTCGCTCCCGTTCTCGGTCTACTCGACATTCGTGATCGAAGAGCGCTTCGGGTTCAACGAGACGACGCCGAAAACCTTCGTGCTCGACCTGTTGAAAAGCCTCGCGCTCGGAATTGCGATCGGCGGCCCCATCCTGGCCGCCATCCTCTGGTTCTTCGAGTCGACGGGCCCGTACGGATGGATCTACGCCTGGATCGCGGTGACGGCGGTGATGCTGCTCCTGCAGTTCTTCGCCCCCCGCTACCTGATGCCGCTCTTCAATGACTTCGAGCCGCTGGAGAAGGGGGGCCTGCGCGACGCGATCCTGAGCTACGCCGACCAGGTCGACTTTCCGGTGAACGAGATCTACGTCATGGACGGCTCGCGCCGCTCGAACAAGGCCAATGCCTTCTTCACCGGCTTCGGTTCGAACCGCCGCATCGTGCTCTTCGACACGCTCGTCGAGGAACTGGACAACGACGAATTGCTCTCGGTGGTGGCCCACGAGATGGGCCACTACAAGCTCAACCACATCCCCCAGCGCATCGCCATCAGCATCGTCCAGACCGGCGTCCTGTTCCTGCTGCTGTCGGTCTTCCTCCAGGTCGACGCCCTCTTCTCGGCGTTTTACGTCGACCAGCCCGCCGTGTACACCGGCCTCCTGTTCTTCGGCCTGCTGTACTCGCCGGTCGACCTCCTCCTCTCGATCCCCCTCAACGCCTGGTCGCGCCGCCACGAGTTCCAGGCCGACCGCTACGCCGTCAATACCACGCAGCAAGACGGCGCGCTCGTGGGCGGCCTCAAGCGCCTGGCGGAGACGAACCTCTCGACCCTCGCCCCCCACCCACTCACTGTCGCGCTCGACTACTCGCATCCGCCCCTGCTGGACCGGATCGAGGCCATCCGGGCCGCCTGACCCCAGCTCCGCAGTCTCGGTCAACTCTCAAAGCAGTTTGCTATTGCTCCACGCTCCAGCTTGAGGGATGGACGGACGAGGTCCGTCCAAAGCTCGATTGCACAACGGACCAGTTGAAGCTGCACTAGGCCGCCGATTGGGACGCGGTTTCCGGGGGGAGGCAGGCCGGGATTCTTCGTCTCCATCTTCTGGGTCGGTTGATCTTGCTCTTCGGGGGAGCTCGGCTCCGCCCACGCCGGCACCGGCCCTACTTCCGAGTCGCCCGACCGGTTCTCCTCTCCGTGGCCGCCGACTCCTGTCCGACGCCGAACACGCCGAGGTCGTAGTCGCCGTTGCCGCTGGCATCGGGCCAGGTGTTCACAAAGTCCCCGTCGTTGAGCACGAGGTCCTCCGCCCGGAGCCAGGTCAGCAGGTCGGAACTGCCCCCAGTTCCCCCCACTCCGCCGGGCCCGTCCTGGGCATACGCGACCCCGCTGCTCATCAGCAGCCCCCAGACGAGAACCACACAGAATACGCTCCAGAAGCGACGCTTCATCATATCGCGATTCGGCGGGGAAATATATCCGGGAGAGTAAAACCAACCATCAGGTTTTGTAAAGTTTTTTACCAGACACCTTGTCAATGTAAGTACGTTACATTCATTTCAGTTTTACTTTTTGGACTTAAGCCTTTTTAGCAAAGTATATAAACCAGAGGGCAGCATCCCTGTCGCGTTCAGTCCGGCTGCTCAGCAGGAGGAAGTCGCAGCCGAAAGGTCGTGCCTTCGCCCTCGGTGGTGTCGTAGTTAATCGTACCGCCGAGATCGTCGATCGTCTTTTGGACAATGGCAAGCCCGAGCCCCGTCCCACTCGTCTTGGTCGAAAAGTTGGGCTCAAAAATTTTGTCCTGGACCTCCGGCGGAATCCCAGTGCCGTTGTCCACGACCCGACTTTCGACCCACGGCGTCCCTTCGTCCTCCACAAGTCGCGTCGACACCCGAACCTGTCCCTCGCGGTCGTCGGGCAGGGCCTGGACGGCATTCTTGAGGAGATTGATGTAGGTGCGGCGCAATTCCTCACGGTCGGCCTCCACAACCAGCGGGTCGGGATGGAGACCGACTTGAACCCCCTCCCGGTTGGTCTCCTCGCCTATCAGGCGAACGGCTTCCTGCACGACCTCGTTCAGGTCGAGCGGCTCAGGCACACGGGTCGGCAGGCGCGCAAACGTGGAGAACTCATTCGCGATGTGCACCAGCGATTCGATCTGCTCGATCAGCGTCGACGTGATGCGGTCGAAAAGCGCCACGAGCTCCGAGTCGTCGGCCGGCTCGTGCTCCTGCTGGAAGGCCCGACGCAGGTGCTGGATGGACAGCTTCATCGGGGTGAGCGGGTTTTTAATCTCGTGGGCCACCTGCCGGGCCATCTCGCGCCACGCCAGTTCGCGCTCCTGCTGGGCCAGCTTGCGCCGGCTCTCGGCAAGCTGGGCGCGCATCTCGTTGAAGGTGCGGACGAGGTCGCCGAGCTCGTCGCGCGTGTCGACGGGGAGGGCCTCCGCGAAGCGGCCCTCCCCCACCGCTTCGAGCCCCTTGCGGAGACGGGCGATGGGCTGAGCGAGGGCGTTCGCCAGGAGGACTGCGGTAATCATCACCGCGACGACGAGGACGAGAAGAGCCCCGAACAGGTAGGCGAGGGTGCGGGCCTGCTCCTCCACAACCTGCTCCTGCTGCGTGAGCGTCGGGACCGCCACCACGAGCCGCGGCCGTCCGCCCTCGTCCATCAGCGCCTGGTACCCGACCCGGTACTGAAAGTCCCCAATCGCCGCCTGATCGGCCGTAAACCGGTACGCGTTGCTGTAAACCGCGCGGTACACGGAACCCGGCAGGCGCTTGCCCACGAGGCCGTCCCGAACCAGGCGGGGTCGGCTCGTGCCCACCAGCCGCCCGTCCTCATACACCCGCAGGTTGAGTCCCACCCGCGCCGCGAGGGAGTCCACGTCCATGCGTCGGGCGGTCCGCCAGAGCGGCTCGTCGGGACGCGCCTCCAGCGACAGCGCCTCTTCCACGCGGGCCAGGTGGTCGCGGAGGCGCCGCTCCACAACCCGCTCGGTCTCGCCGGTCACCACCTGCACGCCAACCACGCCCACCGCCGCCATTGACACGATGCCCACCGTCAGAAAGGCGTTCAGCACCTTGTTGCGGAACCGCACCCGCTCGGTCGGCACCCGCCCGAGGCGAAATCGGACGTAGAGGCCTAGCAGATAGACGAGCAGTCCCACCCCGAGCCCGGCCCCCGTCACGCGAAGCAGATAGTACAGATGATCGAACGCGAGAATGGACGGAATGCGGGCCGCGACCGTCGTGGATTCGGGATCCGACGAGCGCCGATAATCCGACGAGCGCCGATAATACGTGAGGTACGGACGCCCCTGGATCGTCTCGTGGGTCCAAAACGAGGACTGTGTCTGGAGTTGAGACGCGTACCCGGGCTGCAGTCGCGTGCGCCCGAAGCTCCCCCCGTAGTTCCGCGTCAGGATGCCCTCCTGAAACTCCGCCAGGGACAGCTCCGCGTACAGGTCGCTGAAGGAGCCGTCCGGGAGAAGAACGCGGGGGACGCCCGGCCCCGTCCCCGGCAGAATGGAGCGCGGCTCGGCACGGAGCAATACCCATCCCCCGTCGTCGTTTTCGCCCCCCCACACCCGCAACAGGCCTGCGTACTGGAAGTCTCCGTCCCGGCTGGCCGTAAGTCGCTCGACCACCGGCCCCGGCATCGGCTGCCGATCGTGAAGGCGACGGAGCACCGTAAACACCTCCGTGCCCTCACTGCGGGTGCGGGACGCGGAGCGCCGCTCCGGTTCGTCTACGCCGTACCGGCGATAGCGAGTGCCGTCGACGTCCAACAGCGACAGGCTCACCTCGTAACTGTTGAGCGACGCCAGCAGCGACCGTCGCACGAGCCGGGTGGTCACCGAGTCCACCGCTGGCGGCACATCCCGTTCGCCCATTCGCACCAGCCGGGGCACCAGCTCATCGTTCGTCGAGCGAACCATCTGCCGCAGCGAATAGAGCGCCCGCGGGTCGTAGCCCTCCTCAAATGAGCGGGTCGCCTCCACCATGCGCGTCCGTCGCTTCGCGTCCATGCCCGCGTGGAGGAGTGGGTAGAAGAGCAGTGTGACGGCAATCAGACAGAGCAGCAATCCTCGAACGGTGAGCACCTCCGCCCCGTCATGGCGCCCCACCATGCCGTACACAGCCGCCCCGCCCACCACCCCCATCAGGGCCAGCGGGTACGGAAACGGCACCAGTCCCTGCGCGTCGGTTCCCAGATACAGCGCCGCCACGCCCCCGGCAAACGCCACGGCCGCGCTCGACGGCACGAGGCCTCGAGGCCAGTCGGGCCGGACCCGCATTCCCAGGCGCAGGCCCACCCAACTGCACGCCACGCCGAAGAGGAGCACCGCCACCACCATAAGCACCAGGGCCGCCAGCACGAACATAACCATCGGCTCGGGCAGCAGCCCAGTCCGCGAGAAGAAGTCGAGCGTGCTGTCGAGCACAGCCCGACGCACGACGTACGCGAGGGCCAGAATGCTCCCCAGACTCGTCGCCACCAGCCCCCCGACGAGCCCCAGAAACCGCAGGGCAGAGGGCGTCTCTCGTCCCTGCTGCCGCAGCTTACGCACAAGCGCCAGCACGGACTCGGCGCGGGGCCGGTACTTCAGGGCCAGATGCACGCCCCCAGCAGCGAGGAGCACGGCCCACCCGCCCGTCAAAAACAGATCGCCGATAGAGCGAAGGACGCCCCCCCCGACCGTCGAGGCAAACCGGGTGGGATCGAACAACCCCGACAGGCCGGGCACGTACTCGCCCCACCGGACCGGCACATCGAGCGCAAGCAGGAGATATCGAGCGGCGACCCAGAGCCCGGCCGCGCAGGCCAGTCGCCCGGCCGCCGCGGTCCGTGCTCGCCCGTGCCGCCGCAGGCCGGGGCGCCGGGCGAGCTGCCAGTACCAGCGCACCGCGACGCCGACAAGCCATCCCAGTAGCAACACGATGCCCCCGGCCAGCAAATCGTCGTAGAACGTCTTTGTGCGCCGCACCAGCTGTGCATCCGACGGCGGATTGACAGTCACATACCCGAGCACCTCGTCGTGGGCACCTCGCAGGACCCGGTGGGGCCCGCTGGGTTTTGACGGCGACGTCGTCCATCGAAGCCGAAGAGACTCCCCCGTTTCCCGCTCCCAGGCCTCCAGCAGACTAAAGCCCTGCACGTGTCGGTTTTGGATCGGCGGCCGGTATCGGATTGTCCGCACCACCCGCACCGCTCCCCTTACTTCTCCCTGCACCTGCACCGGCCACCAGACGGCCAGGGCGTGCCGCACAGTGCCGTCGTTTAGAACAGTCGTCTGCGGTCGCTGGAGGAACGCCTCCGTCCGCGGCACATCTCCGAGCGGCACGTGCCGTCCGTTCCAGGCCAGCACCCGCGGCACGGTGCTGTATACTTCGATCGTCGTGCGGTGGTCAGTCTGGACATCGAGAAGATACCGCGCCATCGAATCGGACCGGACCCCTCGCTCGCTCCACGCCAATACCCCGCGCACGATGACAGAATCTGTGGCGAGCCGCTCCGCCTGTCCTTCCACCCGGGTCCGTAGCGCCCGGAATCGGTCGTCGACCGTCCCGAGGGCCTCGTCCACAACCGCTGCCCGCCGGGCGTCCGGGTGCTCCTGCACCCAGCGCACCATCCCGCCCCGCACAGCTCCGATCACGACGAGCACCCCGACGAGCCCCAGCCCCGCACTCGTCCACGGAGCCCGGCGGAGATATTGGAGCACACGCGCAACCATGAACACGTCAACCAGAGAAGAAGTACCCGTCGGGGCGTTTCCCCGTCCTCGTGCAACACACAGAACAACGGTTGCTCCCAGTCTCCCCATCCCGATCGCTCAGAGAGGGCAAGAGATACTACTCAACGCCCTCATCGATTCGGACCTCCTGCAGCCGCCATGTCTCGTCCCGCGCTGCGAGCCGCACGTACACCTGGAGCGAAATATCGCCGCCGTCGTGCGCATACTGCCCCTGAACGAAGCAACTGTGCTCCGTCGCCGTGATGTCGCTCAACTGAAAGTCGGCCGGCGGATGCGCGTCGAAGAACTCGCGGAGCACGTAGAATGCCTGTGCTCTGCTGTAAAACGTTCGGGCGCCGAAGAGACTGACCTCCACCCGATCGGTCGCAGGGGTGAGCAGGGGCTCCGCCTCGCCGTCCGCAAACGCCGTCACGACCCGCTCCACGACACTGTCCGGCACGGCGGCCGGCGTCTCCTGGATCGGAACTTGGCCGCAGGCAGCCGTCACGCCGCCTCCGAGCAACAACAGCAGGAGGAAGAGAACACGCACCGGAGTCATGGTCGCGAAGGAACCGGTTTCCAGAAGAGAAAAGCGCCGTCGTTGACCTACATACCGACACCGGGCAAAAAGTGCACCGTCGGGCGCAACGTCCCCTCCGCTCTCCTCTCGCCTCCAGACGTGTCCGGAATTTGCCACGCCACCGTCCATCGCGCCCCTCACTTCCATTGCGACCCGTTCTCCACAGCCCGGTGCGGCACGTCGTCGTGCTCCTCGAGCACAGCGGTGATCGACGCCACGCACATGTGTGCCATTTTGGTCCGGGCCTCCGTCGTAGCACTTCCCAGGTGCGGCGCGAGCACCGCCCGCTCCTGCTCAATGAGACCCGGATGCACGTCCGGCTCGTCCTCAAAGACGTCGAGGCCCGCTGCCGCAATCGTGCCGTCGCCGATCGCCTCCACCAACGCGTTCTCATCCACAACGGCCCCGCGTGCCGTATTCACAAGAATGGCGGTGTCCTTCATTGTCGCCAGGGCGTCGGCGTCGATGAGGTAGTGGCTGTCTTCGTTAAGCGGGCAGTGCAGCGACACCACATCGCTTGTGGCCAGCAGTTCGTCGAGTGCCACGTACTCGGCATTCGTCTGCCGTTCGACCGTCGGGTTGGCCCGGTGGCGGTTGTGGTACACCACGTCCATGCCGAAGCCGAGCCCCCGCCGCGCCGTGGCCGCCCCGATGCGTCCCAGCCCCACAATGCCGAGCGTCTTGTCCGCCAGCTCCGTGCCCAGCAGGAGCGTCGTCTCCCAGCGTTCAAACGTCCCATCGCGGACGTACTGATCCGCCGCCGTCACGTGGCGGGCCGCCCCCAGCAGCAGCGCCCACGCCATGTCGGCCGTTGCGTCGGTAAGCACGCCGGGCGTATGCGTGACCACCACGTTGTGCGCCGCCGCGGCGTCCAGGTCGATGTTGTCGATGCCCACCGCGTACTGGGCCACCATCTGCAGATTCGGGCACGCCTCAAAAACGCGCTCCGTCACCGGATCGGCAAGTACCGTCAAGAGCACGTCGGCGTCCGACGCCAGCTTGATAAGCTCGTCCTCCGACCGGGCCGCCCCCTCAGGCGGATCACAAACCGTGACCGTGTGCGCGTCCTGAAGCTCCTTAAGACCATTCTCAATGAGAGGACGTGTAACAACGACGTGCGCCATGAGTCGTGCAGCGTGTTCTGTCTGAGAAAATGCAGTCGTGCAAGCCGTGCCGAAGCTACAAACTACGCCGCGGTTCCTCCAACTGCTGCGTATGGGAGTTTGGGCGTGTGGGGGTATGGGAGCATGACAGTTCTGCTCCCAAAGTCCCATACTCCCACACTAATGTAGCTTCAAACGATCTTTTGGGGAAGGCAGTTTGCTATTGCTCCACGCTCCAGCTTGAGGGATCTCGATTGCACAACGGACCAGTTGAAGCTGCACTAAGAAAGCCTCACCTTCGTCACCCCGGCCCCGCCCTCCTCGATCGGGGCCTTGCCGTAGTCGGAAATATCCGACCGCTCCCGAAGCAAGTCGTGGAGAGACTCGCGGAGCGCTCCGGTTCCCTTTCCGTGCAGGATCTCGACTGTGTCGAGCCCCGCCGCGATGGCATCGTCGAGAAAGTACTGGACGTTCTGCCGCGCCTCGTCCACGCGCTGGCCCCGCACGTCGATCGACGGGCTCGCCTTTAAGGCCGCCATCGTCGACTCGCCGCTCGTCGTCGGCTGCGGCTCCTCCGCCCGCTCCGGCCCACCGACCTTCGTGAGCCGATCCAGCTCGACGCGCATGTGCATCGAGCCCATGATGACGACCGCCTCCCCGTTGTCAACCTCCTGCACCTCCATCTCCGTCGAGCCGTCGTCCACCAGCACCCGATCGCCCTCGTGAATCGGCGCGTCCGGGTCGCCCTCCAACTGCCCATTGGACGGCTCCGGGGCCTCCGGCTCATCCTCCTCCACGGGCGCCGACGCCGCGGCGGCCGTCTCTTCGCGATTCTCGGCCAGATTCTCTTTGTACGCATCCAGCTTCTCCCGGGCCTCCTTCGTGGCCTCCGTCTCCGCCTGCGCCTCCTTAATCTCCTGGATCGTCTGTTCGACCCGCGCATTGGCGTCCTCCACGATGCGTTCGGCCTCCTCCAGCGCCTGCTGCCGAAACTCCTCCCGCTCTTTCTCCAGCTTGCGCCGCTTTTCCTCGTGGCGCTGCTGCTCCTCCTCAGCCTTCTCGCGGGCCTTGCGGGCCTCGTAGAGCTCGTCCTCCAGCTCCTGTGTCTGCTTCTCAAAGTCGGAAATGAGATTCTCCATCGCCGTCTTCTGCTCGCCCGCCAGCGTACGGGCACGGTCCAGCAGGTCGTCGTCCAGGCCCATGCGCTGGGCGATCTCGAAGGCGTACGACGAGCCCGGCACGCCCTCCTGATACCGGTAGGTGGGACGCAGGGTGCTCTGATCGAACTCCATCGACCCGTTCTCCACCCCGTCCGTCTCGTGGGCGTACACCTTGAGGGTACCGTGGTGAGTGGTGGCAATCGTCCGGGCCCCCGCCTGATTCAAACGCTCCAACACCGCCTGCGCCAGCGCGCCCCCCTCGTCCGGATCCGTGCCCGTCCCCGCCTCGTCGATGAGGATAAGCGTGTTCTCGCCCGCCTCGTCCAGCATGTGCCGGAGGTTCGACACGTGCGAGCTGAACGTTGACAGGTCCTCCTCGATCGACTGCTCGTCGCCGATGTCCGCCATGATCCGGTCGAACAGCGGAAACGACGAGTGCGGCGCCACCGGAATCGGCAGGCCGTAGCTCAGCATCAGCGAAAAGAGACCGACCGACTTCATCGACACCGTCTTGCCGCCCGCGTTCGGGCCGGTGATCACGAGCGTCCGAAAGTCGGCTCCAAGCTCCAGATCAAGCGGCACCACCTCGCGGTCCCAACGGCTGTCGGGATCGCCTGTGGACCGCCCCGTCGTATCCTCCTCCTCGGTCAGCGACTGGAAGTGCAGTTGCAGCACCGGGTTGCGGCCCTCGTGCAGCTCGATCCGCCCCTCCTCGTTGAGCTTCGGCACCACGGCGTCAAGCCGGTTGGCAAGACGTGCCTTCGCCTGCAACAGGTCAAACTGGCCCACCGATTTTAGATTGGCTTCCATCGCCTCTGTCTCGCGGCGGATGTGGGTCGTGACTTCCCGCAGGATGCGCTCGATCTCGGTCTGCTCGGCGCTCTTGAGCTCGCGAACCTCGTTGTTGAGCTCCAGGCAGGCCGCGGGCTCGATGTAGACCGTCTGGCCGCTGGCGGAGGTGTCGTGGACGAAGCCCTCCACCTTGCCCTTCGCCTCCGCCCGCACCGGAATCACCATGCGTCCGCCCCGGATCGTGGCCTGGTCCTCCGTCGCGTAGCCCTGATTGATGGCGGTGCGCAGCGCCTCGTCGAGCGTATCGCGGAGCCGGCTTTCTTCGGCACGAATCTGCTGCCGCAGGCGATGGAGCTCCGGCGAGGCGTCATCGCGGATCGATGCATCCTCGTCGATGATGGACTCGATGTGATCCTCCAGGTCCGGCAGCGGCGTGATGCGGTCTACCGCCGCGGCCAGCGTCGGATGGTCGTGGCTACGCTGCTCGAAATAGGTCTTCAGGCGCCGCAGGGTTATGGTCGTGAGACGCACCGCCTTCAGGTCCGCCGGGTCCACGAACGCCTCCTCCGGCGCGGCCCGCCGCAGCACGTCGCGCAGATCGTAGAGGTTGCTCAGCGGCACCGCGTCGCCGTACTGAAAGGCCCCCTGCAGTTCTTCGACCCGCGTGAGCTCGGTGTTGAGCCAATCGAGCGTGCGCGCCGGCTGCATGCCGTCAAGGCGTTCCTGCCCCATCGGCGTCTTGATCTTGCCCTCCAGCCGGTCCCGAATAACATCGAACCCGAGCTTCTCTTCGAGCGCGTCCGGATACGTGTCCATTGGCGAGATCCGAGTATCGAATTGCGAGTAGGGTACAACAATAAAGCCGCCCGTCCCCGAAAACGAGCGGCATCAAGACTTGCTCCACAGGCACGGCCTCCCCCATTCTCCATTCAAACAGCGGGGACATTCGGCCCGACGACCAGTGATGCGTGACAGCGTGACGCGTGAACGAAGCAATCCAAGCAGAAGTCAACCCTCTCCCAAACTCACACACTCCCATACTCCCACACGCCTTGTATAAAACACGCACATACCCACACACGCTTCAGACATCCCACACGGGAGCAGCAGTCGCGTCGGTCTCGACGGCCACGGGCGACCCCGTTAGCTACGCAGCTCCACATTCATCTGCGAGTGGTCGCCCACGTTGATACTGTCAATGCCCTGGTTGACCACCGTGTGGCGGCCCACGACGGAGTCGGCCAGCACCGCATTCTCGATGGTGCCGTCCTGAAAGACGATACTGTCGCGGACGACGGCATTCTCGATGGTCGCCCCCGCCTCGACGGACACGTGCGGTCCCACGACGGCGTTCTCGATCGTCGCGCCCGGCCCCATGTACACCGGGTCGTGGATCACACTGTCCAGCACGTCGCCCCGATGCAGATCGTCGGACTCCTGCTCCAGCACGCGCCCCGTCGTCTCCAGAAGGGCCGGGATCGTGCCGCAGTCCATCCAGGCGTCGACCGAGGCAGTCGTAAAGGTGTCGTCCTTCTGCAGGCGCCGGTCAAAGGCGTCGGTGAGTTGATACTCGCCGCCCTTACCGATGACATCGTTTTGAATCAGATAGTCGATCTCCGTCTTCAGATCGGCCAGATCGCGCACGTAGTAAATGCCGATCAAGGCCTCGTTGGAAATCGGTTCATCGGGCTTCTCCACGAGCTTCGTCACCTGCTCGCCGTCGCGCACCGCCACGCCGAAGCGACTCGGGTCGTCCACCTCGCGGACGAACGCCACCACGTCGGCCTCGTCGTCAATCTCGATTGCCTCTTCGATGCGAAACAGCGTGTCGGCAAACACGATGACGCCGTCGCCCTGCAGATGCTCCTCGGCACAGCCAACGGCGTGGGCCGTGCCCTTGGCCTCCTTCTGAATGGGGAAGTGCGCATCCATCTCCCGTTCTTCACAGATGGCCGTCAGCTGATCGCGAATGCCCTGGCCAAAATCATCCCCGAGGACGAACACCCCTTCGTCAGGCGTTTCCGGAAGCACCCGCGAAAACGTATCCACGATGCGCTCGACGATGCTCCGGCCTTTGACCTTGAGCAGCGGCTTCGGCGTCACGTGAGAGTGCGGGCGGACGCGCGTGCCGCGCCCGGCCATCGGGACAATGAGTTTCATAACAACGGAAGGGCTTTTCTGAAAATCGGGAAACGAAGGGACGCCCCCACCCAGACCACAGTGGAGACCGATCCACCGTTACAATAACGAGCCTGCCGGGCGAATGCCAGTCCTCCCTCTGGATCGTCGCGCGATCCTCCGTTGAAATCTCCAACGATCATCGGAACGCAGAGGCATGCGTGGCCCCCGGGCCAACGCCAACCGCCCCCCGGAGTCGAACGATCTCCCGGAGCGCGGCTTTTTCCGTCGCCCCATCCACCCGGAACCCGCTCCCGCATCGCTTCGTCTCATCTCGTTTGCAACCCCGTAGGATCTCTGCCGCCGGCGTCGGTCCCGGCCGAAGCTTAATGGTTTCGTGTTCTGCGAAACCGGCACAGGACGTCTCTCATCTCGTTGATGAATTTGCAGCCTTTTGTTCTCTACCCATGCACGTGCATTCTCGACTTCGCTCTCTTCTCGTCCCCCTCCTCGCCGCGACCCTGCTCCTCGGCGGATGCTCGAATCTCAGCAATACCGAAAAGGGCGCTGTGATCGGTGCCGGCGCCGGGGCTGCGGGCGGCGGCGCCGTCGGAAAGGCCACCGGCGACAACACGGCCGAAGGCGCCATCTTGGGGGCCGTCATCGGCGGCACCGCCGGGGCCCTCATCGGCCGACAGATGGACCGGAAGGCCAGGGAGCTGGACCGCGAGCTCGACAACGCCGATGTCGAACGCGTCGGCGAGGGCATCAAGGTGACCTTCGACAGCGGCCTGCTCTTCGACTTCGACTCCGCCCGGCTGCGATCCAATGCCGAGGCCAACCTCCGCGAGTTCGCCAACAGCATGAAAGACTTCGAGGACACCAAGATTCTGATCGTGGGCCACACGGACGCGAAGGGCTCTGCCTCCTACAACCGGGAGTTGTCCGGACGGCGGGCGGGATCGGCCGCCGACTTCCTGCAACAACGCGGCATCGCCTCGGCGCGCCTCATCACCGAGGGCAAAGGCGAATCGGAGCCCGTCGCCTCTAACGAAACGGAGGCGGGCCGCCAGCAAAACCGACGCGTTGAGGTCGCCGTTTACGCCAATGAGGAATACCGCGAACGGGCCCGGGCACAAGCTGAAGGCCGGTAGCATCATCGGGGGGCGCTGAGGCTCCAATCCTTCTTCGTTCACCGCAACTGTCCAGACTGCCATGTACACGAATATCCGTCACTGGGTCGTCGCCCTGCTTGTCTGCATCGTCGTTTGGGGAATCGGGACTGCACCGATCCTCGCCCAGAGCAGCGGCGGAAGCTCGGCCGAAGATACGAAGCAGAAGCTCGAACAGCTAAAGAAAAACTACGCCACCTTTCAGAAGGCGGGCAAGCAGAACAACTATGAGACGGCGTACAGCTCCCTCGCGGATGCCGTCCGCCTCGCGGAGGCGACCGACCAGAGCAACGCCCTCAGCAAGCTCCGCAACTTCCAGCAAAAGCTCCCGACCAAGTGGGGAAACAAGGCACTGAAGGCGGAACGCTATGAGCAGGCCCGGACCCACTTCGAAAAGGGGATCGAATGGTCGCCGGACGACACGTACGTCTACTACGGCAAGGGCCTGGCCCTCGTGAACATGGACAGCACCGCGGCGGCCATGGAGGCAATGACGAAGGCCATCGAGATCGGCAACGAGAACGGCGACGTGCGCACGGCCAGCCTCGCCACCGACCGCATCCGTCAGGAGTTCATCGCAAAGGCCTCGAAGGCGCTCAGTGCGGAGACCCCGACCGCGGCCGATGTCGAAGAGGCGCTCTCCCACCTCGATGAGATGAAGCAGTACGTCGATCCCAGTGCCAAGTCGCTGTTCTACCGCGCCACGGCCCTTTACGAGAAAGAGCAGTACAAATCGGCCATTGCGACCGCCCAACAGGGACTGGAGCGGCTTCAAGAGGGCAGCCGCACCGACCGGGCGAAGTACCACTTCATCGTGGCGGAGTCGCAGATGAAGCTCGGCAACAAGACGTCGGCCTGCGAGACGTTCGGAAAGGCGGCCTTCGGCGACCACAAGGCCCGCTCGGAGCACTACCTCGAAAACGAGTGCAAGTAATCCTTCTGCCCCCGTTCGACGGCCCTACGCCGTGTTGCTGGGCCCCAGGTATACGAGAATGACGAGAACGAGGGCCGGGAGAACAACGGCGGCAACCGTCATCCACTCCAGGCCCGTTCCCAAAGGGGCATCGACGCCAAAGGCGGCAATTCGCTGTGGAAACGTGCTTAATCCTGCAAGAAGTGTCATCATTCCGAACTGGTTGCGGGGAGTCATCGACAAGCATGGATTTTACTAACGGACCACTCCTCGTCTCGCTCCGAATGCCGCACAGTGCCCCCGACGGTCCGGAAAAACGCCGCTCGTGGGAGCCCTCCGTCCTCCGAATTCTGACGGTATCGGAGGCGTCCGCACTACACAGCCGGGTCGGCGTCCTCATTCCCCTCTGCGGCCGCCCGAACCCGCAGGTCGATGCGTCCCTCCTCCGTGAACTTGATGGCGTTCACAGGCAGATTCGTGAGGATGTGATCGAAGCCGCCGGGATCGAGGTCAGCTCCCCGCGTCGGACCCGTCCACGACGATAGGAATTCTCTTCCGCGTACGGCCGCACAGCCCGCAGGTCGAGCGCATCGGGCCGCGTATAGAGGCCGCCGCTCTGAAAAAAATGAACGTGACCGTCAATGAGGCCGGGCATCACGTACGCACCGGGCATGTCGTGAACCGTTGCGTCCGACAGCACATCGACCGTCGCCGACGGCCCCACCGCTGCGATGCGCCCCTCCTCCACAAGAATTATGGCGTTGTCGACGACCGTCGAGTCAACCGGATTCAGGGCCGTCGGCCAACCAGCGCAGTCATCGGCTGCGCCGGAGCGCGTCCCGCCATCGTCGTGAGCGCAACCACAAGCGTAATCAGCACTCCGCGTCGCAGCGGGGCCTCGTCCCAGCGACGACTGGACGTGGACGGGATGTCATTCACGGCGGGGAGCGGGCGGCTGGAAGAAGGAAGACGGCTCCGGGGCGGGCGCGTCCATGAGAAACCGAACGGCCGCTTCGACCCGATCCGGCCATTCTGCCTCGGACGACGCAGCGTCGAGGCGACGGACGGTCCATCGATCCCGCGAGAACAGAGGGTTCCGCAGGAACGCGGTGAGAATGTTGCGGTGCGGGGTAAAGCCCCGCTCGGCCGACGCGGTCGTGTAGTCGAAGTAGAGGCGACTGGACCGAAGGGCTTCCCGCTGCCCGGCGAGGTAATCCCGATACGCCGTCGCGAAGGCCGTGTCCGCTCCCGTGCGGCCGGGGGTCCAGTCCGGCGAGAAGACCGCTGCGCCCCCAAACGCAAACGGCATCTTCGCCGCGGCGTACAGCGCCGCCAGCCCACCCAGTCCCTTTCCGGCAATGAACGTACGCGACGCAGCGGGGTCGACGTGATACTGCCGACGCACGAACATCGTCACGTCCTCATAGAGATACTGGAGGTACGCGTTGGAACGGGGGCGTCCGATTTGGCGCTGGGTGGGGCGCCGCAGGGAATCGGGCTGCAGGTAAAACGGCACCGTGGGTACGTACTCGCGCAGGCGCTGCTCCGAGCTGTGTACCCCGACCACGAGGAGGGGGGGAAGACGATTCTCCGCGATAAGGCGCGAGAGCCGCTCGTCAACGCGCCAGTCCGGAACGTCGTCGGGCTCGAAGAGGTGCTCACCGTCCTGCACGTACAGCACCGGATACTCCTCGGTCCGGGTCGTGTCGTAGCCGGGCGGCATCCACACCGACACCGAATGCCCTCTGTCCCCCTCCGACGCGCCAATGCGGTGCGTGTGGAGCGTGCCGCGCCCCCCAGCGGCGGACCCCGACCACGCCCGGTAGCCCATCCACAGTCCTCCCGCTACGAGCAGCGCCGCAAGGACCGATCGAATCAGTGCGCGCATGCGTGGGGATTGCCATCGGCACATCACGAAGGACGGTATTGCACGCCCGCAGCGGGCGTCCGTTCACCGCAGGAGGCCTTTTTACTGATCCGTGCACGGGGAGGTAAACAATATTTTCCGTGTGAGGAAGGAGATCCGAGATCCTGGGAATCCTAGATTCCCTACACCGTGTTTTGCTATCAGCGACGATCGTCTTTAACAACCCATTCACGTATCAGTAGCCCGAGGGTGCCTCTTCTACCAACTGCTCCAGGGCATCGTCGAGCACCCACTTCAAAATGACGCCGCTGGGGGTGTACCGGACGCGCCCCTGCTTGCCAATCAGGTAGGTGCGGGGCACGGCCGTGCCCGGAAAATGACGGGTCGCCAGGGACGGATTCGCAATCTGCGGGACGTTGATGCCCTCCGGCTCCACGAAGCGCCGCACCACGCTTGTCCCGTTCTAGTCCACGGCAATGCCGACAAACTGCACACCTTCGTCCCGATACTCGCGCTGCAGGTCCACGAACCCGGGCATCTCCACCCGGCACGGAGCGCACCAAGTGGCCCATACGTTCACGACAACGACCTCGCCGCGGTGATCGCTGAGGCGAAAGACATCGCCGCTCAGCGTGTTCAGGCGAAAGTCGGGGGCCGTCTGGAGGGACGCAGTCTCGTCGGCGAACGGGCCGGGGAGGGGCACCGCGCCCGTCACGAGGGCACCAACGAGCACCCCGGCCGCCCCGACGGCGGCCCAGTGCAGCTTCAACTGGTCCGTTGTGCAATCGAGCTTTGGACGGACCTCGTCCGTCTATACCTCAAGCTGGAGCTTGGAGCAATAGCAAACTGCTTTCCCCAAAAGATCGTTTGAAGCTGCACCAGACCCACTGTGCGCGGGATATCGAGCGAAAAATCGACATAAGGCATTCGTCTCCAGTCGAAGAGAGATGAGGAGGGCCGGTCGGGTCCGATCGTGTACTGCAGGCGCCTGCCGACGGGCAGGGGAGACGCCTACATCTGAAGCGCCACGGTCCGTCCCGGACATGTCCCGATGACAGGGTCGGGCGGCGTCCTCTCCAGCATTGTCCTCGCACGCACGAGGGGAGGCGGTCGTTGCCCCTCGACGCCCGACGGAGTCGGCCCAACCTCAATGGTCCAGCGGCCCATTTCCACCGAGACGGCATTCCCAATGTGGGCGTCCGAGACGTTCGGACAGGGGCATTCGGGGGAGGAAATGTGAAGGAACGCGGACGCAGATGGGATCACGCTCCCGGCCACAGGGCCGGTTTCGGTCGCTTTTCGTCCCTGACGAGGGCACGATCCAGCAAACACCTTCAGCACGGGACTCACGACGAGCACGATTCCGAGCAAGAGGGTGCCCAGTGCCCCGATATGTCGTGATTGACGGGAGATCATCGTGCGTTCATCCCTTGGGGAAAGACGCTTGCCCAAACCGGCCGACGCAATCCCGGGTTCCTGCGTTTAGCCCAGTCCGAACCCGCAGGACGCTGCTCTGTAGGAAGGGCCGCTCGGTGTTTTCCTCGGGTCTCGTCTGTACACATGTCGTCCGCCCCCGCCTCCGTGACGTTGCTCCGCTCCGCCAAGCGGACCCCACTTCTGTTCACCACCAATATGGGACTGGAGGACGTGGTGATTGATGAGTATCGGGCACGTGCGGAAGCCGCCGGAATCGACGTGCCGGACACCGACGACGCCCCGCTCGACCTGCGGAGCTACGCCCGGGTGGAGGTGGCGGCGCCCCCCGACGCGGCCCTCGACCTGGCCCATCGGATGAAATCAGTCCACCACGTCCTCGCTCCGCTTTGCGCCTTTTCTCTTCCCGACGACGCCGAGGCCGCCCTCGCCACGATTCGCACCACCGTCGAGACGCTCGACGTAGAGGCGATGGAAACCGCGGATGCGTTCCGGGTCACCACCGTCCGGCAGGGCGACCACGACTTCACGAGCATCGACGTGCAGCGGGAGGCTGGCGCCGCCCTGGAAGCCCACTACGGCACCACTGTCGACCTCGAAGACTACGACACCGAGGTACGGGTGGATGTGCACGACGACCAGTGCCTCGTAAGCGTACAGCACACACGGGAAGCGCTCAGCCGACGACAGGCGCGCCTCTTCCAGCCGCGTGCTGCGCTCAAACCGAACGTGGCCTACGCGCTCCTCAGGCTTTCGCATCTCGGCGCGTCCGCATCGTCCGACTCGGAGACGGCAACTCCCGCACGGCTCCTCGATCCCTTCTGTGGTTCCGGCACCATTCTCTGGGAGGCCGGGGCTCTGTGGCCGGACGCCGCCCTCCACGGCAATGACTGGAACGCCGACACCCTGGACGGGGCCCGCGACAACGCTGAGGCTCAATCAATGACCGACCGGGTTACGTTTACCGAATCCGACGTCTGGACCCTCGCCGACGCACTGGACGGCTGGCAAGCCGACCTTATCGTCACCAATCCCCCCTTCGGCGTCCGCCTCGCCAGCAGCATGGACTTTCACCCGTTTTACCGGCGAGTACTCCAGCAATTTCACGAGGTCCTCCGCCCCGGCGGCCGCGCCGCCATGCTCGTGCTTCGACAGCAGCCCTTCAACGAAGCCCTCGCGGACGCCCCGTTGTTCGACGTGCGCCATGTGCGCGTCATCGAGATCGGCGGGCTCTATCCTCGCGTCTTCATCCTGGAACGGACCGCCTCCGATACGGACTAGTTCATACACACGGAGCAGCGCCGCTGCTGGTCGCCCTCGTTCGTCGTGACGGGGACGGAGGCCTCGACGTACGGCACGTCGACCTCCACTTCGCACGACGTTTCCTCCACGTGACGGCGGACCTCATTGGTTGCAACCGTGCCGTCGTCCCGCCGTCCGGAGCGCCCCGACCGGGCGTCGAACTCCAGCGTCCCAACCTCCGCCTGAACGCGCCGCACACAGTGGCGCGCGGCCCGACCCGAGTCGGAATCGCTTCCAAACGGATCCGTGCGGCTGAGTACGATGAGGGCGACAATCGCCACGTTCCAACCGATCGCGAGAATTGATGCAACGAGGTATGCAAGAGACATGGTGAGAGCGAAAGCGGTGTGGGGCAAAATGTCGTCGCTGTAACCGCTTGTCTAATTCGTCAAAGAACATTCCAGGTTTCTCTCGTCCGAACTCGCGCCTCTCAGCCCACTGGGACGAAGCGTGCTGCGAACAGTCGTTTCGTTTCTTTACGGATTATGGAAAGATTACTACTATGTTCACTTTTCTTTTAGATAAGGCCCGTTGAGGGTGAGTTGCGCGTTGGTTGCTTGCAGGGACAGCCAGCGCCAAATTCGAGCGACATCGGCGTCCGGGAGCGTCTCCTCGCGCGGTTCGTTGGTCTTGGGACCGCTTCCAGCGGAAGAGACGCTATTGCCGAAGTCCGATGCCGGATTGGAACTTCAGCTCGTCTCCAAGCGCGGTTCTCTCACAACTGGGGGTGGGGGGCTGCTGCGACGGGGCTCACTGTTCTTTCCATTCTCGCCCTCTCAGGTCCGGACGACTAAAAAGCGCCTTTTTCAATTGTTGCTTGAAAATAACCTTCAGAACCTGTTTGGCGAGACGTTTACGGCCACTCCGGCGAGTACTCGGTCGCGGCCATCTGGATGACCTTGCTCCCAGCGCTGCGACTTCGTGGATCTCGTGCATCCACGACGGCCGTCGGGATACTCGGTCATGGCCGTCTAGATGGACTCGTTCTCAGCGCAAAACGGCTTCTGCATTGGAGATCTGAGATCCCCTCCCTGGTGGTGCCCCTAAAGGCAAGCACGCTTGCCAGGATCATTCGGGCACCATTTTGCAACTTCGCCCACTGTGTCTCGGCGACGTATCCGCTCGTAAAACAGGTTGCCGGTGTGTATACCGAGCGGACGAGAGAATTTCAATCCCGAGTGGGCGAAAATGCCTAGCGGTCTGGACGTGCGGCCCCTCGCTGGGGGACGCCACTCTCCTGAAGAAGAGATGCAGTTGCCGACCGACTGTGCGGTGAATCCGCGTCCGCCCCTCTCACCGCCGCTCCTCACCGGTTGAGCCGTTCACGCAGTTGCTCCACGAGCCGTTCCACCTCCACAAACTCGTCTCGATCCACTGCTTCGAGAGCGCACTCAAAATATTCGAGCGCCTTCCGGTATCCGTTCTTCGACAGCATAACCTCTCCCCCTCGCCGGTAGACCTTCGCCTTCCAGCGGTTCGCGAGCGCTTCCGGATCAAGAGACGCGAGGTACCGCTCGACGCGGTCTCGCTTTTCCGGAGGAATGCATGCCGCGCGCTCCACCTCCAGCAGTCGCTCGACGCGGCGGATGATCTCATATTCACTCTTGTGCTTGATGTACGCTTCGGCCTCTGCCGCTGAGAGCAGCTGGTCGGACCCGAGTGACTCGACCTTCCGATCCAGCAGCAGGATATCCCGCTGCGTCGCCACCTCATCGCTGGCCTCCGCCCAGATGTCGTCCTTCGAGCGCGGGAACGCCTCCATCCACGTTTGATCGGCGACCCGATCGTAGAGGACCTTCATCTCCCCCTCTTCCAGATCCGCTTTCAGCGACAGACGTGCAATTTCTCGAACGACGGCAGGCGAGCTGCTCTGGTGCGTCACATGAAAGCCGTTGATGCCGGGCATGCTCGTGACGCCCTGCAGGTCAAAAATCAAAACTTCCATGTACAGCAATCCCGCCCGCTTCCACTGCCCGTTCTGACGTACGTACTCGGCGGTGTCATACCGGACGTTTCGGTACTGTCCCCATGCTTCCTGCTCGGCGTACTGCCGGGCCTCGTCGCTCAGATCGGACAACATACGAATCCGGAGATCCACACACAGGCATTGGGACCCAGCACGTGAAGAACTGCCACGGTCGCTCCTCCAACGGACGAGCGGTGCTGGGGACTACTTGGATAAACGCATATTAAACGATTGGTCATCAACTGTCAACGGTCAAATGAACACAGCGCGTCCATTTTGCATTTTGGTCCGGCCTTCGGTCAACGGTCCGATGTACGGATCCGTGAGTGGGGGCCGCCGATTTCAGATCGAGGCAATCTGAGATTGGCAAAGACGATTTCCGCGCAGCCCAAAGCACGGTTCTGGAGATCTGAGATCCCCTCCTCATACGGAGAACCTTTCCCTACCCGTGCACCGATCAGCAAGAACGTGCAAATGGGATCACGCCTCCCGGCCCTGCTGCACACACTTCTCCGTCATTGAGGGCGCAGCGGCCGCTCCCACCTCCTCCCAGAAGTTTCCGAATTCCAGCGTCCTACGAGCGGAACGCCGCGCCGTCCCCCCGCACCCGATCCGCCTCAACGGCCCCGGA
Source organism: Bacteroidetes bacterium SW_9_63_38 (assembly GCA_003022435.1). Lineage (GTDB taxonomy): Bacteria > Bacteroidota > Rhodothermia > Rhodothermales > Salinibacteraceae > Salinibacter. Next base: position 111,585 of record PXUA01000003.1, on the reverse strand, counting down.
GGAAAGACCCGATTCCCGAGGGAACGCCCGCCGCCCCCTCTCATTGGCAGTGCCCGCCTTCCCTCACCGAACGATGCGTTCCTTTTCACCCATTCACTTACGCTCTCATGGACGAACTCGACGAAATGGACGAGCCCAGCCCCGAATTCATGGCGGCTACCTACGTGGCACAGATTGCCCCGCTCCTCTTCGACGTGGCCGACCAGGCCCGAGAAATCGGCGACGATCCTCAGCACGTGGCCGTGGCCGAGGAGACGGTGACCGCGCACATTAAACGGCAAAACTTCGACGTGGAGCGGACCATCGCGACCGTCCAGAAAGTGGACGACGGGATCGAGATTGAATACCAGGGCCGCACCGCCACGCTCTCGTTTAACGACGAAAACTAGCTGCCCGCTGCAACACATCCGCCATGTCTCCCGCCCCTCCCCCTCTGGATGCCGCCGCCCCAACCGACGCGGCCAGGACGGCCGTTGCCCTGGGCTGTTTCTGGGGGCCCGACGCCCGGTTCGGGGCCGTGGAGGGCGTGATCCGTACGCGGGTGGGGTACGCTGGGGGCACGACGGCGGCCCCGACCTACGACGACATTGGGGACCACATCGAGACGGTGTGGATCGAGTACGACCCGGCTCAGGTGGACTACGCCGGTCTGCTTTTGCTCTTCTGGGCGAGTCACGACCCTACGTGCGCCCCCTTCAAGCGACAATACCAGCCCGCCCTGTTTCCCCAGACGGACCGCCAGGCCGAGCAGGCCCGAGCCTCCCGAACGGCCCGCAAACAGGAGACGGGGGCGCTCACCACCGAGATCATTGCGGAGGCGTCGTTTCACCGAGCCGAGTCCTATCACCAGAACTACAAGTTGCGGCGCCATCCCGTACTCTTCGACGCCGTCCGGCAGAACTACCCGACGGACGAGGCCTTCATCAGCGCCCCGGCCGCCACTCTCGTGAATGGGTACGTCGGCGGACATCGAGCGCCCCGTCACCTGGACGGCGACCTTCCTCGACTCTCTCTTCCGAGGGAAGCTGCTCAACGGCTTCGTACCGTCGCGGCCCGTCGCCACGACGCCTCTCTGCCCGAATAATACCAACTCCGCAGGCAGAACCGAGAGATCACGCAGCATAATCGAAGATCATGCGGCACCGTTGAGTGTGGCGGGGTGTGCAGCGGATCTACGCGCTTATTCCGGGCGTCTCAGCCACGTTCCCAAACTCTGTAAGCGGATTCGGTACAAAGCCGCCGATCACTCCGCTGATGTACCTCCAACCACTTCTTCAAAAGCGAGAGACACCGGTCCATCGGTGCCCTCCCGCGAGAATCAGCGGCGCCTGTCCGGACGGGCCTCCTCGCTGCCGCTCCAAGTACGGCGATCGTATCTCAGCCTGGACCAACCTCCGTCCGACTTCGGCAGCTCGCCTCCCCTCTCCCAAGCGCCCTCTCGCCCGTGCGCTTCCGCCACTCTTCCCTGATGGAGCGCCCCCCAGTGATACCGAACCCAGTTGAAGGATTCGGGTATGTAGGTGCGTAGTCCCGACTAATCGGAACTCGTTCCGAATCGGGGTGTGGGTGTGAAAGTATCTACGTGTGTACCACGTACTTACTTACAAACCTACATACCCGAATGAAGCCCGCGGAGTTGGTATGAGGCAGCTTCACCAGTAAGGCTGGAGCGGAACTCTACTGCGGAGTTGACAATCACCCCTCTTTCGTCTCGACGGTGCCGATCGTGAAGCCCTCCACCTCATCGGCCTGAAAGCGAAACACCGATCCGCCGAGATGAATGGCCTCGGCCCCGGTCATAACCTCCTGCACCGAGACGTGCACGTGTCGGCCCGAGTCGTCATCCTCGATTTCTCCCATCATGCCCGAGATGAGGTCGTCCATCGCATCGACCGCCCCGTTCTCCGCGCCGGCCTGCTCGCGCGCCATCTCCACCATCTTCGTGGTGTCGGTCTCAAACACCGACTTCCCCACGATGTGTCCGGTGACGAGATTGCCGTTGACGACGAGCGTGACGGGACAGGCCGCCTCTTCGTTCGCGTTGGCCTGTTCACTCAGTGCTTCGAGTCCTGGATCGCTCATACCGTGATCGTGCGTGTTGTTCGGAAAAACGGAGACCGAGATCTGCATCTCCATGACACCTTCAACGTAGCACGCACGTCCGGTGGGGAGCAACTGCAACACGAGACCTCATCGGAAATGGATGTTCTATCCCCGCAGGGTCCCCTCTATACATTGAGAATCGTCACCCGCTCGTCGTCGGCCCGCTCGTCCGTGGCGCTCTGCAGGCGCCGAAGCTCCTGCTTGGCCGAGGCGCACTCCATGCCGTACACCTCGCGAACCCGCTCGCTCGCCCGCGACAGCGCGTCGGTAATGCGCTCCTCAAAGGCGTCGACCGACATCTCTTCGTCCTCCTCGAAGAAGTCGCGGATGACGGAGGACGGCGAATAGACGCGATCCGTGGTGTCGTCCGACCACTGAATGCGCATGTAGACCTCGGGCATGACGCTGCGTGGATGCGTGAGTATGTGACGCGTGAGAGTGTAATGCGTAAGGAGGTGTGGAATCTCCCTTTCGATCGGGTCGCCTCTCCCCTCATTCCGTTCCCAGATGAAAATATCTGCTTGCGTCGAATCGAGTCCCCACGATGATCAAGATTGCTGGTCCCTATGACGTTTTTACGTCCAACGTTTTTACGCTTATTCGATTGGGGGAGCTGCCCACGTTGACAGACGCGGGCTGCAACGGAAGCCCGGCCTCACCGCTCGAAATCCGTATCAGAACAGGGCCGCCGTGGCGCCGTCATGCGTGATGCGGAGACCTACCTCCGCCTGGATCTCCCCGACGGCCGCGCAGGCGATGTCGTGTGCGTGAAAATGCCGCTGGATCGCCGCCACGTCGTCGGCGGTCGTCGTCATGAGATAACCGAAGCTCGGAAAGCTCACCAGCCACTTCTCCCAGCCTACCGACGGCGGTTTGGGCACGTCGTCCAGCCGCAACTCGGCCCCCACGTCCGAGGTGTGCAGCAGCATCGCGAGCGTCCCGGCGATGCCCCCCATGCTGATGTCTTTCGCCGCCTGGGACCACCCCTCTTCCGCCGCTCCTTGCATGAGGGGCAGCAGGCTCTGCAGACGCTCCGGAGAGTCGTCAACGGACGCGTTCCAGAACGGGTACTCTTCGAAATACTCCCCATCCAGATCGACGGCCATCACAAGGGTCTCGCCGGCAGCAGCATCGTAGCTGGTCAAAAGCTGACGGGCCTGCCCGAGCACCGCCACGCCCAGATGCTTGGGCCCGCACCGGTACGAGGTGTGGCCGCCCACCACCGGCACGCCGTAGTCCTCCGCCGCCGCCTGCATCCCGGCCCACACCTCCTCGCCGTCGGCCTGATCGTCAATCCAGAGCATGTCGGTCAGGGCCAGCGGGCGTCCCCCCATCGCGCAGATGTCGCTCAGGTTGACCATCACGGCCGAGTACCCGGCGAACCAGGGATACTCCTTCACGAAGGCCGGCAGGATGCCCTCCGCGGCGAAGAGTAGATAGTCTGTTCCGGTCGGGAGCGCGGCGCAGTCGTCGCCAATCCGCACCTCTTCGTTGACATCCGGCACGAGCGGGTGGTCGAACGGCACAGTACGCCCGACCGGCTCCTCGTAGGCGCGGTTGATGGTGAGCTTGTCCTGCACATTCGGGTGCTCGCGGACACGCTCAACTAGGGCGTTGACATCTGAGGCGGTCGGGGTGCTCGTCGAGTTGGACACGAGGATTGGGTCGATTCTGAAGCGTCGCTCGTCACGCCAGGCTCCGCCGATTTCGGAGACGCAGGAACCGTGAGACGTGATTTCGTGATGCGTGATTTCGTGATGCGTGAAGGACCGGTCCAGGCTCCCGCACGCGTCACGGCTCACGCTTCACGCAGGCTGGAGGGCACGCTCCTGCAGGAGGGTCGAGGCCGGATAGCACAACAAATCCGCCTCCATCTTGTGGTGGAGCCGCCCGTGCAGGGTGACCTCTTCGATCGAATCCCAGTGGAGGCGCCGGAAGAGCGGCACGTTCTGGCGCTGGACGTGCGCGAAGAAGCGCTGCGCCCCGAACGCGTGGGCCGAGCTCACGGCCTTGTAGATGAGCGTCGCCCCGACCGACGAGAAGCGAAGCGGTGCCTCATCCTCGAACACGTTGTGCGCCGTGAAGTCGGTCAGCTTGCGGTACGGCTCCGCCACCCCGAGCCGGCTGCCCCACCAGACGCCGGGCACGCGCTCGTCAATGCGGACGACGCCGACCACCTCGTCGCCAACCCCCATGCGGTTGCGCACGGCCACGATCGGGAGCGCGTCGGCATCGTGCTCGTCCCGGTCCGTGCCCTCAAAGATGCTTTGCTCCTCGCAGAAAATCTCGCGCCGGAGGTCGCAGTAGCCCTGTCGCTCCCACGGCTCACGCGCAAAACGAAAGTGGAGGTGTCGGCATTTCGGGGTGCTCGGCGGATCAAGAATCACTGGTTCTGTCGGGCTTTTTCTTCGAAGGAACGAAGGGTCGAGCAGGCCCCGCACTTGGCGCAGCCCGCATCGAGGGTGTCGGAGGTCATACCGGCCTCTACCAGCATTTGCCCCACCGGAGCGAGCACCGCTTCCATGAAGGCGTCGCCGGGCGGATCGTGGTCCTCCAGCGGCGTGCCGGTAATAGGCACAAACGGCACGATGAAAGGGTAAACCCCGATGTCGATCAGGGCCTGACTTCTCGAAATCAGCGCCTCCTTCGAGTCCCCGAGGCCGGCTAGAATGTAGGTACTCACGTTGCCGGTGCCGAAGACCTCCACCGCGGCCTCAAAGGCATCCATGTAGTAGTCGACCGGGACCTGGGCCTTGCCGGGCATGATCTCCTTCCGCACTTCGGGCTGGACGGCCTCCAGATGCATGCCGATGGCATCGGCCCCAGCCTCTCGGAGTTTGGGAAACCAGCCGAAGTCGCTGGGCGGCTCGCACTGCACCTGAATGCCCAGATCCACGGCGTCCTGTACGGCAGCGGCGCTCTCATGAAGCAGCTTGCAGCCGCGGTCCTCCGTGTTGGGCGTGCCCGTCGTCATCACAAACTGATCGACGCCGTCGTGCTCGACAGCTACCTCCGCCACTTCCGCGAGGTGATGCGGCTTCTTGTAAGCGATGGTGCGCTCGGCCTCTAGCGACTGCCCAATCGCACAGAACTGGCACGCGGTCTCCCGATCGTCGTACCGGATGCAGCGCTGCAGCACCGTGGTGGCCAGCACGTTGTGGCTGTGCAGCTTCGCCACCTTCCACATCGGCACGCCGTCGGAGGTCTCGTGGCGATAGAACTGGGGCGGATCCGGAAACGAGACCGTACCCACCTGCTCGTCGTCGCGGTAGAGCGTAGCGGCGCCCTGACTATTTGGGGCGGTGGCGTAGTAGGGCGACTCATCGGACTGCGCGGTGTGCACGGGCACCATGATGGTGGATCCGTCCACACTCACTGCCTTGTGGTCGCTCGGGCCCGCCCCACCCTGTCGACTCGCCGCGCCGGCCTCGTGCGTCGCCAGTCGCAGGCCGTGCGACTGGAGCTCGACCTGGAGCCGCTCGGAGGGGGGCGCCGTGCTGCTGGACGGCGCGGTGCTATCCGGACCGCTAGAGAAGGGCGTCTCGTCCTCCGTCTGGAGCACCGGCAGGGGAATTTCCGTCGTCTCCGTCTCGGATGTTTCCGCTGTCTCGGACGCGGCTGGGGGAGGAGACGCCGTTCGATTCTCCGTCCGGTCCGGACGGCGCGTCGGCGACGAGGTCGTCGTCTCGGTCGGCATGTTTGTACACTGCGGGTTTGTGATCCGTGTTGTCGATGCGCAGCGACAGAAGCTCGGGCCGGGCGTAGTGCCCCACCGAGTCCATCATGCGCTTGCGCTTCTCGATGAGCTGGAGGTCAAGGTCGGCGTACAGAATACCCTCCCCCTCCGTGATCGGCTCCGCCAGGTGCTTCCCCTCCGGCGAAATGATCGCCGTCATACATCCCTCCGTGAGCGCCTTCTGCAGGTTGTTCGGGGCAATCTCCTCGATTTGCTCCTCGCGCAGCCAGCCGGTCGAGTTAATCACGAAGCATCCCGACTCCAGGGCATGATGGCGGATCGTCACCTCCATCTGGTCGGTGAAGGTCGAACCGACCATCGAGCCGGGGAACTGGCTGCAGTGAATCGCCTCGTGGTCGGCCATCAGCGCGTAGCGGGCCAGCGGGTTGTAGTGCTCCCAGCACGCCAGCGCCCCGACGCGCCCGACCTCCGTATCCACGGCTCGGAGCCCGCTGCCGTCGCCCTGGCCCCAAATCATGCGCTCGTGGAAGGTGGGTGTAATCTTGCGCCGCGTCATCAAAATCTCGCCGGTGGCGTCGAAGATCACCTGCGTGTTGTAGATGGTACCGTGCGCCCGCTCGTTGACGCCGAGCACGACCACCATCCCCCACTCGCGCGCAGCGGTGCCCACCTGCTCGGTCACCGGCCCCGGCACCTCGACGGCCTGTTCGTACAGCGTTAAGTGCGCGCTTCCGGTGGCCGCCGGCGGCTTCACAAACGCGAAGTACGGATAATTTGGAATAAACGTCTCCGGGAAGACGGCAATCTCCGCCCCCTCCGTGCCCGCCTCTCGAATCTTGTCGCATACCTTCTCGGTGGTAGCCTGCCGGTCCTCCAGCACGGGCGTCAGTTGAACGGCAGCCGCCTTGACCGTGCTCGCCTCTGTCGAATCAGTCATCGTTGACATGCTGAATTATGGAAACCATGGTGAGTCCACCCCAATCGAGGACACCCCGGCGAGGCCTCTCGGCCCCGCCCAGTGAGCGTCCACAACGCAGTTGTGCTCCAATTGACGCGAGAGACATCGCAGCGCCTGCTACGCTGTTTCCCTCCACATCTCGTGTGTGGAAACGCTCGGGGTTGACCGTCGCCGGCAAACGCTGACGACTGTGTCATCGAGTACCGAGGCTCGCACTCGTCGGAGTCGTTGTGCAGGGTCACTGTCCTCACGCACGGACCTACATCATCCACGTGTCCATCACGAAGGCATCCTCACGGTCATGCAGAAGAATGATGTCGAGCACATCCGTCGGGTCAATCGGCTCGATGCCGGGCAGGAGGGCGGCCTCGCCGTGGCCGTACAGGGCCTGGAGCGCAAACCGGCAGGCGTACACGTCCCCGCCCTCGTCCATGATTTTCTCGAGACGCTCCGCGTAGTTCTGATGCCCGTTGAACGCCGCGTCGCCGAGCGTCGGATACCCACGCTGGATCCCGAGCGTCACACCCGGCCCGTACAGCAGCACCGACGTGTCGAAGCCTTTTCGGATCAGCCGGTTGGCGGACATCATGTTCACGAGGGCAATCGACCCCTCGAAGGCAACGGTATGGAACGTGACGAGGGCCTTCTCGCCCTCTTCCGCCTGCACGTCCTCGAATTTCTTGTCGTCGTAATCAACGAAGTAGTCGCCGTCTTCGTGCGGCTCAATGTCAACTGCTGGCATAAAGTCAAGTCTGGACTAATGGAAGGGAAAAGCAGGTGCAGGTCCTCACTGAGCGCTCCTTTTCGAGCGTCAATTCTAGCCTAATGGCTCCCCCTGAGGATGTAAATCACCAATTCTGGTGAATTGAGGCATATTCCCGATATTGATTTATCTTTTTTCGCAAAAAGTACTAAATGCACAGATAAATCTTCTGGGAACCCATATTTGCTAGAAGAATAGGAGGCCCCGTGTTGAAAGAAAAGGATTCCCGTGCCCTTGCAACACGTTCCGGAATCGTCGTATGAGGTCGGCCTTTCTCCGCCCCGTAGTCCCCCCATCCGTCGTCTGACGGCCCGCCTTATAGCACCCTCTTCCAGTTATGCCGGCAGGGGGGGTGCCGTGTCTCCGTTCGCCCTGTTCCTGTGTGTCGTTTCTCCCCACCAATGGCTTCTTCGTTCACGAACGTGCCCTCCACGCTCGAGCAGCAGCTCGAACTCTCGTCCGACCGATTCAAAACCTTCCTGCACGACCTGAAGCAGGACCACCGGGGGAACCTGAGCCAGCGTGAGCAGAAGATTCGCACGTACCTGCAGGACGTGCAGCTGTGGCCCAACCAGTTCCTCTACATTCACGACGTGGATACGGGACGGTACCACCACGCTGGGTTTGAGCAGGCGCTCGGGTACGACCTGACCCGGCTCACCCCCGACTTCTTCGTCGAACACATCCATCCGGGCGATCTCCCCCAGTACTTCGAGGTCTCGCAGGCGCTCCTGTCGTTCGTGATGGAGTACTCCCAGGACCTCGTGCCCTTCGAGTCGTCCTGCCACGTGACCTATCGGATGCGCACGGACGACGGGCACTACGTATCGGTGCTGCGCAAGAGTACGCCCTTCCTGAAAGACGACGACGGCCACGTGGAGGCCTACATCAGCCGGTGCACGGACATCAGCCATGTGACCGGCGACCAGACCGTGACCTGGGAGGTGTTCGGGCCCCGCAGTGATCGCTTCGAAGAATTCCTGGACGGGGACGGCAGTGAGCGCTCGGATACGACCCTGTTCACGGAGCGGGAGATGGACGTGCTGCGCCTGCTCCGGACCGGCCACACGAGCGCCGAGATTGCCGACGAGCTCTACATCAGCGTCAACACGGTGAACACGCACCGCAAGAGCCTGATGCGCAAGGCCGAGGTGGACAACACCGTGGAGCTCCTCTTCTTCGCCCAGGAGCATGGATACCTGTAACGTCCGTCGAAGCGGCGCCCGTAGGTCACGCCTGTCTCCAGCGGTGCCTTCGGCTTCTAAATGAATGCGTGGAGGCTCTGGACGCATGGACGCAACGACGTATTGCATCCATGCCTCCACGCTTCCATGCCTCCACGCTTCCATGCCTCCACGCTTCCATGCCTCCACGCTTCCATGCCTCCACGCTCCCGTGCCTCCACGCGATAGCGGCACGCTGGGCGAGCGAAGGCGAACGCGCCATTCCCCGATGAACGAAGCGGAATCGGAAAGTTGCCACTACGCCTTCACCGGTTCGACCACGGCCTGCTGCTCCTCAATCTGCTCGGCCAGATACTCGGCGTCGCGGCCCACACCCGCAAAGCGTCCGGAGCCCCAGGTGTAGAGCCACGCGAGCCCGACGAAGTAGAGCCCATCGGCGTCGGTGACCCCGCGGTAGTACTCGGGATAGCCGGTGTCGTCAAAGACCGGCACATCGACCCAGCTGAAGTCATAGCCGTACCCGGTCGCCCACAACACCGTACTGATGTCGGTACTGCCCAGATCGAGGCCGGTGGGATCCTCGTCCGGCGTCCAGGACGGTTGGTACGGCTGTTCAGTTGGCGCGTCGATGTCGTGCTCGGCAATATACTCGTCGATGCGCCGCTTGATGTCGGCGGCGGATGCGTCGGCGGCCTCCAGATTCTCCGTCAGGTTGGGACGGAACGTAAGGTCGGTGCCGTCCGCGTCCTCCAGCCGTCCGTAGAGCTCCATTCCCTCCAGGTACAGCTCGCGGAGGTCGATGGTGTGCCCCCCGTCGCCGCGCCCCGAGAGGTAGTGATTGGTCTTGTGGCGCATGTCTTCCCCCTCCGGGTGGTCGTAGATGGGCCGGTCGTAATGCCCCATGTCGTCGAGCCACGCTACCACGTCGCGCCCCCGATACCGGCGCGGCGCCCGCGGGGCCTCCCCCACACACAGATGCACCTGCCGGCCGTCCCAATGCAGATCCTCCGCAATCTGGGTCCCGGACTGCCCAGATCCAACAACCATGATCTCTCCCTCCGGCAGCGACTCCGGATTCTGGTATTCCGACGAGTGCAACTGGTGTATGTCGTCGGGCAAATCGGCCGCCATCGGCGGCACGTTGGGCTCGTGGTACGTGCCCACGGCAATCACCACCTGATCGGCGCGGTACGTGCCGGTGTCGGTATCCACCACGTAGCCATCGCTCGTCTCATCCTGCGTCACTGCCTCCACGGTCACGCCCGTCTCCACCGGCAGATCGAACGACTCGGCATACGCCTCCACGTACTCCACAATCTCTTCGCGGGGCATGAACCCGTGCGGGTCGTCCCCCCCGTACTCGTCCACGTACGAGAAGCCGGGCAGTCGGCATTGCCAGTTCGGCGTCACGAGGCAGAACGTGTCCCAGCGCTGGGACCGCCACGCCTCTGCGGTCCGGTTCTTTTCGAGGACGACGTGCTCAATGCCGCGCTGTGTGAGGCAGTAACTGGTCGAAAGGCCGGCCTGTCCGCCGCCGACGATGATCACCGGGTAGTGTGCATCCATAGGGTCTCGTCATCTGGTGTGAGTGGGACACGACCGGCACCGCAACATCCGCTGCAAGATACCAATACGCCCGAATGTTTCGCGTATTCTTCCCCGGACGCACCAGTTACGAAACCCAAGACCACGTTTGACCACAATCACCCAAAGAGGTGATTTCTCGTCCGGGGGCCGGGTGGAAGTGTGAACACCCCGCAATGCCGCACGGTCCTATACCGTCTTCGCTTAGAAAGGGGATGATACCAGCCTACTGCGGCAGCCGCACTGTGAAGGTGGTCCCCACGTCCTTCTCGCTCTCCACGTCGATGTCTCCGTCCATCACATCCGTCAGGTTTTTGGTAATGGCAAGGCCGAGGCCCGTCCCCTCCGCGCTCATCTGCTCGTCCTCGCGCACAAACGGCTCAAAGAGATTGGGCAGAAACGATTCGTCAATCCCCTCTCCCGTATCGGCGACCTCAATGACCACGTGCTCCTCTTTTCGATAGGCGCGAAGCGTCACCGTCCCCCCTGCCCCGGTGAACTTCAGCGCATTGCTGAGCAGGTTGTCCGTGATGCGGTGCAGCATCGTGGGGTCGAGTTTAGCGTGCAGCGGCTCTTCGACCTCCGCCGTCAACTCAATGTCGCCCCCCTCCGCCTGGGGCTGGAAAATCTCCGCGGTCCCGATCAGCTCGTCGGCCAGATTGAGGGATTCCAGCGTCGGCTCCACGGCCCCGGCCTCCAGCTTCGACAGATCGAGCACCGACTCCAGGGTATCGAGCAGCCGGTTGCTGCTGCGCTTGATGAGGTTGATCCGGTCCTCGTGCTCGGCCTCCACCTCGCGGCGCAGCAAATCCGCGTGGTTCATGATGGAGGACAACGGCGTTTGAATGTCGTGGCTCATGTTGGCGAGGAACGCCGACTTGAGCTGGTTGGCCTGCTCGGCTTCCTCCTTGGCCGCCTTCAGCTCCCGCTCATACTCGACTTGATCGGTAATGTCCTCAATGGAGAACACGACCTGCCGGATCGTCCCGTCGGGATCCCGAAGCGGCGCTCCGCTCACAGCAATGTAGCGCTCGTCGCCCCCGATTCCTTCAAACAGATAGCGCTCGTCCGAAATCGGAGTCCCGGTCTCCAGAATGCGGTTGAAGGGCCGCTCTCCGTCCGACACCGGCGTTCCGTCGAGGGTTTTGAGGCTCCCATCATACACGGTATCTCCCAGCTGCCCCTCGTCGTCCCCGAGGATGTCGACGGCGGGATCATTCGCAAAAGAAATGGTCCCGTCCGCCTCAACGATTATAAGCGCCGTCACGCTCGTGTCCATGATCGCTTCCGTGAGGTCCTGCTCCCGACGCAGGTCCTCCTCCGTCTCCAGCCGGTCGGTAACATCGTCGAAGTAAATCGACAGCCCGCCCTCAAACGGAAAGGCCTTGACCTCGAACCAGCGGTCCAGCGGCGGGTAGTGCTCGATAAACTCGACGGTTTCCTGCTCGCGGCTCGCGGCTTCGAACCTTTCCTGAAAGGTCGACCCCCTCGTCTCCGGGAACTCTTCCCAAAAGATGTTGCCGAGCAGCTCATCCCGGGATCGGTCTAGAAAGGCCTCCGCCTGTGCATTCACATAGGTGAAGGTCCAGTCGTCGTCGAGTGCGATGAACGCGTCGGTAATGCTCTCCAGAATCCGCCGGCGCTGTTCACTCACCGCCCGGTGGACCCGCCGGGAGGCGTCGAGGTCCGAGGCGTAGTGCCGCAGGTTAAGCTCGTCCATGACCACGCCCGCCAAATCGACGAGCATCGCCCGATCCGCCGCCGAAAACGAGCGAGGCTCGTCGTCCAATAGACAGAGGGCCCCGAGCGAATGGCCGTTGGGCGCCACCAACGGCGCTCCCGCATAGAACCGAATGTGCGACGTCCCCGTGACGAGCGGATTGTCGCCGAACCGGCTGTCGGCAGCCGTATTCTCCACGACCATGACCTCGTTCTGGTCAACCGTGTGGACGCAGAACGACGCCTCCAGGGAGGTTTTCTCCAGGTCCATTCCGCAGGTCGACAGGCACCACTGGTTCTCCTGATCGATGAAGTTGACCATCGCCACGGGCACCTCAAAGAGACGCGTGGCAATTCGCGTCACGCGGTCGAACGCCTCCTGCGGTGGCTTTTCAAGCACGTCGTACTGGTCGAGCGTGTGGAGCCGACGCTGTTCGCGATCGGTATCCGGACGCGTCGCCGTGCCGGCAGGAAAGGACTCCGGAGCCTTCATATAGAGGAGTGAGTGCGTCTACAGAGGCAATGCCGACATCCACGCGCGGCATCCAGTGTATGCTGAGCGATTGTACTGAAAGTAACGCCCGCGTGGACGGATGTCCAGATGCCGCGGCCTCGGACCACGGCAATCACATCTTGCTCTATGATGAATGCAGGAGAGCAGTAGGGCACAGCGTTCTTGCCTCCAGGCATCCATTCATTTCGGGCAGATGAGTCAATGAATGGCAAAAGTGCCTCCTGCTTTTCCGAATGCATTCCAACATCCGATCGCCCTGAGCCCACTACACAGTCATGGCCTCCTGCAACGCCGCCCGCGTCTCGTCGAGCCGATCCTGCAGGTGATCACTGAGCACAACCTCGTACTCCTCGTCTGCATCCAGGCGGCGCAGAGCCTCCGGAAGCTCCGCGCGGCGGACCGCCGCGTGTTCACGGTGGGCCTCCAGGGGCCGTTCCGTCCCGGCATCGGTCCGGTCTCCGTTCCGCATCACCTGGTCGAGGAGGGGCGCCCCTGCATGACTGTCGTCCTGCTCCGTGGCAATCACGTCCCGCACGGCCACGCCGTCCTCGTACTGCCGAATCACCTGCTTCCGTCCTGGCAGGTTTGACTTCTCCGCCGCGAGCTTCATGCGCGGCTGTCCGGCGTAGCCACACAGCTTATACGCGGTGTCGAGGGTCGGCTGGTCGGCCGAGGCGCCCATCTTCGTCCCCACCCCGAACCCATCGATGAGCGCCCCCTGCGACAGCAGGTCCGTGATTTTGTGCTCGTCGAGCCCGCTGCTGGCCAAAATCTGCACGTCGTCGAGCCCCGCCGCGTCCAGCAACCGGCGCGCCTCCGACGCCAGAGCCGCCAGGTCGCCCGAGTCCAGGCGGATGCCCTGCACCCGAAAGTCGTCACCCAATTCCTCCGCCAGGGCGATCACCTTGCGCACCCCGTCGAGCGTATCGTAGGTATCGACAAGGAGAATCGTCTCCGGGTACAGCGCCTCAAACTCCCGAAAGGCCTCCATCTCCGAGTCGTGCGCCTCCACGTAGCTGTGAGCCATCGTGCCGGTGATGGGAATGTCGTAGGCCTGTCCGGCCGCGACGTTAGAGGTAGCGTCCACCCCTGCGATGTACGCCGCCCGGGACGCCTTCATGGCCGCGTCGGTGCCGTGCACGCGGCGCATGCCGAAGTCGGCCACGACCCGGTCGGTGCCGTCGTCCCGCGCCGCCTGCACCACGCGGGCCGCCTTCGAGGCGATGGTCGTCTGGACGGTGATCTGGTTGAGCAAAAAGGTTTCGACGAGCTGCGCCTCCCCGATCGGTGCCACCACCTCGACGATCGGCTCGTCCGGAAAGACCGGTGTGCCCTCAGGCACGGCGTACACATCGCCGGTGAACTCAAAGTCGGCCAGCCACTCCAGAAAGGCGTCGTCGAACTGCGGCTGCTCGGTCAGATAGTCGATCGCCTCTTCCGAAAAGGACAGTTCCTTCAAATATTCGAGCGCCTGCTCGATCCCACAGGCCACTAGGTAGCTGCGGTCGCGCAGGCGGCGCGCAAAGAGATCGAAAACCGCCGTCTCGTCCATGCCCTCCCGCCGGTAGGCCTGGAGCATGGTCAACTGGTAGAGGTCCGTGTAGAGCGCGGCCGTTTCGGCACGGAAGTGATCGTCGAAGGACATACTGGAACGCAATTAACCGAAAGCACACCGGCAGACTCCCGATCCGCCGACGGACGCGACCATAGAATGGAGCCCGAGCGTAGAGCCCACTGTCGCTCCGCCGTCGCGCAGCACCGAACAAGACGGGCTCCGTGACAGCGACTCCATTCCGAGAGTTCGAAGATGTGACGAACCCCGCAAACACATCGTTCCTCGCCCCCGCTACGCACGGCAATCGCATCTTGCCTCGATTGACGAGCAAACGTGGAGGTTGAAGGCAACTTCTCCCACTCCCACACCCCGACAGTAGTCGGGACATTGCTCACAAACGCCCACACGATCTCGAAAATACCGTCTGGAAAAAGCAGATAAGCGGATTCGCTTTTGATAGAAGCCGAACATACGATTGCCTTGCCCCGCTACGGGGACACGCGCACCGACGCCTCCAGCGCCCGATCGATGCGGGTCTTCGTTTCGGCCAGGTGCGCGCGCTCCGTCCGGTCGAGATCGTCGCGCGCCAACACGTCACCGAGGCGCTCGGACAGCGTGCGCAGCTCCAGCCGCGCCAGCGAACGCACATCCTCCGGCACCGAAGCGAGATCGCCCCCTTCGGAACTGATCGTGATCCAGGTCGTCGTCTCCAGCAGAAAGTCGATGAGACGCTCAACGTACATCCGCTGCAGGGGACGGCGGAACGAGTTGATAGAGACGGTCTGCGGCGGCGGGGCGTCGAGCTCGGCCCAGATAGACGCTGTGAGTCGCTCCAGCAGATCGGCGGGCGCGTACGCGTCGCCGGAGCGCCGCGCCTGAACGTCGATCATGCGTTGCAGCCGGGCCGGGTGGAGCAGCGTGCCGAGAAGCTGCGACTGAAGGGCCGCCACGTTCTCATGAACTGGGTAATCGATCTGTAGAGACGACTCGGTGCCCCAGTGCTTGTGCCAGTCGGGCGCCAGTTTGTTGAGCCGCTCGGCGCCGAACTGAAACGCATCCGGCGCGAAGGCGGCGTCTACGATGAGATCTACTGCCGCCTGCTGCAGACTATCCGACACCGGGCGGAAGGGGAGTCGCGCATCCGGCGTGCCCTTGTGGTCCCGCGTCACGTACATGCCCCCCACGGCCTTCGTGACCGGCATCAGACTGCGAAGGCGCTCCTTCAGCAGTGCGGTGGTGGCCGTTCGGAGCCGATGGTAGCGCTCCCCGTCCGCCACGAGGCGGTCGTCGAGCATGGGCGTCACCATTCGGATCAGCTCGGTCCGCGTCTCGGCGAAGGCGAGCGGACTGCTGCCGAGCTCCCAGGCGTTGGTAAGCGGATCCACGGCGTACGGGCCGAGGAAGGCGTCCTCGTCGGTACCGTAGGTGTGCAGCGAGTCGCTGGACTGCGCCGCAATCTTGTCGAGTCCAGGGAGGGCGGCCGTCGTCGTGTCGGCCAGCGGCCCGTTTCGCGTCAACGTCCCCTCGTCGTCCTGCTCCGCAATCGGCATGTACCCGTACTTGATCGCCCACTCGTCGTAGGCCCCCACAGTCGGATTCCAGTAGTCCCCCTGCTCGTCCGCGTCGAGGGCCACGTTGACCGGCGTGTAGTCCATCACCGAGAGGCTGACACCGTACGTCTCGGTAAAGGCCTCATCGTGGAGCCTGGCATTCGGAACGCCCGACGACGCCTTGAAGTTGTGCCGGAGACCGAGCGTGTGGCCGATCTCGTGCATTACGAGGTTCTTGATGGACTGGCCCAGGTATTTCTCCGGCATCGGCGCGCCCGGCGATAGCTGCCCGCGCGCTAACATCGCCGCCCGCTGCAGGCCCAGCTGCTGCGCCATCCCGCGCTCCGCCCCGCAGGCGTGCCGGGCGAGGCGATCCGGCAGCATGCGTCGGAGCGACCGCACTGTGCTCCGCATGGAAGTCGCTCCCTGCGCATCCGGACCCTGCGCGCTCGCTCCCGGCGTCAGATTGCCGTAGTCCTCCGCCCACGACCGCACGAACTCGGAAGAAATCAGGATGTCGGCGTTCAGAATTTCGCCGGTCCGCGGATCGGCTTGCGACGGCCCGATGGCGTACCCCATCTGGTGCGACGCCGTCCACTGCACGGTCGAGTAGCGAATGTCCTCGGCACTCCAGGCGGAGTCGGCCGGCGCATCCTTCGCCGCGATCGCGTTCTTGTAGCCGGCGGCGCGGAAGGCCTCATTCCAGGCCTCGATGCCCTCCTTCACGTACGGCCGGTATTCATCCGGGACCGTCGGGTCCACGTAAAACACAATCGGCTCCTCCGGCGGCCCCCGCTCCCCCTCTTGATAGGCCGCCGTGTCCGAAGGCGTCAGGCGCCACCGACGCACGTACCGCAGGTACGGGTCGGCCTGTCGGTCCCGCGAAAAGTCCTTGATCGCCTCCGTGAAATAGCCGACCCGGTCATCGGCACGCCGGGCCTGCATGGGATCGTCCGGCAACGCAAAGAACGAGTAGCGTACCCCCACTGGGATCGACCGGTCGTCGGGAATGGCGGCCTTGCCCTTTCCGGAAAGGTCCGACCCGGCGTAGTCCAGCCTCGCGTCGATCTCGACGTTCTTCTCGAAGGCGCGGACCGTGTCGACGTAGCTCTTTCCGTCCTGGAAGCTGAGCGACGTCCCCCCAAAGTGCGTTTTGATCTTCTCCCCGAGCTCCACGTAGTCCGACACCAGGAAATCGGACAGCTTGATGAGCAGGGCGTCGGTGGAATCGTTCCGGCTCACGATGTCGAAGGTGTGGACGACCGAGTGCGCCTGGTTGTCCCGCAACGACCGGCGCAGCCCGCCCTTGTCGGCCCGGAAGCGCGTGTTGCGGTGCACGAGGTGCACCTTGTGCCCCACCCGCCGGAAGCGCATCAGGCGCGTATCCGTGAGCTTGAGCCCGTCGTGGAGGTTGTACGCCCCCACGCCCTTGCTCACGTGCAGCACGAGCCCAAAATTCTGCCCCAGCCGCTCGGGCGGCAGCTCGGCGTACAGCGTCCGGTCCTCTTTCTGGTACAGCGAAATGTAGCCGTCAATCGTGTCGGTGTCGGCCAGGGTTTTCTCCCACGGCTTGAAGGGATCGTCCTCCTTCTGCGTCGTCGCCGACGTGTCTCCGCCCGCCGACTCCGTCGAGCCCTTGAACAGCGTGCAGGAGGTCAGCAGAAGTGCGCACAGCGCACCGGCCAGAACGTATCGCATGTAGAACTTGAAAGGAAGTCGTGCAAACGAATCGTGTTGCCCTCGCCCCAAGGCCATCGCATGTTGGACGGCGTCGGAAGAGCAGGAGGCGCTTGTGCCGTTCATCCACCAGTCGGCCCGGTCTGAACGAACGCCTGGTGACATGAACGCACGGAGGCTGTGCCTGCCCACTCTCCTGTGCTCATGACAAGATGCAATGGCCCTTCCCTCCAGACCATGCTTTCCATCAACTGTCCTCCCGGACGACGGTTCAGTTGCTAAAAGGCCTCGCCCAGCGACAGGTAGAATTCCAGCCCTTCCCGGCCGTACGCGACATCGACCCGACCGTGCACGCCGTCCTCATTGAGTTGCAAGCGCCCCCCGATCCCGACGGCCACTTCGACATCCTGCACAAGCGGTACTCCAACGCGCGGCCCCGCCTCCCCGAGCGCCGCGAAGGTCGTGGCCTTGAACCGCCAAAAAAGTGGAAATCGATATTCCGCCTGCGCCGTCCAGTACACGTTGTCCCGAAACCGACCCTCCTGGTACCCGCGCAGCCGATCCGGCCCGCCGAGCAACGGCAGCAGTTGAAACGGAGCGGTCCCCGTCACCGCCTCAGCGTACACCTGCCCGGCGAGCACCCCGATGCCGAGCGGGCGATAGGCCCGGAGATCCGTCCGACCCCGACCGAACGTGTAGTCGCTGCCCCACGCCGCCGAATGAAGCAGGGCATCGACCGTGGCGTACGTCCCGGTGGTCGGGTAATACCGGCGATCCCGCGCGTCCCACTGGAGGGCACTCCCGATGCCAGCCGTCAGCCCCCCGTCGGCCCCCGGCACCCCCTCCCGCGCAATCGTCCCTCCCCTCTCGGGCTCCGTGACGGTCCCCGCCCGAACGAACACACGAGGTCCCACCCGCAGATTCGGACGAAGGCGCCGCTGAACTGTCAGGTCAAATAGCACATAGCGCGCCGTATAGTCCTCGGCGGCCGACTCCGGGGTCTCCCCGCCAATCCCGTAGAACGTGTTGGGAAAGTGCGCCGCCTGTCCGTCGCCGAGCACTCGCCACCGCCCCTCCTCCAGATACCACTCGGGCGCCACCTGCACGATGAGTTGCCGTTTCTGGGTCACCGTGGCGGTACTCTGCACGCTGGACGCCGGGCGTCCGGGCTGCTCCGTCTGGTAGTAGCCTGCCAGCAGCCCGCCGGCCACGCCCGTGTTCGGGGCGTAGGAGGCAAACGGGAGGACCAGCCAGTTGCCCCCGAGCACCCGATCCACGATCGATGTGTCCGCGACCGGGGGGGCCGTCGCCCGGTGCGACTGGCCCCATGCAGGACCCGCTCCCAGAACCGCGGCCACAACTACACAAACGAAAAGGCGGCTCATGGAGCCTCCAGCCAATCAGAAATCAGAAGAGAGCCCCCTTACAGGCGCACGACGCGTCCCTCAGTGTCGGCATAGCGCACGACGGCGTCAAACACGTCGCCCGCGGTCACCGTGCTCGCGTCGGTCCTTCCCATATCGGTCGGGGCGACCGCAGCGCCTCCACCGTACCTGACGGTCGCAGCCCTCGCCGTCGCGGGCCTCGTGGGCCTGAGGAGTGTCCGACCGGTCTCGAACATGCTCTCGCAGCAGCAGGTGATGAACACCTCGTTCGACCGCCTCCATCTCGTCAACACCTACGGCGCCTTCGGCTCCATCACCAAGACGCGTTACCAGCTGGTCGTGGAGGGCACGCAGGCCTCCCATCCCGACGAGGACGACTGGCGGGAATACCGGTTCAAGGGCCAGCCCGTCCGCCCCAACGAGCGCCCGCCCCAGTGGGCCCCCTACCACCTGCGGCTCGACTGGCAGCTGTGGTTCGCGGCGATGCAGCCCCGTCCCAAAACTCGCCAGAAGTGGTTGCTCCCCTTTCTCGTCCACCTGATGAAGGGGGACGACGCGACCCTCGGCCTCCTCCGGCACACGCCCTTTTCCGACGAGCCGCCGGAGCAGGTCCGTGTGGTCCGGTACCGCTATCGGTACACCGCCCCCGAAGAGCGAGCCGATACCGGCGACTGGTGGGTGCGCGAGCGAGTGGGTGTCTACTTCCCGCTTCTCTCTCGGGAGGAGTTGCGTCAGGGCACCGTCCCTTCCCGCGGCCGCTACGTCTGAGGCACCTGTCTCTGAGAACTGTGTCGCACACCCCGCTTCTCCCAACTCATGGAATCGTTCGTGCAGGCGATTGTCGCAGGCGGGCTGACCCTCCTGGCCGGCCTCTGGCTCTACACGCTTTCCGCATCCAGCTCCGTTCCGGGCCTCGTTGGTCTGGGACTGGTCGTCCTAGTGCAGCTTCAAACGATCTTTTGGGGAAAGCAGTTTGCTATTGCTCCAAGCTCCAGCTTGAGGTATGGACGGACGAGGTCCGTCCAAAGCTGGATTGCATAACGGACCAGTTGAAGCTGCACTAGGACTCGGCGGACTCGGGTGAAGAATTGGACGCAACCTCGAATGCTGAGCCGCCTCCGAGGGACGGCGGTCGTTTGTTTTATGCCTGCCTCATCCGAGCCCGGAGCCCGTCCAGCTGCTCGCTCCACGTCGAAATGTCGAGGTCGAACGTCGTGCGCACTTCGCTCGAATCGAGCACCGTGTAGGCGGGGCGGGCGGCGGGCGTCGGATACTCTTCCGTCGGAATCGGCTTGACGGTCACATCGTCGCGTCCGAACTGCGCAAAGATGGCGCGCGCGAACCCGTACCAGCTGGTCTGCCCCGACGCGGCGAGGTGGTAGAGGCCGCCCGCCTCGGTCGGCGTGTCCATGTCCAGCAGGCGGCCCAGGATCGCGGCGGTCGCCTCTGCAATCCAGGCCGCGGAGGTGGGCGTACCGGTCTGGTCGTCAACGATGGTCAACGTGTCGTGCTCGTCGGCCAGCCCGAGCATCGACAGAAGAAAGTTCGAGCGGCGAGCACTGTACACCCAGCTCGTGCGCAGAATCAGATGCGGGCCGCCGGCCGCCTGTACGGCACGCTCTCCCGCCCGCTTCGTCCGACCGTAGACGTTGATGGGATTCGTCGCGTCGCGCTCCACATACGGCGCCGTCGCCGTGCCGTCGAAGACGTAGTCGGTCGAGTAGTGTACCAGCCAGGCCCCCACCTCCGCGGCCGTCTCTGCCAGCACAGCCGGAGCCTTCGCATTGATGGCCTCAGCCCGGTCCGGCTCGCTTTCGGCGTCGTCCACAGCCGTGTATGCCGCCGCGTTGACGATCACGTCCGGCGCTGCCGCCCGGACCGCCGATTGAATCGTCTCCGGCGCCGTCAGGTCGAGACCATCACGGCGCGGCGCCGTCACGTCTCCGATCTCTGCGAGCGGTGCCCGCAATTCATGGCCAACTTGTCCCGTGGCCCCGATCAGCAAAATGTCGGGATTCGCGAGAGGTGCCATCTATCCCGAGTCGCATTGTGAAGGGAAACGCGATCCTCCTACAGCACGACGGACTGCGACGCCCCGAACTCACACCGCTCCGACGGCAACTCCTCCAGAAGCGGGGCATTCTGATCGCGCTCCGACAGAATTGGGCTGTCAACGGGCCAGTCGATATTCAGGGTCGGGTCGTTCCACCGAATGACTCCTTCCGTGTCGGGATGATAGAAGTCCGTACACTTGTAGTGGAATAAGGCCTCGTCGCTCATCACGAGAAAGCCGTGCGCAAATCCTTCCGGGACGTACAGTTGACGGGCGTCGTCCGCAGACAGCACTATGCTCTCCCATTCCCCAAAGGTCTCCGAATCGGCCCGGATGTCCACGATCACATCGAACACCTCCCCCTTGAGCACCGAGATGAGCTTGCCCTGGGGACGCGGGTTCTGGAAGTGCAGTCCCCGAAGCACGTGCCGACGAGATCGGGAGAGATTGTCCTGCACGAACGATACGTTCAGTCCCTTCTTCCCATAGTCCCGGGCGTTCCAGGTTTCCAAAAAAGATCCGCGATCGTCGGTATACACGTCCGGCTCGATGATGCGCGCGCCGGGAAGATCAGCATCAAAGACATCCATATCGGATCGGTTCGTTCGATATTACGAGGGCGTTCCCTCGGTCCGTCGAATCAGATCTAGAAGATACTGTCCGTAGGTATTGCTGTCCATCGACTGCCCGATACGGCGCACATCATCACCTGAAATCCATCCCTGCCGCCACGCAATCTCTTCCGGACAGCAAATTTTGAGGCCCTGACGGTCCTCAATGGTCTGAACGAAGTTGGCGGCCTGCAAGAGCGACCCGTGCGTCCCGGTGTCCAGCCACGCCATGCCCCGCCCCAGCGTCTCGACCTGAAGCGCCTCCTGGGCCAGGTAGCGGCGGTTCACATCCGTAATTTCCAGCTCGCCGCGGGCCGACGGCTCCAGCTCCCGGGCAATGTCGGCCACCGTCGAGTCGTAGAAGTAGAGCCCCGTGACGGCGTAGTTGGAAGCCGGCGTCTCGGGCTTCTCCTCAATGGACGACGCCCGTCCGTCGTCGTCGAAGTCGACGACGCCGTAGCGTTTCGGGTCATTGACATAGTATGCAAACACTGTTCCCCCGGACGGCTGTCGAGCCGCCCGCTGCAGGCGCTTGGACAGGTCCTGCCCGTAGAAAATGTTATCCCCGAGGATGAGACACACGTCGTCGTCCCCGATAAAGTCGGCCCCAATCGTGAATGCCTGTGCGATGCCCTTCGGCTCGGGCTGCTCGGCGTAGCGCAAGTTGAGGCCCCACTGCGCCCCGTCGCCCAGAAGCTCTTCGAAGCGCGGTAGATCCCTGGGCGTCGAGATGACCAGCACGTCTTGAATGCCCGCCAGCATGAGCGTCGACAATGGATAATACACCATCGGCTTGTCGTAGACGGGCAGGAGTTGCTTGCTCACGGCCTGCGTGGCCGGATACAAACGCGTCCCCGCTCCTCCGGCCAGAAGAATGCCCTTTCGTGTTCGAGACGTGTCGCTGTCACTCATGCCACCATGTGTCTGATCTACTGATACGTGAATGGATTGACAAAGACGATTGTCGCTGAAAGCAAAACACGGTCCTCCTTGAACGAAGAATTTTGTTTACCTACCTGTGCACGAATCAGTAAATTCGTCGCACCCCCAACGCGGAACGCCAAACGCATAGCGCCCAACACTCAACTCCGAACCCTGAACGCTCACCCCTGAACGGCCTCCACCCAGTCGCGATGCTGCGTATACCACCGCACCGTGCGGCGCAGTCCCTCTTCGAAATCAACCTGCGGGCGCCAGCCGAGATCGTCTTCGATTTTGCTCGGATCGATGGCGTAGCGCCAGTCGTGCCCCGGTCGATCGTCCACAAACGTGATGAGGTCCCGGTGCCCACTCCGACCCTCGGGGCGCAGCTCGTCGAGAATATCGCAAATCATACGGACGACCGAAAGATTTTCCTTCTCGCACCGTCCCCCCACGTTGTAGGTCTCGCCCACACGGCCCTCCTGAAGCACGTGCAACAGGGCACGAACGTGATCCTCCACGAACAGCCAGTCGCGCACGTTTTTCCCGTCGCCGTACACCGGGATCGGCTCGCCGTCGAGCGCGTTTCGAATCACCACCGGAATCAGCTTCTCCGGGTGCTGGTACGGGCCGTAGTTGTTGGAGCAGTTTGTAAGAAGCACCGGCAGGTCGTAGGTCCGATGCCAGGCCCGTACCAGATGGTCGGCCCCGGCCTTGCTGGCCGAGTACGGCGAACTGGGATCGTAGGGCGTCTCCTCGGTGAAGGCTCCGGTGTCGCCGAGCTCGCCGTACACCTCGTCGGTCGATACGTGCAGAAACCGAAAGTCCTCGGGCTGCCCCTGATTCTCCCAGTAGGTGCGGGCCGCCTCCAGGAGTACCTGCGTGCCCACGACGTTCGTCTGCACAAAGGCCGCGGGTCCGTCGATGGAGCGGTCCACGTGCGACTCGGCCGCCAGGTGCAACACCCCGTCCGGCTCGCACTCGCGAAAGAGTCGGTGCATGGCCGGGGCGTCGGTAATGTCCGCGTGCTCGAAGTAATGGCGGGAATCGTCGGCCATCGGGGCCAGATTCTCGCGGTGCCCAGCGTACGTCAAGGCGTCGACGGTCACAACCGTGGCGTCGGTCTCTCGAATGAGGTGACGCACCAGCGCGGAGCCGATGAAGCCGGCGCCGCCGGTGACGAAGAGAGTGTCGTACATACAGATCTGCGGTTCGTTGGTGTTGGACTGCCCCCCTGTATATCTTCTGAATCCGCGCTCTATGGTCCCCGTCGAGTCATCGAATCGGTTGTGGCGGCGTCCTCTACCGCTCCGACTGCCCGATTTCTTCAAGCATGTGCACGATTCGACACCGCCTCAACCTGTTCCAGCTCCCGGCGAATGCGACCGGCACCGGCCAGATACGATTCCGTCATAGCGCCCCCCTCCTGCTGCACTCGTTCGCGAAGGGACGACGAACACGATTCCATTCGAACAGTGAATGGGTCCGAGGGACTACTTGCTACAGCCACAGCAGCGAAATGACCGTCACCGAAATGGTCATCACGAGAATCGTGACCGGCCACCCCACCTTTGCGTAG
The DNA here is from genome assembly GCA_003022435.1 of Bacteroidetes bacterium SW_9_63_38. Lineage (GTDB taxonomy): Bacteria > Bacteroidota > Rhodothermia > Rhodothermales > Salinibacteraceae > Salinibacter. The sequence continues at coordinate 87,732 of PXUA01000003.1, read as the reverse complement.
TCGCTGAAGCGGTAGCCGCCGGGCGACATCACCATGAGGTTGGTCTGGTACCCGATGGGCGTGAGGAAGCTCGCCGACGCCCCGATGGCCACAATCAGGCCAAACGCGATGGGCGGCGCCCCGAGGCTCGACGCGGCCGCCATCGAAATGGGCAGCATGAGCACCGCCGCCGCGTTGTTGGTGATAATCTCAGTGAGGAGGTTTGTGAGCAGATAGATCGCCGCCAGCGTCGCGACGGGCCCCCACGCCTCCGTGGCGCCGATCACGGCCCCCGCCACCTCCCGAGCGATGCCCGTCGTCTCGATGGCCTTGCCCACCCCGAGCGCCGCGGCGATGACGACCAGCACCTGCACGTTGAGCGCGCGCTGGGCCTCGGCGGTCGTCACACACCCAGTCAGGATCATGAGCAGGGCAGCGATGAACGCGGCGGTCACGATGGGAACAACACCCGTGGCGGCGGCGAGGACCATGCCACCGGTCAGGGCCAGGGCAAGGGGGGCGCGGGCCGATCGGTCGTCGTCCTCGTCCTCCTCGTCTCGGGCCGCTGTACGCGCCCGTCCGTCGCGGGGCGCCACGAGGTAAAACTCGTCGCGGCTGCCGCTGCTCCAGCGCTTCTCGAAGTCAGTCGGCGCCTCAACGATAAGCAAGTCCCCCGCCTGGAGGCGCGTGTCGCCCACCGGGCCGGTCATCGGCTCGTTCTGGCGCTGGATGCCGAGAACAACGCCCTGGTACTCCTCCCGAAAGTTAACGTCCTCGAGGGTCGCCCCCACGAGATTGGACGATTCGGCAATGACGGCCTCGTACAGGGGCAGCGTCTCGTAGCGCGCCGGGTCGTCGGTCCGACCGTCCGGGCTGGGGAGGGTTCGCTTCAGCCCGGAGCGCTCCAGAAGTCGCTCGCGGGCAGCGAGGCTGCCGTTGAAGGCCAGTACGTCGCCCTGTTCGAGCGTGAGGCGGGGCGTGGCCTGCTGCACCCTCCCGTTGCGGCGAACGTGGGTCAGATAGGCGTCGCCCAAATCGCGGAGACCTGCCTCCGCCACCGTCTGCCCCGACAGTCGTCGGGACGCCTGCTCGGTCACCTTCACCTCGAACATATTGGTGTCCAGTTCTGTCTCCACGGGCGGTGCGGACGTGCCGCGGTCCGGCAGCAGACGGTGCCCCCCGAGCACGAAGTACGCGATCACGGCCCCGGCCGCCGGGACGCCGATCCACGTCACGTCGAACAGGTGCAGCGGCTCGTAGCCCTCCGCCTCCATAAGGCCCGCCACGATCAGGTTGGTGGACGTGCCCACGAGCGTCGTCATGCCCCCCGTGATGGCCGCGTAGGAAAGCGGGATCATGAGCTTGGAGGCCGGGATGCCCTGTTTGTCGGCCCAGGTCTGTAGGCGCGGCGTGAGCATCGCCACGATGGGCGTGTTGTTGAGCAGGCCCGACAGCAGCGAGGTCGGCACCATGAAGCGGGCCAGGAGCAGTTCCAGCCGAGAGCTCTTCGCAAACAGGACCCGGTCGAGCTGGGCAAGCGCGTCGGTGTGCTGCACGCCCCCCGCGACGATGTACAGGGCACCGACGGTGAGCACCGCCGAGTTGGAGAAGCCCGCAAAGGCCTGTGAGGGGGGCACGACCCCCGTGACGAGCAAGACGGCTAGCCCCCCTAGAAGGACGAGATCGGGGCGTCCCCAATCCGACACCAGCGCCCCTACCACCCCCAGCACGACGCCCACCGTCACCAAGGCGTCAACGGGAAGCGAAGCAAGGGACGCCATGAAGATGAGCTGGATTGAGCCGCGATCGGTACCTCATGTAGGACGTGAGCTCCCCCCTATAGAAACTGTCCGAATACCCGACGGAGGCGCCGAAGATCATCAAGCTCGTGCTGTAAAACGTCGTACACACGCTCTGAATCGATGTCCGTGTACTCGTGCACCAGCACGTTCCGAAATCCAATCATGTTGACCCACGTGTCCTCAAGTTCCTCATCCACGTATCCGTGCTCTGCAAACACAGCAGGAAGATCACTCGCACGGTCCACATCTCCAAGATCGTCGTCCGCAACGACGTGGCTGGCCATGTCGGTCAGCGCCTCAATCGCCAGGTGCAAGAACCGCTCGACACTTCCGCGATGCTCTGGATCGTCCGCAAACTCGCGGTACGAATACCGCTGAGCATCGTCCAGGTAGCTGAGATATTCATCCAGCTTCTTCAGACGACGATGGAGAACGTCCGGATTAACCATCTCGGTTTTCTTCCATGAGTCGACGTTTGTACGCCTTGCGCTGACGCCGCAAATGCGATTTGAAGTCCCAGTATTTTCGCAGCACGGTCGAGTAGAAGGTTCCGTGCTTAAACTCCTCGTGCTGGTATAATAGTACGTTGGGCCGGACGGCCTCAAATTGAAGTACGAGCGGCGCATCGTTGAGCACAACGAGGTCGATCCAATCGCGTCGGGCCGCCTCCATGCAATCCCCGATCAAGGGGACTTTCGAGGACGAGCTCCACTTCTCCCCGTCCACAACAACGGCAAGATCGAGGTCGCTTTCGTTCCATTCGCCCCCCGCCGCGACGGAGCCGAACACGTAGGCAGCCCGGACGGCGGAATGCGCCGCAAACACCGCCCGGAGCCGGTCGGCGACCTCGTCGGACAGCATGGCAAAACACCGCTATGAGACTCTGGTTCTCTCCCCCCTCAAACTCCCCGTGCCGCCCCGCGCCTCACGAGTTACGCATTGCGCCTCACGCATCACACGTCAATGATGCCGTTCTCTTCAAGCGCCTCGATGATCTGATCCACGCACGCCTCCACGTCGTCCTGATCCGAATCGACCACGAGTTCGGGGCTCTCCGGCTCCTCGTACGGGGCCGAGACGCCGGTAAAGTTGGCAATCTCTCCCTGCTCAGCCTTCTCGTAGAGGCCCTTCGTATCCCGCTCCTTGCAGACCTCGAGCGGACAGTCGACGTGTACCTCGAAGAAGCGCCCCTCCGGCAGCAGATCGCGGACGCGGTCGCGGTCTTCCTGGTACGGCGAGATGAAGGTGCAAAGCGTCACGCTGCCCTGCTCGAAGAAGAGCCGGGCCACCTCGCCCACGCGCCGGACGTTTTCTTTGCGGTCGTTGGGACTGAAGCCGAGGTCGCCGCAGAGCCCGTGGCGCACGTTGTCGCCGTCAAGCATCATCGTCTGGATGTCGCGGTCGAAGAGGCGCTGCTCCACCTCCTTGGCAATCGTCGACTTGCCGGAGCCGGAGAGGCCCGTAAGCCACACGACCGACGCCTTGTGGTCGTTTTTCTCCTCGCGATCCTCGCGGGGCACGTTGAGGCCCTCCCACACGACGTTCGGCGACGTCTCCTGCTCCGTCTTCGTCTGTGCCTTATCTGCACCGAAGGGCGTCACGTCTTCCGCCACGCCGCGAATCATCCCGGCGGCCACGGTCTCGTTGGTGTCCGGGTCGATCAGGATGAAGTTGCCCGTCGACCGGTTGATCTTGTAGGGGTCGATGAAGAGCGGATCGGCCGTCTCAATTTCCACGCGGCCAATGTCATTGAGCCCAAAGGCCTCCGCCTCTTCCCGGTGGAAGGTTTCCACGTTGGTGCGGTACACCACCTTCGAGATGTTGGCCTTCGTCCGGCGGGTGGTGTGCTGGATGATGTAGGGCCGGTCCCGCCGCATCTTCTCCTCATTCATCCAGCACAGATCCGCATCGAGCTGACGCGTCACGTCGGGCCGGTTGCGGCTCCGTACAATCATCGAACCGCGGCTGACATCAATCTCGTCGGTCAGGGAGAGGACCCCCGAATCGCCCGGCCCGGCCTCTTCCACCTCTCCGTCGAGCGTCGTAATCGACTCGACCTCCGAGGACTTCTCCGACGGTAGCACGACAATCTCTTCCCCCGGCCGAATCTTTCCGGACTCCACCTTCCCGGCAAAGCCGCGGAAGTCCTGATGAGGCCGAATCACGCTCTGGACCGGATACCGAAAATCGACCAGGTTGCGGGTCGCTTCCGGCCGCACGTTCTCCAGCCGGTGCAGCAGCGTCGAGCCCCTGTACCACGGCATGTTGTCCGACTCATGGACGACGTTGTCGCCCTTCAGGGCCGAGATGGGCACGAAGGTGATGTCCTTGATGTCCAGGTCGTCGGAAAACTCCTGGAACTGGTCCACGATCGTGCGGAACCGCTCCTCGCTGTAGTCCACGAGGTCCATCTTGTTGACCGCCACGATCATGTACGGGATCTGCAGCAGCGACGAGATGAAGGCGTGCCGCCGCGTCTGCTCGAGCACCCCGTTCCGGGCATCGATGAGCTCCACGGCCAACTCCGCTGTCGAAGCGCCCGTTACCATGTTGCGGGTGTACTGCTCGTGGCCCGGCGTGTCCGCAATGATGAACTTGCGATTCGGACTGGAGAAGTACCGGTAGGCCACGTCGATCGTGATGCCCTGCTCCCGCTCGGCCTTCAGCCCATCGGTGAACAGCGCGAGCTCCATCTCGTCGTCCGTCCGCTGGGTATTGCGCTCGATCTCTTCGAGCTTCTCCTCGAAGATCTGCTGCGTGTCGTAAAACAGGCGGCCGATGAGCGTGCTTTTCCCGTCGTCAACGCTGCCCGCCGTGGTGAATCGAAGTACGTCCATCTGGTCAGTGTCGAATTGCGAGTTTCGAAGTTCGGATTACGACCAACGAGGCGAGATGCCGAGCGACGAATCACTCGAAACTCGACATTCGCAATTCGCCAGTGCTAAAAGTAGCCTTCGCGCTTGCGATCCTCCATAGCGGCCTCGGCACGCTTGTCGTCGGCCCGGGCGCTTCGTTCGCCCTTCTGGGTCGTGGCCACCTCCTCGATGACCTCCTCCACGGTGGCCGCGGTCGATTCGACTGCCCCCGTGCAGGTCATGTCGCCGATCGTGCGGAAGCGGACCATCTTGTTGATGTACTCCTCGTCTTCCCGGAGCTCATTGTAGGGCGACTTCGGCAGCAACACGCCGTCGCGCTCAAACATGGTGCGCTCGTGGGCGAGGTACAGGCCCGGGATGTCGAGGTCTTCCTGGCGGATGTACTGCCACACGTCCAGCTCCGTCCAGTTGCTGATCGGAAAGGACCGGAAGTGCTCGCCCTGGGTGGTCCGGCCGTTGTAGAGATTCCAGAGCTCCGGGCGCTGGTTCTTCGGATCCCACTGCCCGAACCGGTCGCGATGCGAGAAGAAGCGCTCTTTAGCGCGGGCCTTCTCCTCGTCGCGGCGGGCCCCACCGAGCGCCACGTCGAACCCGTACTCCTCAATCGTGTCCAGCAGCGTCACGATCTGGAGCTTGTTGCGGCTGGCATCGGGCCCCTGCTCCTCCTTCGCACGGCCCGACTGAATGGTCTCCTCCACGCTCCCGACAATCAGGTCGAGGTCGTGCTCCTCCATCAGGTTGTCCCGGAATTCGATGGCCTCGGGGAAGTTGTGCCCCGTATCGACGTGGAGGATGGGAAACGGCACCTCGCCCGGATAGAACGCCTTCCGCGCCAGATGAATGAGGGTGAGCGAGTCCTTTCCCCCGCTAAACATAAGAACGGGGTTGTCGAACTGGGCCTCTGCCTCTCGGATCACGTGAATGGCCTCGGACTCCAGCCAGTCCAGGTGCTTCGAGGTGTCCGCTGAAATCGCCATGGTGTCACAAAACTAATTCAGAAAACCGCCGGAGCAATCCGTGACGGCCATGTAAGCGGCATCACGGTGAACGTTTCGGGCGTAGGGATCCTACAAAACTGAACTATTATGAATCATCAGCGCGAAAATGCACGCCTCTTATCACCTCATACAACATGTATTAACAGATATATTCCTCCGGGAACCATCGTTTCCTCCGGGAACCATCGTGACGTATGAGAAGCAGCGCGCATTTCAACATTGAATGTATTGGGTTAAGAGGTCTCCGCCGGGACGGCGTCCACCTCGTCTTCGAAATAGTCGAGCGTGCGGCGCAGACCCTCCTTCCGATCTACGTTCGGCGTCCAGTCCAGAATTTCTTTCGCCCGCGAAATGTCCGGCTGTCGCACCTGCGGGTCGTCTTCCGGCAGCTCCTCGTAGGTGATGGAGCTGTTCGTGCCGGTGATCTCAATAATCTCCTCGGCGAACTCTTTGATCGTGACCTCGTCGGGATTGCCGATGTTCACCGGGTCGGACTCGTCACTCATCAGGAGCCGGTAGATGCCCTCCACAAGGTCATCGACGTAGCAGAAGGCCCGCGTCTGGCTGCCGTCGCCGTAGACGGTCAGGGGATCGCCGCGCAGGGCCTGCGACATAAAGGTCGGAAGCGCCCGCCCGTCGTCGGTCCGCATTCGGGGCCCGTAGGTGTTGAAGATGCGGACGATGCGTGTCTCAGCGCCGTGATGCCGGTTGTACGCCATTGCGATAGCCTCCGCAAACCGCTTGGCCTCGTCGTAGACACCGCGCTTGCCGATGGGATTGACGTTGCCCCAGTAGTCCTCCGGCTGGGGGTGCACCAGCGGATCCCCGTAGACCTCGCTCGTCGAGGCGAGCAGAAGCCGCGCGTCTTTGGCCTTGGCCAGGCCAAGGGCCTTGTGGGTGCCCAGCGCGCCCACCTTGAGCGTCTGAATGGGCAGGCGTAGGTAATCGTCCGGCGCCGCCGGGCTGGCGAAGTGCAGGACGTAGTCGAGATCGCCGCTGACGTGAATGTAGTCGGTCACGTCGTACTCGACAAAGCGAAACTGATCCTGACCGAGTTCAAAGAGGTGCTCGATGTTCTCGGTGTTCCCGGTAATGAGGTTGTCCATGCAAATCACCTCATGACCTTCCTCAATCAGGCGATCACAAAGATGGGACCCGAGGAATCCGGCGCCCCCAGTGATGAGTGTTCGTGGCATGGGAATCGAAGTAGAATTGCAGAAAAGCAAACGGGTCCCGTCCGGCTACGACTGGCCGTTCTCAACAATGGCCTCGCGAATGGCCTCTGTGTCGTCTTCCGGCTCGTGGTGCGGCCGGCCGATGCTGTAGTAGTCGAAGCCCATTTCCGCCATCCGCGCCGGCTCGTACAGGTTCCGGCCGTCGAAGATGAGCGGTCGGGCCAGCCGATCCCGAACCCTCGCCAGATCGGGCCGCCGGAACTCGTGCCACTCGGTGCAGATCACCAGCGCGTCGGCGTCGTCGAGAATCTCGTACATGTTGTCGCCGTAGTCGATCGTGTCTCCAAACGCGCGGCGGGTGGTCTCAATAGCCTCCGGATCGAACGCAGCGACCTCGGCTCCCTTCTCGCGCAGCATCTGAATAACAATGTGCGACGGCGCTTCGCGGGTGTCGTCCGTATTGGGCTTAAACGAGAGTCCCCACATCGCAATCTTCTTTCCGGCCAGGTTCCCGTCGAAGTAGTCGTCGAGCCGGTGGGCGAGCAGTTCCCGCTGCTGGTCGTTGACCTCCAGCACCGAGTCGAGAATCTTGAAGTCGTAGTCGTGCTCCTGTCCCTTCCGGTGGAGCGCCTGCACGTCCTTCGGGAAGCAGCTGCCGCCGAAGCCGATGCCGGCGTAGAGGAAGTGCTGCCCAATGCGGTGGTCCTTGCTGATCCCCAAGCGCACCTTGTCGACGTTGGCGCCGACCCGCTCGCAGACGTTGGCGATTTCATTCATGAACGAGATGCGCGTCGCCAGCAGCGAGTTGGCCGTGTACTTGATCATCTCGGACGAGCGCTCGTCGACGACGAGGATCGGATTCCCCTGCCGCACGAACGGCTCGTAGAGCCGCTTCAGCCGCTCGGCGGCCCGGTCGCTGGAGGTCCCGATCACAACGCGATCCGGCTTCATAAAGTCGTCGACCGCAGCCCCCTCGCGCAGAAATTCGGGATTGGAGACCACGTCGAAGTCCTCGCCCGGCGTAAGTCCTCGGTCCTCAACGAGGGCGCGCACCTCGTCGGTCGTGCCCACCGGCACGGTGCTCTTGTTCACGATGACGCGGTACTCCCCATCGTCCTCCGCGGCCAACAGGTCGGCCACGTCGCCGACCGCCTCCATCACGTGCGAGAGGTCGGCCGAGCCGTCTTCGCCCGGCGGCGTAGGCAGCGCCATAAAAATCACCTCGGCGTCCGGAACGGCCTCCTCCAGCTCCGTCGTAAAGCGTAGCCGCTCCTCCTTCCGATTCCGGGCAAAATAGTGATCAAGATCCGGCTCATAGATCGGGAGCTCCCCGTCGCGGAGCCTGTTCACCTTCTCCTGGTCAATGTCGACGCAGGTGACCTGATTGCCCATCTCGGCAAAACAGGTACCGCTGACCAGTCCGACGTAGCCGGTTCCAACAATGGCGATATTCATGACAACAGATGCGAAAAATGGAAGTGCGTAATCGATGCTTCGTGCGTGCTGTGCGGACGCCCTTCGCCCGTTCCAAAGCCCCCACAATATCCGCTCCAATTGAAACGGGGATCAGTTGAAACGGCGATCAGCCTTCGCCCCGGCCGCTCCGAACCCAACGGCGCAGTGGATGTTCGCCCTCAGCGCTTCGTTGTGAGGATTCTATTGTGCCGAATCCTTTTTAAATGTTGGCACTGTCACCCGCAAACGCAATGATTTTCCCCGTGCACGCTCTGCGACGCACGGCCCTCGCTCCTCTTCAAAGAGAATCCGCTTTCGCCCCGATGTGGAGTCCTTTCCGCTGTATTTCTCTGAGCGAAGGACCCTGAACACACCCAATGCCTTTCTTTGACTCGGAAACACATATTTCGTGATCCGTACGGTCCCCCTTGATGGAGATTCTTTCCTTCTTCGCCGCCGTGTCTCATCCCATGTCGTCTCCCGATCTCTCCCCCTCCGGCCCCGAAACCGCCCGCCTCCTCATCGTGGAGGACGATCCGGACGTGGGCACGGGCCTCGAAGACTTTTTCTCAGTCAAGGGGTACAGTGTAAAACGGGTCACTGACGGCGAGGGGACCGTTCATGAAATGACGGCGCTCCCCCCCTACGATGTCATTCTCCTCGACATCATGCTCCCGGACAAGGACGGATTCGAGGTGCTGCGTGAGGTGCGCAAGTCCGGCGTCGACTCGCCGGTCATCATGCTCACGGCCAAGTCCGAATCCAAGCACAAGCTCCGCGGCTTCGACCTCGGGGTGGACGATTACGTCACCAAACCGTTCAACGCCGAAGAGCTAGATGCCCGCGTGCGCGCTGCCCTCCAGCGCAGTCACGACCAGGACGACCCAGAAGAGGTGGGAGATGTCTACTCGTTCGACAACTACACCGTGGGCTTCACGACCGAAACGGCGACGAAGGACGACGACGAGATTGCATTCACTGACCTGGAGTTCGACATCCCGGAGTACTTTATCAATCACCGGGGACGCACGGTAAGCCGCAAGCAACTCCTGCGCGACGTGTGGGGCATCAGTGGCGATATCACCACTCGCACCATCGACCGCCACGTCGCCTCCCTGCGGAAAAAGATTGAGCCGGATCCCGATGATCCCATCTACATCCAGACGGTGTACGGCGTCGGCTACAAATTCGTGGAGTAACCGGCCCCGGTCCTCCGCGGATTCCGAGCTCGTCTGCCGAATGCGTACGTCGATCTGCCCCATTTTCCCATCGTTTCACTCTCCACCATGGCGACGGTCTCCCAAGGCGACCTGATTGAGCTGGAAATTGAGAAGTTCGCCGACAAAGGAAAATCCCTCGCCCGGGTGGACGGCTACGTCGTCTTCGTCGAGGGCGCCGTTCCCGGAGACCACGTGAAAGCGTACGTGCACCGCACGAAGTCGAGCCACGCGGAGGCCAAGCTCGACACGCTGCTGGACCCGAGCGACCTGCGCGTGGAACCGCGCTGCCGGTACGCCGCCCCCTGCGGCGGCTGCACATGGCAGCACGTCGACTACGAGGCACAACTGGAGATGAAGCAGCAGAGCGTGGCGGAGGCGCTTGAGCACCATACAGGTTTCGAGGACGTGGACGTGCGGCCGACGATCGGGTCGCCCAAGCAGTTCTTCTACCGCAACAAGATGGACTTCGACTTCAGCGCCGATCGCTGGCTCACCCGCGACGAGATTGAGACCGAGAAGGACTTCGACACGGACTTCGCACTCGGCCTGCACGTGCCCGGCAACTTTTTCAAGGTGCTCGACCTGCAGGAATGCCACCTGCACTCCGAACTCAGCGTCCGCCTCGTCAACGGCATTCGGGACTTCGTGAAGGAGAACGAGTGGCAACCGTGGGACATCCGCAACCACGAGGGCTTTCTGCGCCACCTCGTGCTCCGCACCGGTGAGCAGACCGGCGACTGCATGGTGAACCTCGTCACGCACGGCGCCCCCGAGGACCGGATCTCAGCGTTTGCCGACTTTCTTCAGGAGGACTTCCCGGAGGTCACGACGTTCATCCACACCAATCACACCGGCAAGTCGCAGAATCCGGAGGGGGAAGAGCAGGTCATCTTCGGCCCCGGGCTCATCTACGACGAGATCGGCGATTACCGCTTCGAGATCAGTCCGGGTTCGTTCTTTCAGACCAGCACCCTGCAGGCCGAGCAGCTCTACGAGGTGGCTCGCGATTTTGCTGATGTCCAGCCGTCCGACCGCCTGTACGACCTGTACTGTGGCACCGGCACCATCTCGCTCTTCATGAGCGAACACGTCGACGAGGTCGTCGGGGCCGAACTGGTGGAGGCCGCCGTGGCAGACGCCCGCACGAACGCCGAGATGAACGACGTGGACAACTGCACCTTCGTGAGCGGCGACCTGAAGGAGCTATTTACGCCGGACTTCGTGGAGACGCACGGCCGGCCGGACGCCCTTATCGTCGATCCGCCCCGGGCTGGTATGCACAAGGACGTGGTGGCCCAGATTGCGGACCTCGCCCCCGAGCGCTTCGTGTACGTCAGCTGCAACCCGCAGACCCAGGTGCGCGACCTGGAGCGGCTGCGCGACGTCTACCGGGTCGACGCCGTGCAGCCGGTCGATATGTTTCCGCACACCCCGCACGTGGAGAATGTGGTTCGACTCACAGCGCACGGGGCGAGGGGAGAAGGGTGAAAGGCGAGACGGTCGTCACCTCCTATCACGCGGTGTCGCAGAATCGGTCGGCACGCTGAATCATACGCCGAACCATTGCGCACACGTGATCCCAGGCATCGTCGAACTCTGCAAACTGTTCGTCTTCCAAGTATCCGCAGGCACGTGCGTGATCGAGCCACGACTGCGTTTCTTTTGCTTCGGCAAGTGCCTGTGTGAGTTTCTCGGTGAATGCTCCCTCGTACCGACGACGTGCCCACGCCTCGGCGATAAGCGCCCCGACGGCTCGCGACGACCGACGGACCTGCGACGACAATCCGTACCGCTCCTCTTTTGGAAGCTGGAGAGACCATTCGTAAATCGACTTCGCATGCTGAGTCGATTTCTGATACACCTTCAACTCCCGAAATGAGTTGATCTGTCCCATGACGTTGCCCCGTGAAAGTGTCTGAGCCCAGCGTGTAAACACAGACACATCACCTCCATAATTCTTAACGTCATCCGTCGCTCCCCTCCCTGCTCGCCCCTCGCTTCTCGCCTCTCACCCTTCGCCTCTCACCCTTCGCCCCTCACCCTTCGCCCCTCACCCTTCGCCACCGAACGCCCTCCCCCCGTGAAGCAAATTGCCTTCGTCACCGGCGGCACCGGCTTCGTCGGCAGCCATCTCGTGGAAGAACTGCTTCGGCGCGAGTTCGGCGAGGTCCGCTGCCTCGTGCGCACCGACCCGAAGTGGCTGTCGGATCTCAACGTGACGTACGTACGCGGCGACCTGTCGGACGTGGAGGCGCTGTGGACGGCCCTGGACGGCGTCACGCACGTCTACCACACCGCCGGTCTCACCCGCGCCCCGGACTGGGAGCCGTTCTACGAGGTCAACGTACAGGGCACGCTCAACCTCATGGGGGCCGTCAAGCACGCAGCCCCGGATCTGGAGCGAGTCCTCGTCACGAGCAGCTTGGCCGCTGTGGGCCGATGCGAGGCGGCGATCGCGACCGAGAAGCATCCGCTCCAGCCGGTGAGTCGATATGGACGGAGCAAGGCCGAAATGGAGGAGGCCCTCCACGACGCCCACAATATGACGGAATCCTACTGGAACGCCCTTCCCATTACGATCGTCCGGCCCGCCGCCGTGTACGGCCCGCGCGACGACGACATCCTCGACTTTTTCCGGGCCGTCCAGCGCCACTTCTGCCCCATCGTCGGCAGCGGCTCGAAACGCACCCTGAGTCTCGTGCACGTCCACGACCTCGCAACGGGCATCGTCGATGCAAGTCTTGCCCCGTCTGCCAACGGCGAAACGTATCTCCTCGGCAGCGACCGCCCCTACGCCTGGAACGAAATCAAACAGGCCGCCACCGACGCCCTCGACACCTGGGCCGTCTCACTGCCCATTCCGCCGTTGCTCGTTGGGGCCGTCGGCATACTCGCAGGAGGATGGGGCACCCTCACCGGCACCTATCCGCCGCTCAACCGCGATAAGGCGCGCGAGCTGCGCCACGCCTGTACGGCCTGCACGATCAACAAGGCCGCGCACGACTTCGACTACACCCCCAACGTGCCGCTCGCGCAGGGCGTTGCCACGACAATCGACTGGTATCGCGACGAGGGCTGGCTCTGAACCACGACACGCCCGCTGAATGCTCTTCCAAAACGGACCCGTGACGCGGCACGTCCAAGAACGAGACGGGACCTGTCCGCACCCAGGGTCCTTCGGCGCACCGGCGTGTCCCCCATCCTGCGGCGCCCTACCAGTTCTCCAAACTGCGTCCACGCGCCTTCCTTCAGCCGTGCCGCTCCACCTGATCCCGGGTCGCCTCCACAACTCGCTCCGCCGTGAAGCCGTACTTTTCCATCATGACTTCGCCGGGCGCCGAGGACCCAAATTGATCGACCCCGATGCGCGCCCCGTTCATGCCCACGAACCGCTCCCATCCGGACGACACACCGGCCTCGATCGACACCCGCGCCGTCACGTCCGGCGGCAGGACCGAGCGCTGGTACTCGTCCGACTGGTCGGCAAAAAGCGCCCACGACGGCATGCTCACCACCTGCGCCTGAATGCCGTCGTCGGCGAGCGTCTCCGCCGCGTCGAGCGCACACTGCACCTCGCTGCCCGTCCCGATGAGAAGCACATCCGGCGTCCCGTCTACGGGCCGGATCGCGTAGGCCCCCCGGTGCACGCCCTCCGGCGAGGCGAGCACCGAGCGGTCCAGCACGGGCAGCGTCTGCCGCGTGAGGGCCAGAACGGTCGGGCCGTCCGTCCGCTCGATGGCCGCCTTCCAGGCCTCCACGGCCTCATTGGCGTCCGCCGGGCGGAGCAACGTCAGATTCGGAATCGACCGCACCGACATCAGTTGCTCGACCGGCTGGTGCGTGGGCCCGTCCTCCCCGATCCCGATCGAGTCGTGCGTAAACACGTACACGACCGGTTGACTCATCAGGGCACTCAGCCGAAGCGATGGGCGCAGGTAGTCGCTAAAGATTAGGAAGGTGCCGCAGTACGGCTGAAAGCCGCCGTGCAGGGCCATGCCGTTCATGGCCGCAGCCATGGCGTGCTCCCGCACCCCGAACCGCAGGTACCGCCCTTCCGGCACCTCGGCCTGAAAATCACTCCGGTTCGGAATATTGGTCTTGTTCGATCCGCTGAGATCCGCCGAGCCGCCGATGAGATACTCCACCTTCGGCGCAAGTTCGTTGAGCGTGAGGCCGCTGGCTTTCCGCGTAGCCATCTCCTGTCCCGCCTCGAACGATGGCAGCACCTCTTCCCATCCGTCGGCCGGATCGAGATTCTGCCAGTTTCGATATCGAGCCGCCTTCTCCGGATGGTCCTGTTCGTAGGCCTCCATCCGGGCGTCCCACTGCCGCTTCTGTTCGGCTCCGCTCGCGATGGCCTTTCGCATGTGCTCCTCCACCGCGTCGGGCACGTGAAACAACTCATCGGTGGGCCACCCGAGATTCTCTTTCGAGAGTCGGAGCTCTTCCGGCCCGAGCGGGGCGCCGTGCGAGTCCGCCGAGCCCTGCTTGTTGGGACTTCCGTACCCGATGTGCGACTTGACAAGGATGAGCGACGGGCGGTTCGTCTCGGCCTTGGCCGCCGTAATGGCTGCGTCGATGGCATCGAGATCCTTGGCGTCGGCGACCTCCTGCACGTGCCAGTCGTACGCCCGGAATCGGGCCGGCACGTCCTCGGTGAAGGTCAGGTCCGTAGAACCGTCGATCGTGATGTCATTGGCGTCGTACAGGTAGACGAGCTTCCCGAGGCCGAGATGTCCGGCCAGCGACGCTGCCTCGTGGGAAAGGCCCTCCATGAGGTCCCCGTCCGAGCAGATGCTGTAGACATAGTGATCGACGACCGAGTGCTCTTCGGTGTTGAACTCGTCGGCCAGCATGCGCTCGGCGAGTGCCATCCCGACCCCATTGGCAAAGCCCTGCCCGAGGGGACCGGTCGTCGTTTCGACACCGGGCGTAATTCCGAACTCTGGGTGTCCCGGCGTCTTACTGTCCCACTGCCGGAAATTTTTGATCTCTTCCAGCGACAGGTCGTACCCCGACAGGTGCAGCAGGCTGTAAAGCAACATCGACGCGTGCCCCGCCGAGAGCACGAACCGATCCCGGTTCGGCCACTTCGGACACTCCGGGCTGTGCTTCAGATGCTGGGTCCAGAGCACATAGGCCACCGGGGCCATTCCCATAGGCGTACCCGGATGACCGCTCTGAGCGGCCTCTACGGCATCGGCCGACAGGAATCGGATGGTGTTGATGCTCTGCGTGTCGAGATCAGTGGCGTGCAACGTCTCCCTGGGCATGAAGCTCAAAAGCTGTTGGTGGATCGTTCGGTCTCCGGATCGCGCTCGCGAGGTTCATGCAGCACGGGACTCGCAGCGCGCGTGTCCGGATGCACTCCTTTCGACCGAAACTAGCCTTCGGCAGTAACGGTCAGGACAATGTATGGAGGCGTGTAATGAGTTTCATCCCTTCACGGCTCCCATCAACGCCTGTTTCCGCGCCGCATTTGCCCATCAGCGGCTTTCTGTGCGACCCCGTCGGCCTGTCCTCCGCCCCGCCCCGCACTCGGTCCAGGAAATTTATGCACGGTCCCCGCTCAGAGAGCCGTCACGGTCGTCTCCGACTCTTTGAGCGCTCTCCATGGCTCCGTCTTCCTCCGAGGACGGACCCGCTCGCTGAGCAGCCCCGATCCTTCCTCCTGCCCGGCTCTTGACGTCGGCTCGCTCGTGGACACTGCCGACCTGAACGAAACTTTTCCGGCTGTTCACCCAAACTGACCTTTTCTCTTTGACTTTGCTGACGCATACAAGAATCTTTGAGTCTCTTGCGTCTGTCCGTATCGGGCGCGTTTCCAGAGCACCGTCGTGAGTCTCCTTCGCCAGCATGCGGGTCCGGCCGGTCCTGAACCCTCGCGGCAGATGCCCCGTTACGCATAGGTGCCTTTGTATTGTCCTCTGCGCCGTGCTTCCGGTGTGTTCGCGGCGGCAGCTGCGTGTTTTTCCAACCAAATCCCTCTGGTCCACTGTGAGCTCCCTCGGATTTAACACGGGCTACATTGAAGAACTCTATAAGCAATACCTGGACGACCCGGACAGCGTAAGTGAAAGCTGGCGGGAGTTCTTTGCGGACTACCATCCGGACGCGTCCTTCATTCCGGCATCACAGACTGCCGGGGACGGAGAGCCCCCCCGTCCGTCGACCGACCCGTCCACGCAACCGAGTCCGGAGACGCCGCCGGACGCACGGGAGGCTCCCTCCGAGCCGGCCCGCGGGGACGGCGCGGCGCCCCCGATTCGGGCGGCCTCGGCCCCCTCGATCGACGAGGATGAGGTGGAGGTCCAGGCCCTCACCGGCCCGTCGGCGAAGGTAGTAGAAAACATGGAGGACAGCCTCGGCATCCCGACGGCCACCTCCTCCCGCACCATGCCGGTGAAGTTGCTCCAGGAAAACCGGGCGCTGCTGAACGACTATCAGAAGCAGGTCGGCGGCGAGAAGGTCTCCTACACCCACATCATCGGCTATGCGCTGGTGCAGGGCCTCAAGAAGTACCCGGACATGAACAGCACCTTCCGCCGGGATGGGGAGGGAACGCCCCAGCACGTCAAGCCCGACCAGGTTAACCTGGGCCTCGCCATCGACATCGAGCGGCGCGGCGAGCGCACGCTACTGGTGCCGAACGTAAAGAACGCTGGCAGCCTGAGCTTCGCTGAATTCGTAGGCGTCTACAACGACATCATCGCCCGCGCCCGGAGCGGCGACCTGGAGCTGTCGGACTTCCAGGGTACGACGGCTACCCTTACCAATCCCGGCATGATCGGAACCTCGATGAGCGTGGCGCGCCTGATGCCGGGCCAGGGTGTCATCGTGGGCGCCGGCGCCATTGGCTATCCGCCCGAGTACCGCGGCTACGACCCCGAAGTGGCCAGCACGGCGGGCGTCTCGCCGGTCATGACCCTCACCTCCACCTACGACCACAGGGTCATCCAGGGCGCAACCAGTGGGGCGTTCCTCAACCACGTCGAGGACCTGCTGACGGGCGGCGTGGACTTCTACCAGACGCTGTTCGGCAGCCTGGGCGTGCCGCACCAGCCGTACCGCATGGCACACGACTCAACGCCCCAGCTCGGCCAGCACGATTCGGAGGATGAGCTCGACATGACTCAGAAGCAGGCGGCCGTCCTCCAACTCATCCGGGCCTACCGGGTGCGGGGCCACCTGCAGGCCGACATCAACCCGCTCGGTTACGAGTGGGAGTACCACGAAGAACTCGATCCGGCCTCCTACGGCCTCACGGTGTGGGACCTCGACCGCGAGTTCATCACCGGCGGCCTGGGCGGTGAGGACAAGCTCCCGCTCCGCGAGATCCTGTCGATCCTGCGGAAGGCCTACACCAGCAAGGTGGGCACGGCCTTCATGCATCTCTCGGATCCGGAGGAGAAGTGCTGGATTCAGGACCGCATCGAACCGATGCGGGATGCTGATCCCCCCTCCGAGGAGGAGCGGCGAGACATCATGCAGAAGCTCAACGCGGCAGAGGCGTTTGAGCGCTTCCTCCACACCAAGTACGTCGGTCACAAGCGGTTCTCACTGGAAGGGGCGGCAACGATGATCCCGATCATCGACCGCCTCCTCTCCGACGCCGCCGACGACGGGGTGAAGGACGTGGTGATGGGCATGGCCCACCGCGGCCGCCTCAACGTGCTGGCCAACATCATCGGCAAGCCCTATGAGGAAATCTTCTCCAAGTTCGAGGGCAACATCGACCCGAACACCACCCAGGGCTCCGGGGACGTGAAGTACCACCTGGGGGCCAGCGGCACCTTTACCTCCGACAACGGCAATGAGATCACCTTGTCGCTGGCCTCGAACCCGAGCCATCTGGAGGCGGTGAACCCGGTGGTCGAGGGCATGTCGCGCGCCAAGCAGAACCTGCTGCGCGACAAGCACCCAGACGCCACGGAGGACGACTACCACGACGCCGTGATGCCCTTTCTCATCCACGGCGACGCGGCGTTCTCCGGCCAGGGCGTAGTGGCCGAGACCCTCAACCTCAGTAAGCTCCGCGGCTACACCACCGGCGGCACCGTCCACCTGGTCATTAATAACCAGATCGGCTTTACGACGCCGCCGGGCGACGCTCGCAGTTCGACCTATGCCACCGACTTGGCCCGCGCCATCGAGGCGCCGATCCTCCACGTCAACGGCGACAATCCCGAGGCCTGCGTGCGCATCGCGCGCCTCGCGTTCGAGTACAGACAGCGGTTCAACAAGGACGTGGTCATCGACATGATGTGCTACCGCGTCCACGGTCACAACGAGGGCGACGAGCCCACCTTCACGCAGCCGCTGCTCTACGAAAAGATTGAGGAGAAGCGGTCCCCGCGAAAGCTCTACACCGAGATGCTGCTTCGGCGCGGCGACGTGGAGCCGGCCGAGGCCGAGCAGATGCTCGACGACTATAGAGGGCGCCTGCAGGAGGCCTTCGACCGCACGAAGGACCTGGAGGAAAAGGATGCCGACGAAGCTCTCGAAAAGCGTGTTCACCGAACGGAGGACACGCGCCTTCCACGCGTAGACACCGGCACGGAGTACGAATACCTGGAGCGTGTGGTCGAGGTCCTCACCGACCTGCCGGACGACTTCAACGTGCATCCCAAGTTGAAGCGACAGTTCGACAAGCGTGATGACCTCTTCTACGAAGATAAGCGAATCGACTGGGCCTTTGCCGAGACCATGGCGTTCGGCTCGTTGCTGCAGGAGGGCACGCGGGTGCGCCTCAGCGGGCAGGACTCGCGGCGCGCCACCTTCAGCCAGCGGCACGCCGTGCTCATCGACCAGGAGGCCGGCGACGAGTACACGCCCCTCAACAACCTGACCAACGACCAGGCCCGGCTCCTCATCTATGACAGTCTGCTCTCAGAGTACGCCGTCGCGGGCTTCGAGTACGGCTACTCGGTGATGGACGCCAGCGCGCTGGTCTGCTGGGAGGCTCAGTTCGGCGACTTCGCCAACGGCGCGCAGATCGTGTGGGACCAGTTCCTGAGTGCCGCCGAGCAGAAGTGGGGACAGACCTCCAGCCTCGTGGCGCTGCTGCCGCACGCCTACGAGGGACAAGGCCCGGAGCACTCCTCCGCCCGCCTGGAACGATTCCTGCAGCTCTGCGCCGAGCGGAACATGGTTGTCGCCAGCTTCTCGACGCCGGCCAATTACTTCCACGCCCTGCGCCGACAGGTGAAGCGCGACGTGAACAAGCCGCTCGTCATCATGACCCCGAAGAGTCTCCTGCGGCATCCGAAGTGCGTGTCGACGCCGCAGGAGCTTGTGGACGGCGGTGTGGAGGAGGTCATCCCGGCCGAGACCGATCCGGCCGACACCACGCGCCACATTCTCTGCAGCGGCAAGGTGTACTACGACCTCGTCACGGCGCTGGAGGACGGCGACCGGCGCGACGAGATCGCAATCACGCGACTGGAGCAGTTCTACCCCCTCCCGGAGGCGGAGCTCAAAGCTGAACTGGAGCGCTACGCCGACGTCGACGAGACGGTGTGGGTACAGGAGGAACCTCGAAATATGGGGGCCTGGACCTTCGTCGAATCGCGCCTCGACAGCCTGCTGGACGATGTGCACGGCCACTGCGAGCACAGGATTCAGTACGTGGGCCGTCCATCCAGCGCCAGTCCGGCCACCGGCTCCGCCAAGGTGCACGACCGCGAGCAGGAGCTCCTCGTGCGCGACGCGATCGACGTGTAGGTCGTCCCTCCCGCGCGTACTTCTGACGTTCCCCAGAGCGATGTCTTCCAACCCAGTCCGGGGCCTCTCCAAAAAGACCGTCACGGATTCGTGGACCTCTACGGCTACCTCCATTCTGCCGGACTCGGTGATTCTCATTGACCACCTCGATGGGATCGACGGGGCGACCGAGGATCTCCGATCTACTCACAACCGTGTTGCTGTACCCGTCGTGACGCGAGCTGAAGTGCTTGGGGGTCCTCTCGCTCGACTCGCGCGAAAGCGAAGGCGCTATTCGGGCATGACGAGTGCCCCCTCTCACGGAAGACGATGCTGACGGCGGCAAAAACCTACGTCGATACCATGGATGAGCTCTTCCCGATGCCTTACAGGCCGCTGTTGCCCGACATCACAACCTCTCGCTGTCCACCCGCAATACGGCCGACTTTGATCCAGAGCAGCTGTCTTTCGTGGAAGTGCCGTATCGACTTTTCCCCTAAATGATGTCCAATGGGAAAAGACCCAACAAAAAAGGACGGCCCCGTGAGGGACCGCCCCAAACTCAGATCGGCACAAGGGTGGCGGGTCCGCCGAAGCGGACCGCGCGGCTCAATGGCGCTACCGGCGCTTGCGATTATCGCCCCGCTTTCGCTCACGGTGACGACGCCGCCGCGCCTTCTTTTTCTTGAGCCGTTTCTCCTCCGACGGCTTCATGTACGCCATGTTCTGACGGTACTCCCGGAGAACGCGACTCCGGTTCACCTGCCGTCGGAAGCGTTTGAGTGCACGATCAATGGACTCGTTGTTTCGAACCTTTACACCTACAGCCAACGTGGATCCCTCCTTAGGGAGTCTGGTTTCAGAAGTACAATGGGTGAATACGCCGACTGGATGTCGACGGGACGGACGCAACTGAGTGGGGGACGGCATGTTTCTTCGACGGGTGTCCCCGTAGGACGTCCCTCGACACCGCACCGCCTCTGACAGCCGCTTTCCTGCCTGCCCCCTTTTCATAACCGGAAACGGCACTAACTGGAAACGGATCGTACGACTGTCCTGTTGGCATCCGTCGCGCTCTGCAAACCCACCCTTGTTCCCCATGTCCTCACTCCACCGTCTGGTCCTCGGCACCGGAAATCCCGGAAAGATCGAGGAGCTGGAGGCCCTGCTCTCCGACCTATCGATCGACCTCGTGCCGTCGCACGACCTGGACGTCCCCCCCGACGTGGTCGAAGATGCCAGCACCCTCGCGGGAAACGCCGAAAAGAAAGCCCATGCCTTCCACGAGCACACCAGCCTCCCTGCCCTGGCCGACGATACCGGCCTGGAGGTGGCCGCACTCGACGGGCGCCCCGGCGTGCATACGGCCCGCTTCGCCGGCCCCGGCGCCACCCCCAACGATAACAAAAAACGTCTCCTGGAAGTACTCGACGGCGTCGACGACCGCCGGGCCCGCTTCCGAACCGTCGTGGCCCTCATCGATGCTGACGGTAGCACACATACGTTCGAGGGGATCTGTCCCGGCACCATCACCACCGGCCCCCGCGGCGATCAGGGCTTCGGCTACGATCCGCTCTTTCAGCCGGAGGGACACGACACCACGTTTGCGGAAATGCCCCCCGAGGCCAAAAACGAGATCAGCCACCGCCGCAAGGCCCTCGACACCCTCCGTCAATTTCTGAGTGAGGAGTGACGGATTTCGACGTCTAAATTCCGGCCTGCCTCACTCTGAGAACTCTTTCCAAGTCGACCCTCGAAATTCGCAACTCGGCACTTCCATGGTTGCTCTGGTTCAACGCGTCTCCGAGGCCTCCGTTGACATCGACGGCACGACTGCCGGAGCCATCGACGACGGCCTGCTCGTCCTGCTCGGCATCCACGAGGACGACACGGAGACTGAGAGCGAGTGGTGCGCCTCGAAGTGCGCCCACCTCCGCGTCTTCCCCGACGCCGACGGCAAGATGGACGAGTCTCTTCTCGACACCGGGGGCGACGCCCTGGTCGTGCCGCAGTTTACCCTCTACGGGGATGTGACCCGCGGCAACCGCCCCTCCTTCGATGAGGCCGCCCCGCCCAGCCCTGCCGAGCGCCTCTGCGAGCACTTCGTCGACCGGCTCGAAGCCGAACTCGGAAAAGAAGTTCCGACCGGTGAGTTCGGCGCCATGATGGACGTGCACCTCACCAACGACGGGCCCGTGACCTTATGGGTGGAGCAGCGCGCCGAGGGATAGCTTCGATGTCATCCGGAGATGTCACAGCCCCAAAACCCATCGGGCTGAGAAGTTAGTCCTCTCGTTCTTGCGGCGCCCGTCGTACAGGTGATCCTCATGAAAGTGTCCAACTCGGCCTGATTGACGGTACGCTCCTCTCGATCAAACCGAAACCAGATTGCACTCGTCGGTACAGCAGGGAGGGGCTCTCCCCAAAGCGCATACTTTTGCCCCCCGTCCATCAGCAATACCTTCAGCGGACGCGAACCGTTGGTTGCCCCGCAGGCCTTTGCGTACGCAATCGTGGTCTCGGTTTGACCATCGGCCTCCAGATCGGTGACGGAGGTTCCCTCCGGAGTCGCCGAGCGGGACCTAGTGCAGCTTCAAACGATCTTTTGGGGAAAGCAGTTTGCTATTGCTCCAAGCTCCAGCTTGAGGTATGGACGGACGAGGTCCGTCCAAAGCTCGATTGCACAACGGACCAGTTGAAGCTGCACTAGGCACCAGCATCCGACAACGAACCGGCCCCCACCACCAGAACCCACGACCAAGAGAAGAAGGATCCCTCGAACAAAAACGAACTCCTGGCCGCAAGAGGGAAACGGACTGCCAAATCGAAAAGAGAGGGATCGCTCGCTGGAGCAACGCGCTCCGACCGAACACCGCGTACAGAAGAGCCCCCGGTAGACGAACGGTGGGGGACCCAGCTAATCCTTTGGGGCACCAGGAGAGCCGTAAGTCGCAAGATCACCGGTCCAGAAGTGGCTTCGGCCATCCGCTCTTGTGCCGATGGAGCCCCCAGAATGCCTCCCTACTTGAAGGCAAGGGGCTCGTTCTGCGTTTGCAGACTGGCCGGGAGCTTGGACTCGCCCATGAGGTACCGGTCGATGTGCCGGGCCGCGTCGCGTCCCTCTCCGATGGCCCAGACCACGAGGGATGCCCCCATCCGCGCATCGCCCGCGGCGAATACACCCTCTGCGTCCGTCATGAGGCGATCGTCCGTGGCAAACGTGCCGTCGTCGGCGATCTGCACACCGAGCGAGCCGAAGGGATTGCTCTCCGGCCCCGTGAAGCCGATGGCAATCAGCACGAGGTCGGCCGGGATGCAAAAGTTGTCGTCGACGACCGTCTTGTCGACCCGGTTTCCGTTCTCGTAGGTCCAGTTCACCTTCTCGGCCCGGAGCTCATCGACGTGGCCGTCCCCATCGAGATCAGCGAGCTCCGTGGTGTTAATGGCAAACTCTTCCGCGGCCCCTTCTTCCTGCGCGTAGGTCTTCTTGTACACCTGCGCTGCCTCGGGCCATGGGTTGTGATCCGGTCGTTCGGAAGGGGGCTTCTCGTTGATGCCGATCTGAACGACCTGCTTGGCTCCCTGCCGGTGGGAGGTCGCCACACAGTCCGACCCTGTGCTCCCTCCCCCAACGACCACAACATTTTTCCCCCCTGCGGTCACGCCGTGATCAACAGCCTTGCCGTTCTGCCGTCGGTTTTCCTGCGGCAGAAAGTCCATTGCCGGCATCACCCCGTCGAGATCCGTTCCGGGCACCGGCAGCTCACGGTGCTTCTGCGCCCCGATGGCAAGACAGGACGCGTCGTACTGCTCGCGGAGTTGTTCCGCCGATACGTCGGCCCCAACCTCGGCGTTCGTCTCAAACGAGATGCCCTCTTTCCGGAGCTGGTCGACGCGTTGCTCGACTCGCTTCTTCGCAAATTTGAAGTCGGGGATGCCGTACATCATGAGGCCCCCGATTTCATCATCCCGCTCGTAAACGGTAACGTGGTGTCCGGCCCGGTTGAGCTGTTGGGCGGCGGCGAGGCCGGCCGGTCCACTCCCAATGATGGCGACACTGTGGTCGGTGCGTTCGGCCGGCGGCTCCGGCTTGATCCAGCCTTCCTTCCAGCCCTTGTCCACGATGGCCCGCTCGATGCTTTTGATCGTAACCGGGTCGTCGTTGTAGGACAGCACGCACGCATCCTCGCAGGGCGCCGGGCAGGTGTAGCCCGTAAACTCGGGAAAGTTGTTCGTCGCGTGCAACTGTTCAAGGGCTTCTTTCCAGTCCTCTTTATGCACGAGGTCGTTCCACTCCGGGATGCGGTTACCGATGGGACACCCGCTCATGCAGGTCGGGACACCGCAGTCAACGCAGCGCTCGCCCTGGTCCTTAAGGTGTTCGGGGTCCCAGTCCGGCTTCCAGATTTCACTGTAGTCTTCCGCACGCTCACTCGGATCACGCTTGCCGATCGAGTCGCGCTGGTGCTTCAGATAGCCGTCAGGATGATGTTCGCGAGGCATAGAAAACCGAGGGTCGGTTGGGGGCAAATCAGGAGTGTCGGGGTCAACGGGCCGGAGGCCCGGACGCTGAGGCCGCTAGGCCGCCACGGGCATCCGTTCTTCCGGATCCGGAAGGATATCCGGACGAATGTCCTCCCCCTGCTGCAGGTGCTCCTCAATCTGTTTAGCAAACGCCTCCGGCATCACCTTTCGGAACTGACCGACGACCTCGTCCCAGTGGTCCAGCACCCGCTGGGCCTTCTCGCTTCCGGTGTGATGGAGATGCGTCTCCACGAGGCGACGGACGACGCGACGGTCCCGGTCGCCGGTGAGGTCTTCGACGCGTACCATGCCGCGGTTCACCTTCTCGTCGAAGGTGCCCTCTTCGTCGAGCACGTAAGCTTCGCCGCCGCTCATGCCCGCGCCGAAGTTGCGCCCGGTGTCGCCGAGCACGACGACCACACCACCGGTCATGTACTCGCAGCCGTGATCGCCGACGCCCTCGACCACCGTGTGCACACCGGAGTTGCGAACCGCAAAGCGCTCGCCGGCCTGGCCGTTGAAGTAGGCCTCGCCGCGCGTCGCCCCGTACAGGGCCACGTTGCCGATAATCATGTTCTCATCGGCCACGTACCCGGCAGACCCGGGTGTTTTCACGATGATGTGTCCGCCGGAGAGGCCCTTACCGACGTAGTCGTTGGCTTCGCCGTTGAGGTCGAGCGTGACGCCTGTTGCGAGAAACGCCCCGAAGCTCTGCCCCGCTACGCCGTCGAAATCAACGTGGATCGTGTCGTCGGGCAGCCCTTCGGGACCGTAGCGGCCGGTGACCTCCGAGCTAAGGGTCGCCCCCACGGTGCGGTCCCGGTTGCGGATGTCGTGGTCGAGGCGCACCGGCGTCTGGTTCTCCAGGGCCGGCTGGGCCTCTTCAATCAGGGTAAAGTCGAGCTTCTCGTCGAGCTTGTGATTCTGCTCGCGCGTCTTGTAGGAGTCGTCTTCGCTGTCCGGGCGACGAAGCAGTGGACTCAGATCCAGGCGACTCGCCTTTCTGTGCTCGGTCTCCACCTGACGCAGCTTGTCAGTGCGGCCAATCATTGCATCGACCGTGCGGAATCCAAGGTCCGCCATGATCTCACGCAGCTCCTGAGCAATGAAGCGCATGTAGTTCATCACGTGCTCCGGCTCACCCACGAACTTCTCCCGCAGGTCCGGATCCTGCGTGGCGATGCCGACCGAGCAGGTGTTGCAGTGGCACTTGCGGAGCATGATGCATCCGAGTGTCACCAGTGCCGCAGTGCCGAAGCCGTACTCCTCGGCTCCCATGAGAGCCGCCACGGCCACGTCGCGCCCCGTCTTCATGCCGCCGTCCACCCGGACGCGGATGCGGGAGCGAAGGTTATTCTCCAGCAACACCTGTTGCGCCTCCGTGACCCCCAGTTCCCAGGGCAGTCCCGCCGACTTGATCGAGGTCTTCGGGGACGCGCCGGTTCCGCCGGACTCGCCGCTGATAAGTACCGCGTCGGCCTTGGCCTTCGCCACCCCCGCCGCGATGACGCCGATGCCGGCCGCCGCCACGAGCTTCACGTGCACGTCGGCATCCGGGTTGGCGCTTTTCAGGTCGTGGATCAGCTGCGCCAGGTCCTCAATCGAGTAGATGTCGTGGTGCGGCGGCGGTGAGATCAACGACACGCCCGGCGTGGTGTACCGGGTCTCAGCAATGAGCGAGTTGACCTTCTGGCCGGGCAGGTGCCCCCCCTCGCCGGGCTTCGACCCCTGCGCCATCTTAATCTCGATGTGGTCGGCGTTCTTGAGGTAGGTGCTCGTCACCCCGAAGCGACCGCTGGCCACCTGCTTGATCGAACACTCGCCCTCCGTGTTAAAGCGACCGACCTGCTCGCCCCCTTCGCCCGTACTGCCCTTTCCGCCGAGGCGGTTCATGGCCACCGCGAGCGTCTCGTGGGCCTCCGGGCTCAGCGAGCCGAGCGACATCGACGACGTGAAGAAGCGCTGGACGATGCTTTCGACCGGCTCCACTTCACTGACGGGAATGGCGTCGTCGGCGTCGGTATCGAACTCCATCAGGCCGCGCAGCGTCTGGTGTTTGCGCGACTGATCGTTGAGAAGCGTCGCAAACTCGTCGTAGGCCGCCCGCTCGTTCACGCGCACGGCATGTTGCAGCTTGCCGAGCGTCTGCGGGTTCCACTGGTGGTGTTCGCCGTCGCGGCGCCAGTAGAGCTCGCCGCCGGTCTCAAGCTCCGTACTGCCCGGAATGTCCGCGTCGAACGCGTTCTCGTGCCGCTCGCGCACGTCCTGCTCCAGCTCCTCGATGCCAACGCCCTCAATCCGAGAGGTCGTGCCGAAGAAGTAGCTCTCCACGAACTCGGAGTTGAGCCCCACGGCCTCGAAGACCTGGGCCCCCTTGTAGCTTTCGAGCGTGGAGATGCCCATCTTGGCCATCACCTTCAGCAGGCCCTGCTCGATAGCGCCGATGTAGCGCTCGATGGCGATGGCCGCGTCGGCCGTCTCGTCGCTCCGACCAGCGAGGTCGCGCACCGTCGCGTAGGCGAGGTACGGGTGCACGGCATCGGCGCCGTAGCCGATCGCCGTGCAGAAGTGATGCACCGCGCAGGGCTGCCCGCTTTCCAGCACCAACGCAGCGTCGGTCCGGAGTCCGGACCGGATCAATCCATGATGGACGGCCCCGGTGACCAGCAGACTCGGAATCGCGAGACGTTCGGCCTCAGCCGCGCGGTCCGACAAGATGATGATCTCAGCGCCGTTCTCGATGGCCTGCTCGGCATCACGCTCGACCCGCTCCACAGCGTCCGCCATCTTCGTCTCCGGGTCGAAGGTCGTGTCGATCGTCGCCGACCGGATGCCGTTCACGTCGATGTCGCGAATAGCATCGAACTCGGCATCGCTCAGAATCGGCGACTCCAGGTGCAATTGTCGGCAGTGTTCCGGCCCCTCGGAAAGCAGATTCTCCTTGCTGCCGATGTGGCTTTCGAGCGAGGTCACCAGTTCCTCCCGGATATAGTCGAGAGGAGGGTTGGAGACCTGCGCGAATAGCTGCTTAAAGTACGTAAAGAGCGTCTTGTTATGGTCGGAGAGCACGGCGGGCGGTGTGTCGTTGCCCATCGCCCCCACCGGATCCTTTCCGTCTTCAACCATCGGCTGCATGAGCCGACGCACGTGCTCCCGTGAGTAGCCGAACGACTTTTGCCGTCGGGACAGCGCGTGCGGATCGCCGTTGAGGTGGAGGTCCACGTCGGGGATGAGGTCGCCCCGCTCCGTGTCGGTGGACATGAGGGTGCGCAGCCGAACGCGCTGCTCGTCAAGCCACTGCTCGTACTTCTCGTCCGTGAGGCGGTTGAACACCTCGTCCTCCGGCACAATGCGGCCCTCCTCGGCGTCGGCCAGGAAGAGCTGTCCGGGCTGGAGCCGTTCCTTGCGCGCCACTCTCTCAGGCGGGAGGTCCACCACGCCGGCCTCACTGGCCATCACGAGGCGATTGTCGTGGGTCACCCAGTAGCGGCAGGGACGCAAGCCGTTGCGGTCCAGCACCGCACCCACGCTGTAGCCGTCGGTGAAGGCCACCAGCAGCGGCCCGTCCCACGGCTCGATGAGGGTGGAGTGATAGTCGTACCAGGCCCGGCGCTCAGGATCGATGTCCGGATTCTTGCCCCAGGCCTCCGGAATCAGCATCCGAAGCGCGTGCGGCAGCGACCGCCCGCTCTCGACCAGCAGTTCGAGCACGTTGTCGAGCACCGCGGTGTCGCTCTGCGCCTCCGTGGTAACCGGACGGATGCGTTCCAACTCGTCTCCGAAAAGCTCACTCTTCAAGTTTTCTTCGCGCGCACGCATCCAGTTGAAGTTTCCCCGGAGCGTGTTGACTTCTCCGTTGTGAACAATCGTGCGGTACGGGTGCGCCAGCCGCCACGAGCCCAGCGTGTTGGTCGAGAACCGGGAGTGCACGAGCGCAAGGCTCGACTCGACGCGTCGGTCCGACAGGTCGGGATAGTAGCCGCGCACCTGCGCGTTCGTGAGCAGTCCCTTGTAGACGATCTTCCGCCGGTCGAGGGAACACACGTAAAAAATCTCGCTGTCCGGGAGATCGCACGCAGCGACACTGTTTTCGATGAGGCGCCGGAGAATGTAGAGCTGCGCATCCAGCGTCTCCGGATCCATCGACTCCGACGGCTCCACAAACAGTTGCCACACGTCCGGCTCCATAGCCTGCGCCGACGGGCCGAGGCCCGACGCCTCCGTCGGCACGTCCCGCCATGCGATAACGCGAAAGCCCTCCTCCTCAACGCGCTCCTCGATGAATTCGCGGAGCTCGACCTGTGCGTCCCGGTCGGGCGGCATGAAAAACTGCCCGACTCCGTACGAATCGAAGTCCCCCAGCCCCGATACCACGTCTGTGAATAGCGCGTGGGGCTTCTGGATAAGGATACCCGCCCCATCGCCGGTGTTTTCCTCCGCCCCGCGCGCCCCGCGGTGGTCGAGGTTGTCTAGCACGCCGAGGGCCTCCTCGATCATCGAGTGGCTCTTCGTGCCATCCAGATCCATGAGCACCCCGACACCGCAGTTGGACCGATCTCGTCGGGGTCCGAGCGCGGCGTCGTTCGAGGGGCTCAGCTGTGAGGATGATTGCGGGGAGTGGCCCATAGTCGCGTTGGTTACGCCTCGACAGAATATAATTTGCGCTGCTGGGGAAAAACCTGCTCCGAGCAAGGGTCTTTCCGTTTTGCCAGAGCTGGGACCCCATTATTTCAATGAATCGCCCGTTACTATCAAACCAACCCTCGGCTTGAAGCGCTTTCACTCACCACTTCTTCACGTTTACGATTCCCCAAACTCCGCAATGCTTCCCCCCACACGTTCGTATGTGAAAGCACAGGTACAAGTAGCATTCTTCCCAACCTTGGGAGGCGGAACGGAGGGTATTTCGTTTCGGCCACCGGCCTCAACACGACCGCCTACACAACCATAATGCACGGGCATGCCGCAGTGCACAAGCATGATGCACAGGGGCGACAGCGCCAAGGTAGCCCCTTCCTTACGGGCAAAATTAAAGGTAGAGGAATAGTTCACCTGTACTGATGGACACATTGCCGACGCGGGGGAACCCGTAATCGTTCCGGGGTTCATCAATGCTCACGCACACCTTCACGAGTTGGATAATACGTTACACCCTCCGCTTCTGCCAGGGGGCGATCTAGTGCGGTGGATCTCTCCCCTCCTCCGAAACCGCAGATGCCCCACCGCCGAGCGCCGTCGTCCCCTCTAAGGGACGGCCGCCGGGTCGTGCGCTCCGGCGGCTCTTCCAGGCCGGTAGAACCGTTCCCTCGGATTGGCGCGATCCTTGAAGGGTTTCCGGGCAAAGGAACGCCGGAATGACCTCCCCTGTCCGAAACGATGGCGTGATTGTGGACCCCCGGCCCCTCGCCTTCGAAACCAACACCACCCCTTCCGATTCGAAGGGACGGTGTATGGCTGCCAGTGCCCAGGCAAGCGCCTGGCCTCGACGGTCGCCGTCCGACATCACTTTTTTCCACGGTTTCCGCTTCGACCATGGCTGACTCTTCTACGCTTACCCCCGTTGACCGCAGCGGCGGCGTTCGGATGGCCGACGTGTCTGAACAGTCAGACTCGCCCCGCACCGCCGTTGCCTTTGGCCGCGTGCACCTGGGCGAGGAGGCATTCCGTCGCGTGCGCGACCATGACGTCAGCAAGGGGGACGTTCTGACCACGGCCCAGATTGCTGGCATCATGGGTGCGAAGCAAACCGACAAGCTCATTCCCCTGTGCCACGATGTAACGATCAACGGGGTGGAGGTGGACCTCACCCTCAGCGAAGAGGCGCAGGCCATCGACGTCCGGGCGTTCACGAAGTCCTTCGGCGTAACAGGGGTGGAAATGGAGGCCCTCACG
This sequence comes from Bacteroidetes bacterium SW_9_63_38, assembly GCA_003022435.1. Lineage (GTDB taxonomy): Bacteria > Bacteroidota > Rhodothermia > Rhodothermales > Salinibacteraceae > Salinibacter. The sequence goes on along the minus strand of PXUA01000003.1, from coordinate 58,109 downwards.
GCCGTGTCGGTCGCTGCCCTTACCGTCTACGACATGTGCAAATCCGTCACGAAGGACATCCGGATTGGCGATGTCCATTTGCGAGCCAAGACGGGTGGCCAGAGTGGCAACTGGAAGAGCGAGGTGCCCGCTGACGAGTCCACACCGACGCCGTCGAAGAATTAGCGTCCGGCTGTGCTCGCCTTGGCCCTGCGCAAGGCCCCTTGTGTGTGACGCCTGTCCTTTCTCCCCCGCCGTTCCTCCTCAGCATGAGCCTTCCGGACGCCGTTACGGACTCCCTCGATCGGGTTGCCGGCTTCACCGCTTTCACAACCGTCGGGGCCCTGGGCCTCACGCAGGACCTCACGCACGCGGTTTTGGAAAGCATCGGCAACATGGAGGAGACGGACCCGGAACTGGTCGCGGAGGAGACGCTCACCCTCGTCGCCACCGCCACCGCCCGTGCTGCCGAGGTAGGCCTAGAGGAGGAGCCCGACCACGCTCCCACAATCACGGAAACGCTCCTCGCCCTTCCGTTCACATACCGCGACTACCTGATCGGCAAGGCCATGGTGGCGGACGACGACCCCGACCTTTCACAGATGGCCGATGAGGTGCACGAGCGGCTGCAACGAAAGCGCGAGTTTTACACCGCGCATCTGCCCGAGAGGCAATTCCCCGGGCCGCACGCGCTCGGCGACAAAATGGAGCTGTGGATGGGGCGCGTGAGTCCCCCGAAACTGCCGGAGACGCCTCAGGAGCGGCTCGCGTCGCTTGACCTCGTCGGCCCAACGGTGGCCCACCTCAAGCTGGTGCTCGCCTACGGCCGACGTGGAGCGCCGCCCGTCGGCTCGAACAACGAAGCGTCCGACGCGTCAGAATAGCGTCTCATTCCGGCGCGCGGGACGCCGCAGCTCCCTCCGATGCCTGCTCGTCGGGCTGGTCCGAAGCCTCTCCGGTTGCAGCCCGAAGCTCCCGATCCAGCGCTGCGAGGTCGTCGTCGATTGTCCCCGTTTCCGCCGAGAGCAGACGTTCTACGTCGCGGATTGACCGCTGTGTCTCGTCGACCTCTTCCAGTAGCGTCTCCAGCTGCGTCGTTCCCTCTTCCGGGTCCTGGAGGGTCCACGACTGCTCGTGAATGTACTTCACGGCGTCCTCGATCGTCCCCAACTGCGCCCCCACCACTTCCAGGTGCTCGCGAATGGTTCGGAGGCGCTCCAGCCGCTTCTTCAGCACGGTCCGCCGCCGCTGCTTGACCGATTGCACCCGCTCCGCGTCGTCCTCCATGTCCGTGTCGAGCGTCTCGACAGCCTCCCGGAGGCGAGCCGTGGAGGTCCGCTCGGTCAGGACCCGATACTGCTCGCGCCGCCACAAGAGCTCGAGATACGAGCGGAGCAGACGATCCAGCCTGTCGAGGTGCGCGTCGATCAGGCCCCGCGAGGCATCGCTGGGTTGCGCGTAGTGGGTCCGAATGTCGGCCTTGAGCGTGCGCAGGCGATAATAACGCTGTCGGCTGCGGCGGGGAAGAGATTGATACAGATCGCGCCGTGTGGGACGTCCCTGTTCTTCTCGTTGGCCGCGCGTGCGCACGGGGCGCAGAAATCGGCCGATCCGCGGTGCGACGCCGAGGTACGCGGCCTCCAGCCCGAGGCCGATGCCCCATAGCACCTCTGTTAGTCCAGCGGGCGGGAAGGGCCAGAAGCTCGCTCCGACGCCCGCAACGGCCACGACGAGTAGGAACACCAGGTTCGCCGGGTGCAAGAGCGCCGCCGTCGTGTCGTTCATCACATCCCTCATACTGAGAAGAACAGAAATACGCGTCCTCGATCAGCGGCCCTCAACTCCGACCTTCCACCCTCATATCCCCAAACTCGCGACCCAAAAACCTCTGTGCTCGCTCCTCACCCCGACGTCGTCTCTTGCTTGTCGGTTGTCCCGGTAGACGGGTCTCGTTTCTCCTCCGCAGGCGCCTCCAACTCGCCCTTCGCCTCAGACTCCGCCCCCGCATCCATCTCGGCCTTAAACTGGTTGACCACCTCTTCGGCCCGAAGCTCCTCGGCGTCCTCTTCAATCTGCAGCGCCTCGCTGTCGACCGAATCGAGGGCCATTTCCATACGCGCTTCGTTCTTCGCCGCCTCCTCGTTGAGGCGATTGACCATCTCGTCGTGTGTCTGGTCAAGCCCCGCCACCTCGAACTGCTCCATCGTGTCCGCAATCTCAGCCTGCCACTGCGACCGCTCATGCTGGCGTAGCGCATCCTTTGCCTCCTGAATCTTCTGCTCCTTCTCACGCATGAACGCCTTTTTGACCTCAAGCGCCTTCTCGTAGGCTCGCTCCGCGTTCTCCAGTTGCTCTCGGGTCCGCTCCAGCGTCTCCTTCGCGTCCTCCAATCGCATCGCGTACTTCTTGGCGATGTCGTCCCGGTCGGACTGGATGGCCGTCCGGATGCGGCTGGACAATTGTTTGACTCGGTCTTCGGACTGGTCCAGCTCCTTCTGGAGCATGATCATGTTCGCCTTCACCGTGGCGATGTTCTCGTTCATCTCCGGCACCTGATCGTTCAACTCCCGGATGTTTTGCTCCAGAATCGTGCGCGGATCCTCCATCGCGGTCAGGGCACCGCCGAAGAGCGCGTTCAAGAGGCGTTTCAATCGGGACCAAGCAGACATAACGACGGTTCGTCGTGAAAAAAGGACGCAGGCTGTGCGGATTAGTATACTTCGAACCGGGGGGCTTTGTTACACTTGATTCCGCCCAGAAACCTACTGCGTCCACCGCTCCCCGATAGCGGTCCCCCTCGGAGGTCTTTTCCCATGCCGTAACGCTTGTCCCCCAGTATTCCCTAATGCCCACGCGTCTTGTTGTACGTCTCTCTCCTTCCCAGCCGCCCCGTGTACATGAATGCTCCGCTCTCCAGATGGATGTTCGTGCTCTTCGTAGGACTTTTGGGACTGAGTGAGGGACTTCGTGCCCACGCCCAACCCGCCCCCCCGCCGGACGCCCCGGAAGAGCTCCGTCAGTTCGAGACCGATTATTCGCAGTCCACAATCGACCTGTCAACGCTCCGCTCGGGCGGCCCGCCGAAAGACGGCATTCCGTCCATCGATGATCCGTCATTCGTCTCCGTCGCATCGGCCCGCGACTGGATCGACCCAAAAGAGCCTATCATCGTGATTGAGCGCGACGGCGCCGTGAGGGGCTACCCGCTTCAAATCCTCACCCACCACGAGATCGTCAACGACAGGATTGGGGACACCCCCGTTGCCGTCACCTTCTGTCCCCTCTGTTACAGCTCCGTTGCCTTCCGGCGCACGCTCGACGGCGAGCCCGTCACATTCGGGGTCTCGGGCCTACTCCGGCACTCCGACCTCGTGATGTACGACCGGAAGACGGAAACGCTGTGGCAGCAACTGACCGGCGACGCCGTCGTTGGGGATCTCGCCGGTCAGACGCTGGAGGTCATTCCCTCCCAGCTGATCTCCTTTCAGCAGTTTGCAGAAAACTTCCCGGACGCCGACGTGCTCTCGCGCAACACCGGCTACAACCGCCCCTACGGCCAGAACCCGTACGCCGGCTACGACAACGTCGACGAGTCGCCCTTCCTGTACGACGGCCCCACCGACGACCGGCTGCCCCCGAAGGAAAAGGTGATTACAGTCAGCCTGGACGGCACGCACAAGGCCTATCCCCACTCCGTGACGACGGAGAAACGCGTCATCCACGATACGGTGGGGGACCGTACCCTCGCGGTCTTTCACGCACCGGGCGCCGTCTCGGCCCTCGACGCGCGTCGGATCGCCAACTCGAAAGAGGACGGCTCGACCGGCGTGTTCAGCCGAACGGTGGACGGCCAAACGTTAACGTTTATCTACGACGGCGACGGTCGCTTCAAGGACGAGAATACTGGAAGCACGTGGACCGTGACGGGTCGCGCCGTGAAGGGTCCGCTCAAGGGCTCTCAGCTGAAGCGCATTGCCCACGGTAACTATTTCTCGTTCGCGTGGTTTGCCTTCCGCCCCGAGACCACAATCTACAGCGTGGACGGGAGCTCCTGACGGGGCATGCCGAACAGCTTCCGGGACAGCGCGTGTTGGCTTTTCTCAAGGAGCGTTCGTCCGGAGAGGCCGGAGTGTATCATGGCAGCGAGGTCGTTGCTCTCCCATCTCGGTCTCCGCGGCGGTCGTTCGATTCGCAAAGCTGCCTCTTTCCTCCGTCGCTTTTCTCGAACGGGACGCGTCTACCTCATGTCTTCGGATGAGTCGCCCGCCGACGCTCGCCTCGACCAGATCGAAGCGCGCCTGGACCGCCTCGAACAAACCGTCGCCGCCCTTTGCGAGGCGGTGGAGACCGCATTGGATGCCGACGTGGCACTCCCCGAGCCGTCTTCGACAGGGGACGAGGCGGCTTCCCCTGAGGGATCTTCCGACGCACCGGTCCCGGGTTCCGTCGCCAAGGACGACGCATCGACGGCAGACGACATGGAGGCGCCCGAAGCGGCGAATACGGACGAGCCGCCCCCCGACGCCCCCGCGAACGTGCCCTCCGACCGCGATACTGCCGCCGAACGCGCCCCGAATGATCACGACGACGCGTCCGCTCAGGAGGAAGACGCAGATGCAGCCCCGGACGCTCCGTCCGACCGGGACGTCTCGCCCCCATCATCGGATGCGGACTCGCGTGCGGCCAATCCGTCCGGCCCGTCGATGAACAAGCGCCTTCAGCGGTACGCCACCACCCTCGGCCCCCGCAGCGAGGACTGGATCAGCTACGTCGGCATCGGCCTGCTGCTGTTCGGGCTCGCCATTCTGTTCAAATACTCCATTGACCAGGGCTGGCTTACCCCGACGGTGCGCGTGGGCTTCGGGGCCCTCCTGGGCAGCCTTCTCCTCCTTGGCGGTGCACGCCGATCTCCAGACCGCCCGTTGTTGCTACGACAGATCCTATTCGGCGGCAGCAGCGCCGCCTTTTACGGGACGATCTTCGCGGCCTACCAGCTCTACGGGCTGGTGTCGTACCCGCTGGCCTTCGGAAGCATGGTGTTCATCACGGTCGCGACAATCGCACTGGCCGTTCAAACCGACCACGCGAGCACCGCTCTCATCGGGGTCGCTGGGGGATTGGGCACGCCCTTCCTCCTTTCCACCGACGCCGGCAGCGGAGCGGGCCTTGCACTCTACACGTGCCTCGTCCTCGCCGGCGCCTGTGCCATCTACCTGTACCGCGGGTGGCGCTCGCTCGTGTATCTGGCCACGGCGGGCGGCTGGCTCGTGTTGATGGGCGCGCCCGTGAATGCGACCCTCAGCGGAAACAGCCCCAATGACGCCTGGGGCATTCAGGGCGGACTCGTAGGAGCGTGGCTCCTGCTAGGCAGCACGCCGGTCCTGCGGGCGTATCTTTGCAAGACTCGCCCGTCCCACTGGCCCGTCCTCAGCCCCCCGGCATGGTCGTGGCTCGGCCGCTTCCTCGGCCGGCATCCAATCGGGCCGGTGACGGCATCGCCTCTCCTGGCATTCGTCGCCTCCCGCCTGCTCTGGCCCGGCGCTCCGGATCACACCTGGGCCGTCGTGGCCGGGGCCGGAGCGCTGGGATACGGCCTCCTCTACGTGGCACTGCAACGCCTCGCGGGGTCTCGCTACGCTCCGGCCCACGGCCTCGTGGCGGCCGTGCTCCTAACCTACGGCGTAAGTGACCTACTGGGCGGGCCGTCCCTGCTTGCCGCCTGGGCCGTAGAGGCCGTCCTGCTCCTCCAAATCGGCCGACGTCTCGACGACCGTCTGCTTCGACTCGCCGGGCACGCGCTCTTCGTAGGCGTCGGACTCTGGATGGTCGAACGCCTTGCCTCTCCTGTTCCCGACGACCGAACGCCGCTCCTCCGCGTCCCCGCCCTCCTCGAGCTCGGGGTCCTGAGCGCCGGCCTCGGAGCGGCTCGCCTGAGCGCGACCACCTGGAGGCGCTGGAGCTATCGGGGAGCCGTCCTGGCGGGCTGGCTGAGCTGGAGTCTGCACGAACTCGGGGGGCTCCCGAATGGACAGGCCTACGTCTCCGTCGTCTGGGGCAGCACCGCGGCGGCCCTTCTCCTGGGCGGCGCCTGGACTCGCCATCCCCTTTTCCAGAAAACCGGGCTCGCCGTGCTGGTCCTCTTTGTCGGAAAGCTCTTCTTCGTCGATCTCGACACCCTGTCGGCCCTCGGCCGCGTTGTCCTTTTCCTCGGAGCAGGGAGCGGCTTTCTCCTCATCAGCTACCTGCTGCCGGACCTGAGCGGTGCCCCCGCGGACGATGCCGAATCCCGCTCCGACGACTGAAACCGCTCGCCCCCACACACTCGTCCCCACACAGATGTTAGGATCTGCTGAAAGCGCCCCCGGAGGAATCTCCAAATTTGGAGCCTTCACCCCGCTTCCATACGTTGGCACTGGTTCTCTCGGTACATCTGGCCTTAATATCTTTCTTCTGTATGCCTCGTTGGGACGGACTCGAACTCGAAACGGAAGGCACCGGCATTTCCGAACCGCTCAGCCGACAGGTCAATCTGTTGGGCTCAGTGCTCGGGCAGGTCACCCGAGAGCAAGTCAGTGAAGAGTTGTTTGAGCACGTTGAGGAGTTGCGGGTGCTCTGCAAACGGGCCGAGCGGGAAGACACGCCCGCCCTCCGGGAAAAGGCTGCTTCCCTCATTGAGGACCTGTCGGAAGAGGACATCGTGCGGCTCCTTCACGTGTACACGACGTTTTTCCATCTTACCAACCAGGCGGAACAGCAGGAAATCATTCGCATCAACCGCGACCGTGCAAAGCGGTCCGGCCCGGCGGACTGGCCGATGGGGCCCGGCTCCGGCAACGGCGTTGAGAATGGAAAGTCGCGCTCTGAGTCCATCGACGCGGCCGTCGCCGAACTCAAGGAGAAGGGCTACTCCCTGGATGAGACGGCCGAGGTGTTTCGCCAGCTCGACATCCAGCCGACGCTGACGGCCCACCCGACCGAGGCGCGACGGCGGACGGTGCTCCGGAAACAGAAGCGGATTGCGGAGCTGCTGGCGACCCTCAGCCGTTCGGACGCCACGCCCGCCGAGCGCGCAGAAACGCTCGACGACCTGTACGCGCAGGTGGCCTTCCTGCTGGGCACCGACGAGATTCGCGCCGACCGGCCCACGGTGCAGGAGGAGGTGGAACAGGGACACTATTTCCTGCACGGCCCCATCTGGGACACCATCGCGAACGTGCATCGCGACGTGCAGCACGCCCTGCGGCGGCACTACGACGACACGGCCGAGGTGCCAGCCTTCCTTCAGTATCGCTCCTGGATCGGCAGTGACCGGGACGGCAATCCGAACGTCACGTCCGACGTGACGCGCTGGACCTTTGCCCGGCAGCGCCAAGACACGATTGAGCATTACCTTGATGAGCTTGACAACCTGCACGACGACCTCAGCCTGTCGCGCCGTCAGGTAGCGCCCTCGGAGGACCTGCTTGCCTCCATCGAGGCCGACGCCTCGGAGGTCGACCTCGACGACGAGTCGTTGCACCAATACCGACACGAGCCGTACCGGCTCAAGCTCTGTTACATGGAGGCACGCCTGGAGGCGCTGCTCGACCAGATCGACGAGACGCACGTCGAGGACATGGCCGCCGACTACACGGCCGACGATCTGCTGGCCGACCTCGACCTGGTCGCCGAAAGCCTCAACCAGCACGGCTTCGAACACGCGGGCCTCAGCGGACGCCTGCATCGCGTTCGGTCGCTGGTGAAGACCTTCGGCTTCCACCTCGCCGCCCTCGACGTGCGCCAGCACAGCGGCGTGCACGAGGACACAGTGGGAGCACTGCTGTCCTCCGCCGGCGTGGTGGACGATTACGCGGGCCTGTCGGAGGAAGAGAAGCTGGATGTCTTGGAGGACGAGCTCACGAACCCGCGTCCTTTGGTCTCCGACCACGATGCCCTTGGGGACATGCCTGCCGAGATGATGGAGGTCTTCGATGTGATGCGGGCCATCCACGCCGTCGATCCCGAGGCTGTGGGCAGCTACATCGTGAGCATGACCCACACGGTGAGCGACCTGCTGGAGCCGATGCTGCTGGCGAAGGAGGCCGGACTCGGGGAGGTTCAGGACGGGGCCTTCCAGTGCCCGCTCGACATGGTCCCGCTCTTCGAGACGATCGACGACCTGGACGCGGCCGACGACCGGATGGAGACGCTCTTCACGCATCCGGTCTACGCCAAACAGATCGAGGGCCGCGACGGCTTTCAGGAGATCATGCTGGGCTACTCCGACAGCAATAAGGACGGCGGCTACTGGATGGCCAACTGGGCGCTCCACAAGGCCATCAACGACCTTGGCATCGTGTGCAAGGAGTACGACGTGGATCTGCGCCTCTTCCATGGTCGCGGCGGCACAGTCGGACGCGGCGGCGGGCGCTCCTCGCAGGCCATCAAGGCCCTTCCGCCAGTTGTCCACAACGGCCGCATCCGGATGACCGAGCAGGGCGAGATTATCTCGTTCCGGTACGCGCTCCCCGACATCGCCCGGCGCCACGTGGAGCAGCTTGTCAACGCTACGCTCATTTCAACCGCCCGGGCCCAGACGGAGACAAGCTACAGGAATATGCTCGACGAAAAGGTGTCGACCAACTCCGACGTGGCCGACCTCATGGACCGACTTGCCAACCACGCCATGGACGCCTATCGCGAACTCATCGGCGACGGCACGGGGCGTGGGTGGCAGTGGTACACACAGGTCACGCCCATCGAGCACATCAGCCAGCTGCCCATCGCGTCGCGGCCGGTTTCTCGCGCCTCGGAGGGCGACGAGGTCGACTTCGACTCGCTCCGGGCCATCCCCTGGAACTTCTCGTGGACACAGCCCCGATACATTGTCCCGGGCTGGTACGGTACCGGCCACGCGCTGTCGAAGATCATCGATGAAGACCCAGAGGCCCTCGACACGCTGCGCTCCCTGTACCAGAACTGGTCGTTCTTCCGGGGCATTCTGGACAGTGCCCAGCGGGAGATGGCCCGGGCCCGCCTCCCGATTGCCGAGCAGTACGATAACCTGACCGACTCGGAGCTCTCCTTCCACGACACCATCGTGGACGACTACACTCGGGCCAAAGAGGCCATCCTTGAGATCGCCGATCAAGAGGTCCTCTTCGACCACGGCCAGGTGCTGAGAAAATCGATTCAGCTCCGCAACCCGTACACCGACGTGCTCAACCTGCTCCAGGTGGAGTTGCTCAAGCGGTACCGGGCCACCGACGACTCCTCGCACCGCGAGACCCTCGGCGAAGCGCTGTTGCTTAGCCTCAACGGCATCGCGGCGGCCATGCAGAGTACCGGATAGCGGATTGAGACGTGAGCGGCACGTCGGGGAACGGCCTGCCGTGCACTCCCCGAACATGGGACGATGCTCGGGCGGATGAGGAACAGATGGAGACCTTTCTCCTTCCAGTCTCTGCTCCCTTCACCGTCTCTTTATCGTTCCATGTCTACTCGCTCTCAGTCCGACGACGCAGATCCAGCGGCCGCCCCGACGCCCCTGGTATCATATGAGCCGAGCGCGTTTGCGCAACATCTGGAGCACCTGATGGACAACGAGGACGCGCGCACCGGCACCGGGCTGTTGTTCCATGCAGGCGTGCGTGAGGATCGTCAACAGGCCCTGGGCACACTGACGCGGTACACCACGGGCAACATCCACCAGTTTCAGGTGCCGTCTCTGCTGAGCGAGTATCGGATGCAGACGCAGAACAACTTGCGGAAGGCGTTCGACCACGCAGCTGAGGAAAGCGCCCTGCTGTACTTCGACAGGGCCGACCCGCTGTTTTCACACACCCACGACGACGGGCCGGACGACGCAGAGTCCGTCCCGTCAACCCTCGAGTATTTCTTCGACCGCGTGGGGGCGTACGCCGGTGTCATTGTGCTCGGCCTTCAGCGTAAGGGACACGTCGAATGGGCTCGCGATAAGGTGCATCTCGTCGTTCGCTTCGAAACAGAGGCCCCCTAATCGTCTCTGCCCCAAACGGCAGACGGAGTGTCGTGTCGAACGGGATCGCCGGAGCCATTGCCGTTTTCCGGCGGCCGCTCCTCTGCGTACAACCGCCGGACCTCATACTCGGAAACCCAACGCCCCGTCGTCCCCGTTTCCCTCCCTCCACACACGCTTCCTCCACCACGGCCCCTGTTTTCATGAGTGCCGACCGTCTGTCTCAGTTGGAGTCGTTTTACGAGGACGATCCGGAGGATCCATTCACCCGGTTTGCTCTTGCGCAGGAGCACCTGAAGAACGACGACGTGGACGAAGCACTCTCGTTCTTCGAGGAACTGGTCGAGACGGATCCCGACTACGTGGGCACCTACTATCACCTCGGTAAGCTCTACGAACGCCTCGGTCGAACGGAAGAGGCGATCACCACCTACGAGCAAGGCATTGAGGTGGCGCGCGAGCAGAAGGATCAGAAGAACCTGTCGGAGCTGCAGGACGCGAAGCTGAAGGCAGAGGGGGTCGGGTTCGAATGAGTGATGGGTGTTTTTCCCCCGTGTACGATGTTCTTCCGTGCCCTGCGATGCGTCGCCCCATGCATGTCTTCGCTGCTCTACTCGTTGGGCTGCTCGTCCTTGCCGGTCCGGGGGTCCTCCCCGCCTCGGCCCAGAACCAATCCGATTCCACATACACCGTCCAGGACGGAGATACGCTGTACGAGATTGCCCAGAAGACGGGGGTGTCGGTGCAGACACTGGTGCACTGGAATGACCTGGACGATCCGTCGATCCAGACCGGACAGACGCTGCGTGTGCGTCCGCCGGCCGCGTCCGGCGATACAACCGTCTCCCCTCCCGAATCGCCCCCGGATACAGCCGCCGCCGGCCCGGACGCCGCCGACGCCGCAGGTTCCTCCTCGTCTTCTGCAGACACGGCAGACACCGGGGCCGCACAGCCGCCCCCCTACGGCCGCCACGCGGTCGAATCCGTCGACACCTTTGTGAACCTGGCGCTCCGCCTCGGGACCACCGCCGACACCCTCTTTGCCCTCAACGACAGCACCACGGCCCCGCTTGCGTCCGGTCGCTCACTCCGCCTTCCTCGTCGCTTCGGCCCGCCCGTTCACTCCGTCAAAAAGGGACAGACCCTCTACAGTATCGCCGGCGAGTACGGCGTCAGCGTCCGTTCCCTGAAGGCCGAGAACGACCTCACGTCCGACACGCTCCAACCCGGCCAGACGCTGCACATTCCTCACGGGCCGGGCCCCGACCTGCCGCCGCCCGGCAAGTGGACCGCGCCCGATACCACCGGTCCCGCGGCACGCTACCCGAAGGCGTTTGCCGGCCGCCTCACGGCCAGCGGCACCGCCTACAACCCTGAGGATCTCGTCGTAAGCCATCCTTCACTTCCCTTCGACTCCGTGGTGCTTCTGTCCACCAAAAATCCGGAGCGCCACACCTTCGCCCGCGTCCTCGATCGAGGACCGATCAAGGAGGACATGCTCCTGGACGTATCGGCCGCCGTCGCCGAACAACTGAGCCTTCCGACCGAGGGCACGGCTCCCACCGTCGCCCTCCGCGTCGTGTGGACAGCCGAGTAACCCCCCTCGCCCTCTCGCCCCTCGCCCTCTCGCCCCTCGCCCTTGCTGTGCCGCGCCCCTCCGAAACCGGTCTCCGCGCGTACCATCGCTATACCCGCACGGCCACGTACGGCGTGTGGAGCGCACTGCCGCTGTTCGTGCTGTACGAGGCAATGATCGTGGCCGTCAACAGCGGGACGACCGCTCCGGTGCGCGTAAGCGCCGACGTGTGGATCAAGGAGCTCTTGTCTACAACGGGCCTCCGCGGCGGTCTCCTGCTCGTCGTGATTGCCGTCGTGGCCGGCGTCGCCGCTTACGTCATCGACCGCAATAAGTCCATTCCGCTGCGGCGACGATACTTCGTGAGCATTGTGGTGGAGAGCACCATGTACGCCGTCGTCGTCGCACTTCTGGTCTCCAACTTGGTGGCCGCCCTATTTGCCGCGGCGCCGTCCCCCGAGGGCGGTCTCTGGACCCAGCTCGCTCTCTCGATCGGCGCCGGGCTGTACGAAGAGCTGGTCTTTCGCGTGGTCCTCGTGGGCGGGCTTGCCCTTCTCTTCCGCCCCTTTTTTGAAAATCCCAACGCCGGGTACCTGCTCGCCGCGATTCTTGGAGCCGGCGTGTTTAGCCTCGTCCACTATCTCGGTCCCCTCGGCGACCCCTTTGCGCTACCGTCCTTCACGTTTCGCTTCCTCTTCGGGCTGGCCCTGAACGTCCTCTTTCTGTGGCGCGGCTTCGGGGTCGCCGCGTGGACGCACGCCCTGTATGACGTGATGGTTGTGACGAGCCTGTTCGGGTAAGCACGCCGCGTGTCTTCCCTGCAACATTTCGGCGGAATTCCCTGCCAGTTCGGCGGAATACCGAACCGCGGTATACCGCTTGCTGTATCAGCATGGTGCTGTTGCATGCGTGAACCCTTTGTTCATTACCCTCAATCTAACGTTCTATGAACACCCTTCGCACCACCGGACTCATGGCCGCCATGTTTGTGCTGTTTGCCCTCATCGGGCAGGCGCTGGGGGGCATCGGCGGCATGCTGCTGGCCTTCGTCATTGCCCTGGGCATGAACGGTGTGAGCTACTGGTACAGTAGCGCCATCGTACTGCGAATGTACGGAGCCGAGGAGGTCAGCCGGGCCGAGGCGCCGGACCTCCACGACATGGTCGACCGGCTCCGCCGGCGCGCCAACCTCCCGATGCCGAAAGTGTGCATCGTTCCGTCGGACCAGCCCAATGCCTTCGCCACGGGCCGCAATCCCGACAACGCCGTGGTGGCCGTTACCGAGGGCATCATGAATACGCTCGACCGGGACGAGTTGGCGGGCGTGATTGCCCACGAACTCGCGCACGTCAAGAACCGCGACATGCTGACCTCGACGGTCGCAGCCACTCTCGCCGCCGCCATCACACTGCTGGCGCGGTTCGGCATCTTTTTCGACCGCGACCAGGGCTTCGTCACGTCGCTGCTGATGATGATTCTGGCCCCGCTGGCGGCCATGCTCATCCAGATGGCGATCTCGCGGAGCCGGGAGTACGCGGCCGACCGCGAGGGCGCCGAGATTGCGGGCAATCCGCTCGGCCTCGCCGACGCCCTGCGCCGGATGGAAGCCGCCGCCAGCCAGCGCCCCATGCGCAACGCGAATAAGACGACCTCTCACATGTTTATCGTGAACCCGTTCACCGGCGGCCTCAGTGGCCTGCGGAAGCTCTTCTCGACGCACCCCCCCACGGAAGAACGCATCGCCCGGCTGGAGGAGATGGCAACTCGGTGACGCGTGGATGCACAAATGCATGGATGCACGAACGAAAGCAGTTTGCTATTGCTCCACGCTCCAGCTTGAGGGATGGACGGACGAGGTCCGTCCAAAGCTCGATTGCACAACGGACCAGTTGAAGCTGCACTAAGAAGCTGTTTTAATTTCATGCTTCGTGCCCTGATCGGGTCGTAACAACTGCAGACACGTCCGGAATAGATCGGTTTTCTGGACATCCGGGGTCCGGCTCAGCATGCATCTCGAAAGAACGAACAGCAAAGATGAACCCGATCGTAAATTAAAACAGGTTCTAAGCCTCCAGGCGTCGCGTCGCAGCCGAAACGGGCCCCGGCGGTTCCTCGTTGGCGCACACGGTCATAACGCCTCTCCCCCATCCCCCCTGCCCATGTCCAACTCGTCCCCGAACGCTGCTGCGCTTCACGAGACCCCCGTCATCGCGCTTGATGTTTCGGCGCGCGCAACCTTTATCGGGCGCACCTACCTGCACGTCATGGCGGCCATCCTCGGCTTTGCCGGGCTTGAAGTCGCGCTCTTTTCGAGCGGATGGGCCCAACCGATTGCCGAGTCGATGCTGGGCACGAGCTGGCTGCTCGTCCTCGGCGGCTTTATGGTCGTGGGCTGGCTGGCACGGGGGGTCGCCCATCGGGCCGACTCGCTGGGACTCCAGTACTTGGCACTCGCGGGCTTCGTGGCCGCACAGGCCCTCATTTTCGTGCCCCTGCTCTACGTGGCGCAGTACAAGGCCGGCGGCGGCGTCATTGAGAGTGCCGCCTATGTGACCCTGATGGGCTTTGCGGGCCTCACGGCCATCGCGTTCTACACCCGCAAGGACTTCAGCTTCCTGCAGCCGTTCCTGATGTGGGGCGGCGTGGTGGCCCTTGTGCTCATCGCCGCGGGCACACTCTTCGGCTTCCAGCTCGGCACCTTCTTCAGTGTGGCGATGGTCGCGTTTGCCGGCGCCGCTATCCTCTACGACACCTCCAACATCCTCCACCACTACTCGGAGGACCGCTACGTGGCCGCCGCGCTGGAGCTCTTCGCCTCCGTGGCCTTGATGTTCTGGTACATCCTCAGCCTGATGATGGGGCGGGAGTGATACCAACTCCGCAGCCGAACTCGTACGGTGCCCAACTAGTTGTGCCGCCTTTCTGGAAAGGCAGCTCCGTTGGGTATGTGAGTATGGGAGTATGTGTGTATGTGCGTGAGGAGCAAGTACTTGCACCCGTACCGTTAAATCTGTATACCCGAACTTTGTAGTCGGATTTGGCATGACGGAAACACTGCCACTCACGCAGCTGACTCCTCCACATTCCGCCGGATCCACGCCGTGACATCGTCTACGTCGACGGAATTGGTGGCGATATCAACCATCATCTCCGCAGCTTCCTCGTCGAGCGCCCCGTAGTCGAATGTACGGCCGTTTGCCTTGAGGAACACACGAATGGAGAGCAGAGCCGTGCGCTTATTGCCGTCTTGGAACGCGTGCGCCCTCACGAGAGCGACGGCGTACCGGGCGGCGAGTTCAGACAAAGACGTAGCTTCTTCGTAGAAGTGGTAGGCACGTGGACGGTGGAGGGCGCCTTCCAGATCACTCCCCTGATTTTCCTCATGGGTCTCGTAGTCATAAAGCGCGATCCGGTTCAGGGCTCTCACCGTCTCAGCGTCCAGCCACGTCACGTCCATGCCGACCGCCCTATCCGTCAGACAAGATTCGAAAGGTGCGGTCGTGCACCTCTTTAAAGTTCTTGGCGTCCTGAAGTAGGGCTTCACGTTCCTCGTCTGTCACCTCACGGGAACGATGGCGACAATCCTGTACCTCCTCCGAATCTACGGAAGATGCCTTGTTGCTTTGATCCGTTGTCGCCATGGTGCACCGACGGGTTGTATGGAGGTACTCGTTTCTACAAGCTCTTGCAGGTGAAATCAGTTGAAGAGACGAAAGTTCAACTACGCCTTGTTCATATGTCTCTTTCGACTCGGTCGCTCCAGAACTGGGACCTCACCGCCAGGCCTCGTTTCGAGAATGGCAATATTCTGCTTTACACATAGAAAAGGGACGAACGGGCAACCCCCCGTTCGTCCCTTTCGGTACTCAGACCGTCTGGTCCGCAGTAGTGCTTAGGCCACGGCGGGCTCGCGCACATTCTCCGCGGCCTGGACCATGTTCTTGAGCGCCGGCTTGACCTCGACCCAGCGGCGCGTCTTGAGGCCGCAGTCCGGGTTGACCCACATCTGCTCGGTGTCGAGCACCTCGAGGGCCTTCTTGGTGAGGTCCTCCATCTCCTCGACGCTCGGCACGCGCGGGGAGTGGATGTCGTAGACGCCCGGCCCAATCTCGTTCGGGTAGTCGAACTCGTCGAACGAGTCGAGCAGCTCCATCTTCGAGCGCGACGCCTCGACGGAAATCACGTCCGCGTCCATGTCGGCAATCGCCTCGATGATGTCGTTGAACTCCGAGTAGCACATGTGGGTGTGAATCTGCGTCTCGTCGGTCACCCCACAGGAAGAGAGCCGGAAGCACTCCACCGCCCAGTCGAGGTAATCGTCCCACTGGCTCTCGCGCAGCGGCAGCCCCTCGCGAAAGGCGGGCTCGTCGATCTGGATGGCCTGCACGCCGGCCTCTTCGAGGTCCACGACCTCATCGCGGATCGAGAGCGCGATCTGGCGGCACGTCTCGGCACGCGGCTGATCGTCACGCACAAAGGACCACTGCAGAATCGTGACCGGACCGGTGAGCATGCCCTTGACCGGCTTGTCGGTCTGCTCGTTGGCGTAGGAGAGCCAACGCACAGTCATCGGCTCGGGACGGCTCACGTCACCGGCGATGATGGGCGGCCGCACACAGCGGCTGCCGTAGCTCTGGACCCAGCCGTTTTCGGTGAAGAGGAAGCCGTCGAGCTTGCGCCCGAAGTACTCCACCATGTCGCCCCGTTCACTTTCGCCGTGGACGAGCACGTCGAGGCCAATCTCCTCCTGCGTCGCGATGGTGTCGGCAATCTGCCCTTCAAGGAAGTCCTCATATTCCTCCTGCGAGATCTCGTCCTTCTTGTACTTCGCCCGCATCTGACGCACCTCGTCGGTTTGCGGGAAGGAGCCTATTGTCGTGGTCGGGAGGCTCGGCAGGTTCAGGGCGTCGCGCTGGATGGTGCGACGCGTGGAATGCGGCGAGTTGCGCTCCGCCATCGAGTCGTCGATGCCGTCCACGCGGCTCTGCACGTTCAGGTCGTTAATCCAGTCGGACTCGGCGCGCGCCGTGATCGCCTCGCGGCTCTTCTCATAGAGGTCGGCGGTGGCGTCGGTCTCGCCGTCGGCCAGCGCCACAATCTCTTCCACCTTCTGCTTCGCGAAGGCGAGCCACAGCTTCATGTCGTCGTCGAGCGCCGGCTCGGTGTCGAGGTCGACCGGCACGTGGAGCAGCGAGCAGGACGGGCCCACGAGAACGCGGTCCTCGCCGAGGGCATCGATCGCCGTCTCCACCGTGTCGCGGAGGGCATCGAGGTCGGCCCGCCACACGTTTCGACCGTCGATGAGGCCGAGCGAGAGGCTCAGGTCCTCGGGCACTCCGTGATCGAGGGCATCCTCCAGCTGCCCCTCGCCCCGAACGAGGTCGAGGTGCAGGGCGTCCACCGGGAGGTCGAGCGCGGTCGGCAGGTTGTCGTCCAGCGCCCCAAAGTACGTGGCGACGTGGAGATCGAGATCCGCCGCGTCCGAAAGCGCCTCGTATGCCTCTTCAAAGGCCGCCCGTTCCTCATCGCTGAGGTCGAGCACGAGGTTCGGCTCGTCGAGTTGCACCGCGTCGGCGCCGGCGTCGGCGAGCTCCTGCAGAACCCCGGCGTACACCGGCAGCAGGTCGTCGAGCAGGTCGAGCGCGTCGAGGTCGTCCTCCTGCGTCTTGCCGAGCAGCAGGAACGAGACCGGCCCGATGAGCACCGGACGCGTGTCGACGCCCAGCTCTTTGGCCTCTTCGTACTCATCCACCGGCTTCGTGGAGGAGAGCGAGAACTCCGTGTCTTTCGAGAACTCCGGGACGATGTAGTGGTAGTTCGTGTCGAACCACTTCGTCATCTCCATCGCCTGCACACCGGACTCCTCATCCTCCAGGTCCTTTTCCTGCAGGCCGCGGGCCATCGCGAAGTAGGTGTCGAGATCGACCGCGTCGCCGTCCCGAAGGCTTTCGGGAAAGCGGTCCGGCACCGCACCCACCATCGCGCAGGTATCGAGCACCTGGTCGTAGTAGGAAAAGTCGTTCGAGGACACGAGGTCGAGCCCGAGGTCGTCCTGCTCCGTCACGTGCGTCTCGCGGAGCTCTTCAGCCTTGTCTTTCAGTTCACTTTTTGAGAGGTCGCCTTTCCAGTACCCTTCCACGGCCCGCTTGAGTTCGCGATGCGCACCGATCCGGGGAAATCCAAGATTACTTGCCGTCGCCATAGACGTACGGAGGGGATTCATGTAGAAGAAATTTGCAACGTACAACGTGCGGGGAGCGCCCGAGAATTGCGACCGACGTGATCCCATTTCCCAAAACATCCATATTACCCCGAGATTACGTGCACGATAGGTCAAGACTGTGACAAAAGATCGGACATTTCTGCCTTTCGACCCCTCTTTTTGCGGGCATTACACCTCGGAGCGCGGTTCCGTTTCCTCCCGAGCGCAGCCCCCGACTGGATGATTCAGTCCGTCTCCTGCACCCTGAGAACGGGCGGCCGAAAAAGCCGTTTATCGTCGTCCATTTGCTGCGCACCGCTTTTTCCCGTCCATGCCGATCGACCTCGACGCCGTCCGGGCCGACACGCCCGGGACCGACCACGTGCTCCATTTCAACAGTGCCGGGGCCTCGCTCCCCCCCCAGCCTGTTCTGGATGCGCAGATGACTCACCTGGAGCGGGAGGCGATGATCGGCGGCTACGAGGCGGAGGCGGACGCGGCGGAACGGTTGCGGCACACGTACGACGCAATTGCCCATATGCTGGGGGGGGACGCCGACGAGGTGGCCATCGTCGAAAATGCCACGCGCGCCTGGGACATGGCCTTCTACGCGATGCCGTTTGAGGAAGGCGACCGCATCCTGACCTCGCGGGCCGCCTACGCGAGCAACCACATCGCCTGTCTACAGGTGGCCAAGCGGACGGGAGCGACGGTGGATGTGGTGCCCAGCACGACGCGTGGCGAGATCGACGTGGACGCACTCCGGTCGGCCATGGACGACGACGTCGCGCTCATCGCACTCACGCACGTGCCCACGAACGGGGGGCTCGTGAATCCGGCCGCCGAAGTGGGCACTATCGCTCGGGACGCAGAGGTGCCGTTTCTGCTGGACGCGTGCCAGTCCGCCGGGCAGATGCCCTTGTCGGTCGACGAACTCGGGTGCACCATGCTCTCGGCGACCGGCCGGAAGTACCTGCGCGGCCCGCGCGGCACCGGCTTCCTGTACGTGCAGAAAGACGGGATCGAGCGCCTGACGCCGCCCCTGCTCGATCTGCATTCCGCCACCTGGACCGGCCCCGACACCTACGAGATCCGCCCGGACGCCCGTCGCTTCGAAACGTACGAGGGGCACGTTGCGGGAAAGGTGGGCCTCGGCGTGGCCGTCGACTACGCACTCCGCCTTGGCCTCGACTCCATTCGGAAGCGCGTCCAGTCCCTCGCAGCCACACTGCGCGACCGACTGGCCACCGTGTTCGGAGTCACCGTCCAGGACCAGGGCCGCAGGCGCTGTGGAATTGTGACGTTCAGTGCTGACCAGAAAGACGCCCGGTCCGTACAGGCCGCCCTCCGCGAGGACGACATCAACGTGTCGGTGTCCACGCCCAACTCCACCCGGCTCGACGCCGAGGCCCGTGCGCTCCCCGATCTCGTTCGAGCGTCGGTCCACTACTACAACACGGAGGCTGAGATCAACCGGTTCGTGTCGGCGCTGCGGACCGTACTGGCGGACGAGTGGTAGGAAGACACGGCATTCGAACTCGACGCAGTCCGACGGCGTCGTTCGGCCCGGTTGTCAGTCTCTGTCAACGCACGGCGCCCCCTCCGCTATGACCGCCACCACGCTCTTCGACTTCACCGCCGACAACCACCACGCGTCCGACTGGCGCTCCATCGACGACGTGGTCATGGGCGGCGTCTCGGACAGCACGTTCGAGGCCACCGACGACGGTGCCACCTTTCGCGGTACGGTGTCCCTGGAAAACAACGGCGGCTTTGCGTCGGTGCGGGCGCCCGACGAGGCCCGCGACCTCAGTGCCCACGACGCCTTCCAACTCCGCCTCCGTGGCGACGAGCAGGACTACTGGTGGACCACCTACACCGGCCCCAACAGCCCCAGTTACCGGGCCCGCCTGCACCCTGAGCCGGAATGGGACATCGTCACGATTCCCTTTGACGCCCTCACGCCCTACCACCGCGGCACCCGCGTCCCGGATGCGCCCCCGTTTGATCCCTCGTCGGTCTATTCCCTCGGCTTCCTCATCGCCGACAAGCAGGATGGGGGCTTTGGCCTAGAAGTCGCCTGGATCCGGGCGGCGACCCAGGACCGGTAGCGCGTCCGCCTCCTCCCACGGCGCCGTCTTCTCAGGAAAGCAATCAATCGTCCGTGTCGATTCCGGGCCGTTGCTGCTAGATTAACTCCTCTGATGCCCCCGAGCGTCCGGCCATCCACGTACGATTCACCGTTCCGATGCCCGACCTCTTCGACAACCCTTCTCAGAAAAAGAAGCACATCGCCGTCGCCGGCAACATCGGCGCCGGCAAGACGGCCCTAACCGAGGTGATGGGGCAGTACTCCGAGTGGACCCCCGTCTACGAAAAGGTGGACGACAACCCGTATCTCACCGACTTCTACAACGACATGCGGCGGTGGGCCTTCAACCTGCAGGTGTTCTTCCTGTCCCGCCGCTTCGAGCAACTGCAGGAGATTGAGGAGATGGACGCGTCGGTGGTACAGGACCGGTCGATTTACGAGGACGCTCAGATTTTTGCCCGCAACCTCTACGAGATGGACCTCATGAGTGCGCGGGACTACAAGAACTACACGACGCTCTTCTCAATTGTGACGTCGTACGTCTCGCCGCCGTCGCTGCTGGTGTACCTGCGGGCGTCCGTGCCGACCCTCGTCGACCACATTCAGAAGCGGGGGCGTGAGTACGAGTCCACGATTCGAATCGAATACCTCGAACGGCTACAAGAGCACTACGAAACGTGGATTGACGAGTACGACCGCGGCCCCAAGCTCATCATCGATATCGACGAGCTCGACTTCGTCAACGACAAAAGCGACCGCCGCGCGGTCTTAAACCGCATCGAACGCCGCCTCTTCGGCCTGTTTGCCGACGAATAGCACCCGCTCTCACTCCGTTTCCGTAGACGCCCTCCCCACTCACTCATGCCTCGGCCCTTTCGGACTGTCGGGCAGTCGCCTCGCCCGTGTAGGCGTCTCTGGGGGATCGGTGTTCTTGTGCTCCTTTTGATCGGCGCAGGGGACCAGGCCGCCTACGGGCAGACCGATACGACCGCTACGCCGCCGGACACCGTCGCGGCTGATTCGTCGAAAAAGGGGACCGCCTCCCTTCCGTCCTCGCCCCAAACCCTGCCGTCTCTCGGACGCGGGCGCCCCATCGTCGACTCCCGACCGGCAATCACTCCCCACACCGGCGTCGAGCATGTGATCGCTCAGCAGCCGGGCAGTTTCCTCTACGACCTCGGCGCGGTGGGCTGGCCCCACGGCTGGAGCCCGGCGGGCCTGGGGCCGCATCGCTCCCGGCTCTGGATCAACGGGCATCCCTACAACAGCCCCCTCACGGGCCGGGCCCGGTTCGACCTGCTCCCCCCATCGTTCCTCCAATCCCCGCGCGTCGGCACAGATCCGGGCGGGGCGGCGGTGGGCGTGCACACCGCCTGGCGCGCGTACGATCAACGGCGCCCGATCACGGAGCTTCGCTTTCGGCGGGACAGCAACGGGCAGTCGGCCATCGAAGTGGGCCACTCGCAGAAGCACCGCCTGTCCGTCTTTGGGGCGCCCGGGGTTCTTCAGGCCAGCATCGGGTACGGCGGGCGAGCCACCGAGGGGTTCTACGTCGGGGATGATCTCCGACGCGAGCGGCGGCTCTGGGGCCGTGTGCGCTACCAGCGGGCCGACTGGGCCGTGGAGATTACGGATCTGGCCTCGCGACGGCGTATCGGGGCGCACAGCGGAGTCGTGCCCCCCGAGGGCCAGCCGTTCTCCACCATTTATCGCCTTCCCTTCTGCGAGTCCTGCAGCCAGAACGCCAATGCGAGCCGCCGCACGTTCCGGAACGACCTCACGATCCGGCTGCGGGCCCCACTTGTACCGGGGCTCGATGCTCCCACAGACGTGTCAGTGACGTGGACCTCCAACACCTTTGATTTCGACCCCGGAGGGAGCCCTTCGTCTGCTGCCAGTGGCCCCGACACGACGTGGTCGGTCGTGATGAACGGGGGCCACGGGCGCGTCCAGCAGTCGCTCCGCCTCGGAACCCACGCCCTTACGCTAGGGGCGCAGGGCAGTCTCTGGCAGGTGGAGCGGAGTAACGTGGCGTCGGTCGACGGCCGTCGCTGGTCGGCCCACGTCTTCGCCCGGGACTCGCTGGCGCTGGGCCGCCATCGGCTGACCCTCGACGCCGGCTGGCACACCACGTCCGACCATATGTACCCGTCCGCCGCAGTCGAGTGGGCCCGCCCGACGGGGGCCGTCGAGTGGTCTGCCTCACTGTCCATGTCGGGGCAGCGCCGCTCCTGGTTCAGCGCCGACGGCTTTCCGGGCTTCGTGCGCCCACTTTCTGACGAATCGACTGTCTCAGCTGGAGGCGTACTCCGGGCAGGGGCCGGAATGGCATACCAGGCGGAGCCGTTCGATGTGTCGGTCAAAGGGTTCGCCCACCAGATCCGGGAGGCCGCGGACCTGTTCGCCCCGCCGTTGCCGCTCGGTTCGCGCGTCGCCTCCGCTGACTCGGTCATCGCCCGCCGCACGTCGACGCCGGTCCGACGGATCGGCGCCACCATTTCGGGCGGCTGGCGGCGCAGCGCGGCCCGCGGCCTTTATGCAACTGGAACCGGCACGGTCCTCCGCACCCTGAACGCTGACGCCTCGACCCTCCACACGCGGCTCGCCGACACCCTTCCGACGCTGCATGGTCGGGGCCGCATCGGCGTCCGGTTCGTGGTCTTCCAGGACCTCACGACGGACCTCTACCTGCAGGCCCGTGGCTGGACGCAGATGAGCAGCCGGTGGTTTCATCCGCCCACAGGCCGCCTGGTGGTGCCGCCCGCCACAAACGTGGTCCCCACACTCGGCCCGCAGTTCCGCCCCGGCCCGAACGGTACGCTCGACGTGCACGCCGAGATCGAACTCCGCGGGGCCACCCTGTTCTTCGCAGTGGAGAACGTGCAGTCCTCATTTGCCCCGGCGGGCTCGTCCGAGCAGCAGGCCACCCTCACGCCCGGGACGTATGTGGTGCCCGTATACCCCCTCCCGGCACGACAATTTCGATTCGGCGTCCACTGGCCCATCTTCGACTGAGCCGGAACGAGGAGAATCTGGTCTGCGTCTTGCACCGATTTTCTACAGGGGAGTCCTCGGGAAGCCCGCGCGGGAGCTCGGAATCACCATCCTTCGGGTGCGGGTACAACCGACCTCATCCTCACCTTTTGCCTTCGTTTCGAGACCCGTCCGCGTGGACATACCCCGCCCCCTTGAGGTGATTTCCTCGTACCGGTCGGTGCTTACGGAGAGCATCCAGTACTACCTGCGGGGCCTGTACCGCGAGCTGACAGCCAAGAACGTGTTCCTGTGGGCGCAGGCCATCGCCTTCAAGGTGCTGGTCACCATCGTCCCCATCGTCATTCTGGCCACCGGGATTCTCGGGCGCCTCCTGCAGGGCGAAGACGCGTTCAGTGCCGTCGAACAGTTCATCCGGGGGTTACTTCCCCCGAGTCAGAGCAACGAGCTCATCACCTTCCTCGAGCAGGTAGAAGCCGCCAGCGGCACGATTGTCGGCCTCGGCGGCGTCGGGCTGTTTCTGTCGGCAATTTCTCTCTTCATCACACTGCGGATCGCCGTCAGTAATGCGTTCGAACAAAACTGGCACGAGGAACGCTCCCTGCTCCGGGGCTACGTCTTCGACGTGCGCATGGTGCTACAGGTAGGCCTTCTCTTTCTGCTGACGGTGGGCCTCTCGGTGGTGCTGCCGTCCTTCTTCAACGACGTCATCCTCAACGACCTCGGCAGCGACGTACGGTGGCTGCACTGGTTCTGGAACCAAAGTCTTCAGGCCACGGGCCTCCTCCTGCCGTTCCTCATTACGACGGCAATGTTTTTTCAGTTGTACTACCTTGTGCCCGAGCCGCATCCCCGCAAACGAAGTGCCTTCTCCGGCGCGCTCATCGCCGGCCTGCTCTGGGAAATCACCAAGCAGGCATTTACCTACTACGCCACCTACGTCGGCCAATTCGATCAGTACCAGACCGGCGCCGAGGGCTTGAGTGCCCTGGGCAACACGTTCGGCCTCGTCATCGCCTTCGTGTTCTGGGTCTACTTTTCGAGCATCGTGCTCATGCTGGGCGCCATCATCGCCTCGCTGCACGAACACAAGCACGTGACCGCCGGCCACCTGCCGGGCGACGAGCCGCCCCCGGACGAGCTGCCCATCACGGACGACACCTACGGCCCCCCCTCGCCTGCTCACGACCCTCCCGACCACGACGACGCGACCGATGTGCCCGACGCGTCCGACCCGTCCCCCTCTCCCGATCCTTCACCCTCAACCTCTTCTTGACTCCGCATTTTTCCGAAGGGTTTGCCGTGCCTCGAACGGAATCCGGAATGGGTCGTACGGGTATTCTGCTCCGTTGCTACTGCCTGCTCGCCTGCTTCGTCTGTGACTTCGTTGTCCCTCCGCCCCCGCTGGGGCATCGCTGTTCTCAGTCTGCTCCTCGGTCTCTCCACCGTCACTCTTCCAAGCCGAGCCCAGGCGCCGCTGCGCCTCACCAACGAAAACACATCGGTCAGCGAAATCTCCTACCGGTTCGTCGACAGCCAGACGTTTCCCCCGGAGCGCCTGCAGGAGCAAATCGCCACCCAGGTGCCCGGCTTCGTGGCTCGCCTCCGCAACACCTTCGCGTTCCTGCCCGGCCTGAAGCGGATCGCGTTCCCCTTCGACCCGATCACCCTGCAGAAGGATGTCGCCCGACTACGCCAGTTCTATCAGCAGAATGGATTTCTGAAGCCGGACATCGACTATCCGGCCTCCCAGCTCGACACCTCCGCCAACGCCATTCACGTGATCTTTACGATCCGGGAGGGACCGCCGCTCACGCTTCGGAACATTGACTTTCGGAGCGGCGACGGAGCGGCGCCGGCCGAAACCGAGTTCGACGATGCACTCCACCGGGAATGGATCGACTTTCGGGCTCGAACCACCCTCCAGACGGGCGAGCGCTACACCCAATTTAAACGCACTCAGCTCGAAGACAACGTCCAGTCCTGGCTCCGCAATCGAGGCTTTGCCTTTCCCCAGGTCACGTCCACGACCCAGATCGATACCGCGGCCGCCGCCGTCTCTCTCGAATTGACCGTCGATCCGGGGCCTCGCGGGACGGTCTCCGAAATCCGGATCGAGGGGAACTCGTCGGTCAGCGATCAGATCGTGCTGCGCGAGTTGCCCTTCCAGGTCGGCGATCGCTTTTCGGCGACGGACGTGTCGGACGGGCAACAGCAGCTGTTCGACCTCAACCTGTTTCGCGTGGCCCTGGCCGACATCCCGGACCAGCCCCGCGACCGGTCCGTGACCGTCCGGTACCGTGTGCGCGAAGCCAAGCTGCGGGCCTACTCCGGCCAGCTCGGATACGGCACCCAGAAGGGGGTCACGCTCGAAGGCAACTGGCGGCACCGCAACTTTCAGGGCGATGCCCGCACCCTCAACGTCGGCGGCATTGCGGAGACCGGGTACCCGGAAAATCCCCCCAGCTTCATTCCGGACTTTTTGTCCCGCTCGACGACGCAGGATCCGAAGCGCCGGTTTCGCACGTCGGTGACGCTTCGCCAGCCGTATTTTTTCGTCGATCGCCTGTCCGCGTCGCTGGAGCCGTTCGCGGAGGAGAAAATCAATCCCACCCTCGGGGCAAACCCGACCCGGTTCCTCGATCTGAGTGAGCGCCAGATCGGTCTCAATACCCGCCTGGTTTATGATCTTCTTCCCTTCCGCTCCATCTCCCTCGAACACTCACTGACCCGGGTGCAGCAATTTCCCCCTCCCTCCGGGACGGATGCGGCCCCACTCGGAGACGACCTCTTCGACCGAAGCATCTTTTCGATAAGTGGAACGTTTGGAAAAGCCGATGACTTTGTCAATCCGACCGAGGGAGTGATTTTTCGTCCGTCCGCGCAGGTAGGCGGGCTTCTCTTGAATTCGGGCGTCGAGTTTGCGCGAACGAGCGGCGGCCTGAGCGGCTACCTCCCCTACTCGGACGACATCGAACTGGCGGGACGACTCTTCGGCGGCGTCATATGGCCGCTCGGCGAAAGCCGAGACAACTTGATCCTTCCGTCGCCCGCGCCCCCGGAACAGCGCCGCCTGAACCGAACGTTTCAGGATCGTTTCTCCAACCATCTATTCTATGCCGGCGGAGGCACCGACGTGCGGGGCTGGCAGTCGCAGCTCGCCGGTGGGAAGGTGCTGCGCAAGTCCGACATTGCGCGGACGGAGTACGTGTATCGTTCTATCGGTGGCCGGCTCAAACTCGGCGTCAACCTGGAAGCCCGGCTTCCCTTCCCCGGCCTCGGCTCCAGTTGGCGAACCGCAATCTTCCTCGACGGCGCCTACCTGACGCCCGGCTCCCTGTCGCTGACGCCTCCAGCAGGCCTCTCGGACATTGCGGCTACTCCCGACGGGGACGCCGTCAGCACAAACCCGTCCCAGCTGCTGATCGGCACGGGCGGCGGGGTGCGCTACAAAACGCAGTTCGGCTTTATCCGTCTCGACCTTGCGTACAAGCTCACGCCGGACGCACTGGACCTACGGCGGCCCGGGGCCGTGGGCAGCGCTGTGGAATCAGGGAATACCGATCCGATTGAGAGTACGTCCACCCGAACCATTCGCCGGTTTCGGCTACACTTTGGCGTTGGGCGCTCCTTTTAATCCTCCTGCCTCGTCTGCTCCTCGCCCGCCGTGTCCGACGCGACCTCTTCCTCCGACGCGGAGCCTGATTCCCCGGAGACGACTTCGTTCCTTCGGCGCTGGGGCCGTCGTACGGCCGGACTGCTGGCCACCCTCGTCGGAATCGTGCTCCTTCTCCTCGGGAGCCTGCTGCTCATACTGCAAACGGAATTCGGGGCCACGACCGCGGCGCGGTGGGCCATGGCGCAGACCAATCCACTGCCTGAGACCGAACTGACGGTCGAGAGCGTCTCCGGCAGCTGGGTGCAGTCGCTTTCCCTGACGAGCGTGACGCTGACCCGTCCGGCCCCCCGGTCCGATACCAGTGTGACGATGGCCCACGTCGACACGCTGTCGGCTCGCTACCGTCTGTGGCCGCTCCTTCAAGGTCGCCTGCACATCCTCTCGGCGACGGCGGCCGGGCCCGCCGTGACAGCCCGACAGGCCGCCGACTCGACCTGGGACTGGAGCCGCGTGCTCCCTGAATCGTCGCCCGACGCCGACACGAGCACCGGCGGACTCGCCATTCGCGTGGACCGGGTCCGCATCACGGACGGCTCGTTTGCGGCCGCCTTCTACACGGACGGTCGCGACTCGACGGCCCGGGTGCAAGACCTTGTCCTGCGGGCGCGAGACGTAACCTCCGATACTGCGCTGACAGTCCGGCTCGACACGCTCGGCCTGCGTGCGCAATTGCCGCAGGCTCCGCCCGATTTGGAACTGTCCACAAAGGGAGCCCTGTCTGCATCGGGCGTCACGCTCGATACCCTGCGCCTCGATTCCCCGCGCAGCCGGGTGCGCGGGCACGGATCGGTGCAGTTTGCGAAGGCCCCCGACGTCCCGGCAGACGACGTGCAGTTCCGTCTCCGCGCCACGCCGTTCGCCCTGGCCGACCTGACCCCGTTTGCCCCGGGGCTCGACGTGGACCCGTTCGAAACCGTCCGTCTCGACCTGACGGTCGGAGGAACGGGGCGTCGGATCACCGCTGCCGCGGACGCGCGGTTTAGTACGGGCGGCACCGTCTCGGTGAAAACCACGGCGACGCCGACGACCGCTCCGCCCTCCGACGGCTCTCCCCTCCAGTACCGGCTGAACGCCACCGTTCAGAACCTTACGACGAGCCTCCTCGGGCCTCCGGATTCGACGCAAAATCGGCTCAACGCGACGCTCAGCACCGACCTGCAGGGGGCGTCGCTGTCTTCGCTCAGCGGTCCGGTGCGGCTGAAAATTACGGATACGCGCTGGGGGCCGCTTCGCACCTCCGACCTCATGCTGACGGCTCCTCTGAGCGACGGTCAAGCCGCCATCACGCTCGACGGCTCTCTCAACGACACGCCGCTGAACGTGACGGGACAGGCCCGTCCGCTGGACGAGGCCCCCCGTGCGACGCTCGTTGCCCGCACTCCCTCCGTCAATCTCGCCGACTGGGCGCCGGAGGCCGGACTCGAAAGCGACCTCGCCGCTACGACGACCCTCGACGCGCAGGGGCTGGGAACCGATGCACGGGCGATAGACCTCACGCTCCAGCTCGATTCCTCGCGGATCGAACGTCAACCCCTGTCCGGCGGAACGCTTTCGGCCTCGATTCGGCCCACCCGCGCCACCGTCAACAGCTCCCTGACGCTGCCCGAGGGAGCCGTGGCGGCCCGCGGCTCGGCCACCCTGGACGGCAGCGAACGCTTCGCCCTCGATACGCTGCGCTTCGACGACGTAAATCCGGCGGCCCTGATCGGCGACACCACGGCGAGCCGCGTGTCGGGATCGATCCAGGCGACCGGACGCGGCTTCTCGCCCGACGCGATGCAACTCGACGCCACCGCATCCCTGCACGATACGTACTACGGCCCCTACCGGCGGTCGTCGCTGGAGACGACGGCGACCCTGAGCGACGGCCGTCTCACGTCCTCGACCGAGGCGGCGCTGAACGGGAGCCGGTGGCAGTTTTCCCTCAACGGAACGCCGTTCGCCGACCCCCCAACCCTTGAACTCGCAGACGGGCAATTCGAAAACCTAGATGTCGGCACACTGCTGGCGGACACGACGCAGTCGAGTCGGCTCCGTGGGACCGTAGAGGGGCGCTTAGCAGGGACGGAGCTCGAAACCATGACGGCGGATCTCCGCCTCCGCCTCGATTCGTCCCGCGTCAACCGGCAGCGCATCGAAACGGCCGTCCTGACCATGCGCCTGGCGTCCGCCCAGATGAATACCGATCTCACCCTCCGCACGCCCAACGGCGGCACCGAGCTCCGGGTCGTTTCCCGGCCGTTCGAGGAGGTACCCTGGCTTCGGATCACCAACGGCTCGTTTACGGACCTCAACGTGGGGGCGCTCGCCGACCGTCCGGGCCTCACGACAGCCCTCTCCGGAACCGTATCGGGGGAGGGACGCGGGGCGACGCTCGATGCCCTCACGCTGGACGCCGATCTTTCCCTCTCGGACTCTCGCATCAACGACGCGTCGCTCCCGGCCGGGACCCTCTCCGTGTCCGCCGAAGCGGGCCGCGCCGAAGTCGACGGCGATGTCTCCGTGGCGGAGGGACGCGTCCGCCTTACTGGCCATGTGGACGCCCTCGACGCCACGCCGACCTACGCTCTGCGCACGGAGGTGGGACGCCTGAACGTCGCGGCCCTGGCCGGGCGGGACTCGCTGACCGCACGGATCGATACTCTCACGTGGACGCTCGACGGTCGCGGCCTCGACCCGCAGACCCTCACGGCTTCCACAGAGCTCGCCGCCGCACAGGTCCGCGTCAACCAGTTTATGCTCAACACCGTCCACACCGAGGGCACTCTTCAGCGGGGCCAGCTCGCCCTCGATACCCTGTCGGTCCAATCCAACGCCGTCGTCGGCAGCGGGCGCGGCACGCTGGCCGTGACCGACTCGACCGCCGCCACGGACTTCAACCTCCGCGTCGGCATCACGAATCCGGCTCCCCTCAAACCGCTTTTTGGCGCAGAGTCACTCCAGCTGCAGCGCGGCCGGCTCGAAACGCGCATTTACGGGTCGTCGCTTGCTACGCAACGCTTCGATGGAGAATTTGAACTCAAGGGGCTCCTGTACGACGATGTGCGCCTGGCGGAGGCGGACCTCACATTCAACGGGCGGCGCGGTCGAAGCCAGCTGCTGCAACAGCTGGAGGTGGAAGGCACCGTGGGCTATCTGTCGCTGCCGTCCCTCTCGGTCGACCGCACGCAGTTCGACGCCACCTACGACGGC
The DNA here is from genome assembly GCA_003022435.1 of Bacteroidetes bacterium SW_9_63_38. Taxonomy (GTDB): domain Bacteria; phylum Bacteroidota; class Rhodothermia; order Rhodothermales; family Salinibacteraceae; genus Salinibacter. The sequence goes on along the minus strand of PXUA01000003.1, from coordinate 28,419 downwards.
ACCGCAACGGCCGTATCGGCCAACGTCCGCCTCGACCCGACACACACTGCCTCCCTCCAGGCCGACGTGCGGCAACGCGACACCGACACGCAGGTCACCCTCCAAAAACTCGGACTCACCCTGGAGGGCAACCGCTGGTCGTTGCTGCAAGAGGCAACGATCACCGTCGGGGATCGGTACCTCATCCGCGGATTTTTGCTCGAAAGCGGCGATCAGTCGATCACCGTCGACGGCTCGGTCGATCCACAGGGCTCGCAAAGCCTCGTCACTACCGTCGAGTCGGTCCGGCTGGGCTCCGTCTCCTCCCTCGTGGGCCTGTCGGGATTGGCCGGTACCCTGTCCGGCTCGCTGGTCCTTACGGGGGAGGCCACAAGTCCCCGCCTCATCACGGAGCTGTCGCTGGCCCTCCGCTCCGGAGACCGAAAGGTCGGCACCCTGGCCCTCGATGCCAGCTACCATGATCTGTCGCTGGCCCTCGACGCCCGTCTCGCCCACACCGACGGCAGCGTCCTGACCGCGGAGGGCACACTGCCCGTAGACCTGCGCCTGCGGGCCCCCGAGCCCGCGCTCCTTGCCGACCGGCCCGTCCGGTTTGACCTCTCCACCGACCGCTTTCCGGTCAACTGGATCGATCCGTTTCTCGACCCCGCGACCGTCCGTAACCCCGCGGGCACGCTCGCGGCGGACGTTCAGATCCGGGGCACTCGGGACAATCCTGCGTTTTCGGGAACGGCGTCGCTGGCGAACGGAGCTGCGGACCTCCCCCCGCTGGAGACGCGCTACACGGACGCCGCCGCCACCCTTCAACTGAACGACGATCGGCTGACGCTCGACAAGGCCGTGCTGCGCTCCTCCAACGACGGCCGACTCCGGGCCGAGGGCGTCATCAACTTTCCGTCCCTCACGATCGGAGAATACGACCTGAGCCTGAGCGCGCGGAACTTCATTGCCATTGACACCCGGGCCTTCCGACGCGCCCTCATCGGCGGCGATATGACGCTCACGGGCACCCTCACCCGTCCCGCCCTCTCCGGAAGGGTAACCGTCAAAAGTGCCGACCTTTTCTACAACGAGGTGCTTTCCGACAGCGACGTGGCCGGCAGCACGGTCCGTCTTACCGAAGACGACAAGCTGACCCTCGAAAACCGGTTCGGACTTCGCCTCTCGGCCGCCGATACCACCACGTTCGACGCCTACGACGCCCTGGAGATGGACCTCAACGTGCAACTCCAGCGCAACACCTGGCTCCGCTCGAAGAGCAACCCGGAGCTGGACGTACAGTTCATGGGGGACCTCGACCTTTCGAAGGCCCCGGAGAAGGACCCGAAGGTCTTCGGCTCAATCGAAGTGGTAACGGGACGAAGCACCCTTCGCCAGTTCGGCCAGGAGTTCGAAATTACGGAGGGGGCACTGACCTTCAACGGGGATCCGTTTACGCCCTACCTGGCCCTCACGGCGGTCTACGAGCAGCGCGCCCGGGGCAGCCAGGGCACGGAGGTCCGGATCACGCTGGGCCTGGAGGGACGCCCGCCCGACCTCACACCGTCGCTCTCGTCGGAGCCGCCAATGGACACCCGCAGTATCCTGTCGTACCTCGCGACCGGGCGCCCGGCCGACGAGTTGCTGAGCGGAAGCGGGGAGGAAAATGGAAACCTGGCGACACAGGTGGCGCTGGGACAGGCGTCCAACTTCGTCGAGAACCTCGCTGCGAGCGAACTGGGCCTCGATGTGGTCCGCGTGCAGCTTCGCACCTCCGGCACGTCCTACCTCACGGTGGGACGGTACATCACGCCGCGCTTCTTCGTGTCGATGGAGCAACCGATCACAACCTCCAACCTCAACCAAACCTCGCAGCACCTTCCGGACCTCATGCTGGAGTACCAGCTCACCGATACGCTGCTCCTGCGCACGCTGAACAATCAGCAGTCGCTTCAACTCAACCTGCTGTTCGAGTACGCATACTGATGTTGTGTTCAGGAGAAAACCTCTGTCCATCCCGATGCGCCGAATCGAGAATGACTGCCCATTGCCGCCCCAAGCATCCCCCAAAACGTTCAACGTGGAAACGTTTAACGTACAACGCGATGTTGCCGAACCCAGTGTAGCGCCAGCGGTTGCAGCCCTTCGACGGATACCGTTCGTCGCCTCTCTGTGATTTTCTTTTCGGCCGTCCGACACGGGTTCATGTCGTCCTCCTCTACGTCCTCTTCTACAGACGCCCCTGCGTCGGAATCCGATTCCGCGGCGTCCGATCCGTCGTCCGACCGCTCGGCTCCGTCCGTCGGGGACCTCGCGCAGTCGGCCTTCGACCGCATCACCGCCTTCGAGACAGTACTCATCGCGGGGGGCGTCGTCCTGTTTCTGGCGCTGCTGTATCAGATGCAGGTGCCGGCCCGGGAGGAGAGTTTCCTCAATCCGCCGCTCGTGGGCCTGGCGGGGGCACTGCTGCTGTGGCCGCTTCGTCGGCAGAAGGCCGCCCGGGCCCTGATGCTGTCCGGCGGGGCTCTATTACTGCTCTGGACGATTGACAAGCTGAGCCGCATCCTGATTCCGTTTGCGGGCGTCTACCTGCTCGCGTACCTCCTGAACCCGGTTATGAGATCGCTGAGGAAGCGATTTCGGCTGCCCCGCTGGGCCTCGTCCTTGCTCATCACGGGCGCAGTCGTCGGCACCCTGGCCCTCATCATCCTGATCCTGGCCCCGAGCGTGGCCGACCAGGTCGACGTGCTGTCCCAGCAGCTGCTATCGGGCATCGACGGGATACGCTCCTGGCTGGCGGCCTCGTCCGTCCTCGACACGCTCTCCAGCACGGGACTCATCGAAAAGCAGGAGGCGCTGCAGCAAATTCAGTCGTTGCTGCAGCGTCAGGCGCGCCGCCTGCCGGAGGCCGTAGAGGGCGTCGCCTCGTCCCTCGGCTCGGTCCTGGGCGTGCTCACCATCGCCGCCCTCGTGCCGGTGCTGCTGTTCTACGCCCTCCGCGACTACCCCGAGATCCAGGACAGTCTTACCGGCCTGTTCCCGACTGCCGGGGGACGCCGCGACTACCTCGTTCAGGCCGGCGGCATCGTGGGGCAGTACCTCCGCGGCCAGCTCATGATTAGCTCCATTGCCGCGTTCAACGTGTCGGTGGCGCTCTTCCTGTTCGACGTGCCCTTCTGGCTGCTCATCGGGCTGGTGGCAGGCCTCCTGAACTTCATTCCGCAGCTCGGCTCCATCGTGACAATGGTAATCGGAGGGCTGCTGGCCTTCCTCTTGGGAGGATGGATAAAGGCATTCATCGTAGTCGCTGTGCTAATTGGACAAGGCTTTCTCGAGCAGAGTGTCCTGACGCCCAACATTCTCAGCTACCAGGTGGGCCTCCATCCCCTGCTCGTCCTGTTCTCGCTGCTGACGTTCGGGATGTTTCTGGGCGTGTTTGGCCTGCTCATTGCCGTCCCCCTCACGGCCATCCTCGTCACCGCCTACCGCGCGTACCGAGAAGAGCTCACCCTGGAGCTGGGCGAGTACGGCGGCGAGCCGAATCCTTCGGACGCCGGGTCATCATAAGGAAGTCCCCGTTCGGTCGACGCCCGCCGCCGCGTTGCCGGCACGCTACGGCCCGAAGCCGGTGTTCTTTGGAGAACTGTCACAACGACCGTCTCCTCGCAGTTGGGGGTTGTCGCTCTGCTTTGTACTTTTTGCGACGATTCCGGGCTCTCCTCATAGCACGTGTGTTCCCACCGTGACGCCCACCTTCCAGTCCCAAAGCTCGTTCGACCCCAGCTATTCGCTCCTCGGGCGCGCGTTTCGGTATGGGATCGGCGACCGGCTGCGCGGGGAGGCCCTGTACATCGTTGCGGTCACGGGGCTCGCCCTGGTGCTGCTGATGACCCACTACTTGGGCTGGGCGCTCCTGCAGCCGGTGTTTACGGACCATCCGTCCTGGCAGCTGCTCTTCTGGGCGGGCCAGCTGGCCTCCGCCGTCATCTGGGGCGTCGTGGGACTGGTGGGCCTCCGACCGGGCGTGACGGTGTCGTGCACGTCCTCAACGGTCAAACTCCACCAGGGGGGACGCACGTATACCGTGCCGTACGACGGACTCGACCGCGTGGTGCCGATCTCGGCGACCACCTACCATCGGCACTACCGCCGGTACGCCGCCACGAAGATATTCGTGAGCCGCGTGCCGGATGAGCTCCTGTTGCTGCGCACGCCCGACGGCCCCGTCGTCGTGGGCCTGCCCGACGCCGACGACCGGGCGGCGCTGAAACGCCACCTTGAGACAGCCCCGATGGACACCGCGGAAACAGCCGTGTCGACCGCGTAGTGGTCCTCGTTAGACCAGCTGTCCCCGTTTGTTCAGGCACGCCATCAGGGCCTCGTCGTACGGCGCGTTGGTGTCGAGCTCGGCGAAGTCGATGTCGTGCTCCAGGCAGCTGTGGCGGAAGTGCTCGGTGAAGTGGTCCACTGCCTCTGCGTAGTGCTCGCGGAGCTGACTCGGCTGCAAGGTCACCTCCTCGCCCGTCTCCACGTCGCGAAAGAGCATGGGCCGATCCGGAAACGAAAAGCGGCGCTCGGTCTGTCCCTCTAGGACGTGGAAGACGATGACCTCGTGCCCGCGGTGGCGCAGGTGGCGCAGCGAGTTGAGCAGATCCTCGTGCGCCCCAATGTTTTCGAACAGGTCCGTGATGACAACCACGAGGGAGCGCCGCCCGATACGTTCGGCCACCTCGTCGAGCGCCGCAGCGGCACTGGTCCGACGCTCCGTGGGCTCCTCGTCGATCATCTGCTCGAGGGTCACCAGCAGCTGTCGCAGGTAGCCGGGCGTAGCCTTCGGAGGGCGGACCGTATGTACCGTCTCGTCGAACCCGATGAGTCCGGTGGCGTCCCGCTGTTTCAACATCAGGTTGTGGAGCCCGGCGGCCAGGTAGGCGCCGTACTCCAACTTCGAGAGATCGGCCTCGCCCTTGTATCGCATCGAGGGGGACGTGTCAAGCACCACGTGGTGTCGCAGGTTCGTCTCCTCCTCGTACTGCTTGATGTAGTAGCGATCCGTCTTGGCGTAGACCTTCCAGTCTACGTGCCGCAGCTCGTCGCCCGGGTTGTAGGGCCGGTGCTCGGCAAATTCGACCGAGAAGCCGTGGTACGGGCTGCGATGCAGGCCTGTGATGAAGCCCTCCACGATCAGCCGCGCCCGTAGCTCCATATTGGCCAGTTGCGAAATGACGACGGGATCGAGGTAGCGAAGCGTCGTATCCGAATCGGCCATGGGCAGCGCAACAGGCGAGTGAAAAAGCGTAAGAAAAGAATGCCGCGTTGAGAACCTGTTTGGCGGATTGTCTGGGGAACGTGTTGCGGCCTGCGACCTCGTAGATCTCGTCCCGAAGAATGAGAATCGCCCCCGTGAAAGCCCGACGCCTTCCCCTCCGGACGCAGAACGCCTGACGTCCGACCTCTAACGCACGACGCCCACACGCCCCTCTTCAGCCTCCACCGGGAAACTGCCCCCGGAAGCATTCTCTCTTACGATCGCCCGGCCGGGCTGGTTAGAAAGTCTCACTCCTGTTCGGTTCCTTGTCAGTGTCGAGTGTCGAATGTCGAATTCCGAATGCCCGTTTTTTCCGTCCCGACGCTCGCCTCATTCGACATTCGCAATTCGAAAATCGAAACTGCCCCATGGTGTCCGACGATCGCATTAAGGCCCAGCTCATGACCGCTCGCGACCTGGAGCGGACCCTCGACCGGATGGCCCAGCAGATCCTGGAACTTGTGGACCCGGACGCGGAGAATGCCGCCGATCAGTTTGCCCTCGTGGGCATGCAGACGCGGGGCGTGTACCTGGCCCAACGCCTGCAGGATCGCATCGAGGCCCAGGAAAACATCGACCTCCCCCTGGGCATGCTCGACGTCACGATGTACCGCGACGACGTGCGGATGCGGCTGGAGCAGCCCCACATGCAGGAGACGCGCATTCCGTTCAGCGTTACCGACCGCCACCTTGTGCTCGTGGACGACGTGGTGTTCACCGGCCGCACGGGCCGCGCGGCGCTCGACGCCCTCATGGACCTGGGCCGCCCCGCCTCCGTCCATTTCTTGGTCATCATTGACCGTGGGCACCGCGAGCTGCCCATCGCCACCGACATCGTGGGGCGCGAGGTGCCCACGCTGCCCGACGAGGAGGTGCGTGTCCGCGTTGACGAGATCGACGACGCCGACGGGGTCTGGCTCGTCGAAACGCCCGCCGACGCCGACCGCTGATTCCTTCTCGCCCTCGCCCGTTTTTGCCGACTCCCCACCCCCCCGACGCCACCCCCTATGGCCGACTACGCCGCTCCCCTCGCCGCCGACGACTCCACGCCGCTCCAGCACCGCCACCTGCTGGACCTGTCCGCGTACAGCCGCGAGGAAATCCTCCACATTCTGGACACCGCCGAGGAATTTCGGGCCGTGCTGGACCGTCCCATCCGGCAGGTGCCCACCCTCCAGGGCACAACCGTCGCCAGCCTCTTCTTTGAGCCCTCGACCCGCACCAAACTCTCGTTCGGCCTGGCCGCCGGGCGCCTCTCCGCTGAGACGCTGAGTCTCTCCAAGTCCGGCTCGTCGGTCAAGAAGGGCGAGACGCTCAAGGACACCGCCCGCAACGTGGAGGCGATGAAGGTGGACGTAGTGGTGATGCGCCACAGCTCGCCCGGCGCGCCGCACTTCCTGTCCCGTCGCACCGACAGCGTGATCCTGAATGCGGGCGACGGGGCCCACGCCCACCCCACGCAGGCCCTGCTCGATACGCTCACGATGAAAAAGCACGTCGACACGTTCGAGGACCTGGACGTGTCGATCATCGGCGACATCACCCACAGCCGCGTGGCGCGCTCCAACATCAACGCCCTCACCACGCTCGGGGCCCACGTCACGCTCTGCGGGCCCGCGACCATGCTGCCGGTGGAAATGGAACAGGCCATGGACGTCCGCACCACGACGAATCTCGGCGAGGCGCTCGACGGCTGCGACATCGCGATGGCCCTCCGCATCCAGATGGAGCGGCAGGACGAGGGCCTCTTCCCCAGCATCCGGGAGTACCACATGCAGTACGGCATCACGCCCGAGCATCTGGAGCGCCATCCAGATCTCCTGATTATGCACCCCGGTCCTGTGAACCGCGGTGTGGAGCTGGCCAACGAGGTCGTGGACCACGAGCGCGCCATCATCCTGAGTCAGGTCACCAACGGCGTCGCCCTCCGCATGGCGGTGCTCTACCTGCTGGCGCCGCGGCGGGAAGAGGCGTGATAACGCTCGCCCCCCACCGATCCTCGCTCGACCATGTCCTTTCCTGCTCTCGATCTGGCGGCCCTGCGGCCCCTCGTCCGCGACCACTTCCCGTGGGCGGCCTGGACCCGCTGCATTGCGGAGCGCGGCGTGACCATCGACCGCCCGGCCCGGACGGCGCACCCGGACTGCCCGTCCGTCATCTACCCGCTCGACTACGGCTTTCTTCCCGGCACGACCGGCACCGATGGCGAACCGGTCGATGTCTTCGTGGGCAACGGGGACACCGGCCTCGTCGGCCTCATCCTGACGACCGATTACCGACAGGGCGACCGCGAGGTCAAGCTGCTGGTCGACTGCACACCGCCGGAGGTCTACACGGCCCACGGCTTCATCAACTACGACCGTACACTGCTGGAGGGCGTGCTCGTGCTCCGCACCCCGATGCCGACCCTTTGGGACCGCTCTTAACCTCCCCGTTTCGATTGCGATAGGGGAAAGCCGCCCCCAGCGCTTGAACCCCTTCTGTACGACGCAGTAGGTTGGCGGTACATACGGGCGCGTCGATTCCCAACGCCGGTGCTTACACCTTTTCAGGCACATCCTTTGCGGGATCCACCACTCCCTCTCCGGGACAACTGCGCAAGCAGAATGCGATATTGGTCCTGAAAGACTCCTGCCGACCACTCACCGCGCCCCGTTCCGGCTTCCCTCTGCTCCGTCTCCGCCCCTGCATGAACACACCGTTCGTCGGATACCTTGCCGTATTCGGGGCCGCGGCCGCTGCCTGCCTCCTGGGCGCGTATCGGGCGCGCCGCATTTCGGACCCGGACACCCGAGCCGGGCTCGTGGCCCTTCTGCTTACCAGTGCGGGCTGGGCGGGAACCTACATCGGGGCGTTTCTCGCCTCGCCCCCTACCCTGGTGCGAGGATTCTACCTCGCGGGCCTCGTGGTGGGCGCCTCCACCGTGGGCGCCTGGCTCTGGTTCTGCTCCGCCTACACGGGACGCACCCTCCACAGAAACCCGATTCTCCAGCGCACGGCCCTCGTGCTCTTCGTGGGGATCGCCGGCACCAAGCTCACCAATCCCTGGCACGGCCTTTACTTCTACACGGAGCCGGCCGCGCTCCCGTTTCCCCATCTCGCGGTCCACTACCAGCCCTTGTACTGGATCAACGTGGGCCTGGCGTACGGGCTCGCGGGGGTTGGCTATTTTCTGCTCTTTTCCTTATTCCGCACGGTGGAATCCGGAGGCGGCCGGCTCGGACTCCTGGCCGGCCTCACGGCCCTCCCCCTTGCCGGAAGCATCACCGGCGAGCTCCTCCCTGGACTTCTCAACGTCGCGCACGAGCCGCTGGGCGTGGCGGCGTTCGCAATCGGGGTCACGGGTCTCTACCGCGACCAGTTTCAATCCGTCCAGATCACCGGCACCCGAACGGCGCCGACCTTCCGGATGGCCCCCGACGGCACACTGGTGGACTACAACGAACAAGCCGCCGCCCTCCTTCCGGCCTCGCACCCCGACAGCGCCCTCGGCCAGCCCCTCGCCCATGTGCTTCCGGACGTGGCCGCGGCCCTGCAGGACGGCACGTCGATCCTCCAGCGCCCTCAGGGTTCGTCGCTGCGCTACTACCAGCTGAGCACCGGCGAGGTGGCTGTTGGGTCCTCCCCGTCCCGCCAGCTCCTGCTCTCGACGGACGTCACGGACCGCTTCGAACAGCAGAAAGCCCTCGCGCGCCGCAAGGCGCTCCTGGAGGCGCAGGCCGAGTCGACGCTCGACGGCCTCCTGGTGGTCGACCCCGACTTCCGCGTCGTGTTCTACAACGACCGATTTCTTGAACTCTGGACATCGTCCGACGACCTCCCGGACGCGTCGCTGGACGAGCAATCCTTCCTCCAGGTGCGCCGTGCCCTGATCGACCCTCTGCTTCCTCACCCCGATGCGTTTGCGGACAAGGTGGAACACCTACGCACCCACCCGCGAGCGGAAACCCGTGCGCTCTTTCACCTCGTCGACGATCGATGGATCGACTGGTACAGCTCGCCCATCGTGCACCAGGGCACCCACTTCGGCCGGCTCTGGAGCTTCCGCGACGTGACCGAACGGCGCCGCATGCTGGAACGCCTTTTGGAGGTGCAGGAGGAGGAACGCCGCCGCATCGATCAGGAAATTCACGACCAAATGGGCGGGCTGATGTCCGCGCTCCAATTCAAGATCGACCTCCTCCGCCGCGAGCTTCCCGAGGCGACGGTGCCGACATCGCAGTTCGAACAGATGGAAGAGCTCGTGGACGGCCTCTCGACGGCCACGCGGAAGATTTCCCGAAAGCTGTACCCCGGCGCTCTGTCCGTGCGCGGGCTCGCGGAGGTACTGCCCTCTCTCTACAGGGACCTGGAGACGGAGTACGGACTGATGGTCACCGACGACAGTGACCTCGCCCCGGACGATCGGTTCTCGACCCTGGTCGAGCGGACGGTCTACTGGATCATTCAAGAGGCACTGATCAACGTGTCCCTCCACGCCGACACGGACGAAGCTCACGTCGTGATCACCTCCGACGAGCACCGGCTGTCCCTCCACATCCTCGATGAGGGGCGTGGCTTCGACGTGTCGAATCACGACGATGACAAAAGCTTTGGCCTGGAGGGCATCCGGCGCCGGGTCGAGCGGCTGAACGGGACGTTTGAACTTGCCTCCACGGCCGGGGAGGGCACCCGTCTTTCTATCGTTTTGCCCCATCACCGGCCCCTCCTGGAGGAACTGCCTTCATCCCGGGGCCCCGAGATCCCCTGACCCTCCGCACGCCCCTGTCCGTCCGCGGCCCCTCGGCCCGGTGCGAGCCCCTCAGTCGTGCCGATCCCGGACTCACAAACGATTCAAAGCCGTGTGGGCCGCCCCCGCGAACAGATGTGCGGTGGGGGCATACATAGAATCGCATATTTAGCGTGCTCGGCCCCGTAGCTCAGCTTGGCAGAGCAACGGACTTTTAATCCGTGAGTCGATGGTTCGAATCCATCCGGGGTCACAACATTTGCAAGTGTCGAATGTCGGGTGTCGAATACTGAAACATCTTGCTCTCACTCGGCATTCGACACTCGCAACTCGACACTGTTCTGCCCGAGTGGCGGAATTGGTAGACGCGCATGGTTGAGGGCCATGTTCCCGTTACAGGGAGTGGAGGTTCGAGTCCTCTCTCGGGCACCGCAAAACCCCGCTTCAGCGCCTGAAACCGGCGATTGAGGCGGGCTTTGCTTTTTGCGCTTCACGTTCTCGCAGGTTCTTTCATTTCACCTGCTGAGAGAAAAAGCAACTGCGTGGGCAATATGTGGGCAAAGATTTCCCACGCCTGGCAAACATCCCTACGTGCTGCCGAATGTGTCTTTCATCGCCTCTTCTTCTACGCCCGGTGAGAGGTGACTGTACCGCTCCGTCATCCGAGTCGTCGTGTGTCCCAGAATCTCGGAGATCGCTTTTCGCGGGGCACCGTTCATCGTGAGCCAGGACGCCGTGGTGTGCCGACACGAGTGAAATGATAGGTCCTCCCGGTGCGGGAGCTTCGCTTTTCGGACGTAGAACTTGAATCGTCGCGTCACCCGATCAGGCTTCGGCGGCTCGCCTCGGTCATCGAAAAAGACGTGATCTGTAGGGTCTGGTGAGCGACAGTCATTCAGCTCTTCGAGTTTGCTACGTGCATCCCCAACGAGGGGAACGGCTCGCTCGTCTCCGTTCTTCGCCTTGAAGTCCTCTCGGCTGCGGACGTAGAGGCGCCCGGTCTCAAAGTCCACATCCATCCACCGCAGGTTCAGAAGCTCGCCCCGTCGGAGGCCCGTCGAGACGGCAACGATGATCATCTGTTTCAACCAGTCGTCGTTCGGCGTCGGCCCCGGCTCGTCCAGGCGCAGGTTCCGGTACGCATCCACGGCGGCCAACACCTTCTCAACGTCATCGGGGCTGAGAAATGCTTTCTTGGTTTCCTCCTTGCGTGGCTTCTTGACCTCCTCGACCGGGTTCTCGTCGGCCCAGCCCTGGTCGATGGCCCAGCGAAAAAAGGTAGAGAGGTGACTGTGCCGGTGTCGCTTCGTCGCGTTGCTCACGGACTCTTCCTCACCAGCCACCTCCTTCGGCTCGTGCACGTACGCCCGGACGTGCTCCGGGGCCACGTCGCGCACCATGACACCCGGCGGCGTGTGCTCCTTCAATCCCTTCAGGACGTAGTGGTACACCTCGATCGTGTTGGGCCGTAGCCCCGCTTCCTTCTTCGTTTCGAGAAAGGCCTCTGCCGCCTCTGGCACGGTACGATTCCCCCGCTGCCACCCACCGTCCCACGGGTCGAACTCCCCTTCTTCGTAGGCACGTTTCAGTTCGGTGAGCTTCCGACTGGCGACATCCTTTCGGTGCGTGCGAAGGGGCCAGCTCTTTCGTTTGGGGGATCGAGATCGGTCGTAGAAGCGGGCATAGTAGCGCCCGCTCTGCTTTCGCATCGAGGGCATGGAGTATGCGGAGGATGTGTGCGCGGAATCGAATGAATGGGGGGCGGTCTACTCGTAATCGGGCGTATCGGCCTGCTGCCGTGCCCGATGGCCGGTCAGCTCCGACTCAAACTGCTCCCAATTTTCGTTCTGGACGATCATGCGCCGGCCTCCTACCTCAACGGTGTTGATCCGCCCGTCGTCGGCGGCCCGGTACAGGGTATTCCGCCCGCAGTCTTTAATTTCGGCGGCTTCGGTGAAGGAGAGTACGTCGCTGATGTCCGGCATAGCGTGGGATCGAGGTTGTTCTCTGTACGAGTTGGTCGAGGCCACAGAAAAGGGAACACTTTGTTCCATTTGTGTGTGATGAAGGTGTGCGCGAAATGAACACGGCTGGTGAGAGACGATGGAAGAATACGTTCAGCTACCGCTTTTCAACGAGGAGCGAGAAAGAGAACTTGTTCGACGTAGTCTCGCTGTGCTCGATGGAAAGGGCCGTCACAATGGGTGGCAAGCACTGCATGAACAGCGCGACGAGATCGAAGAGGAAATCCAGAAACGCTTCGGAGAGGTCAATCAGAAGGTGATTCGACTTCTCCAAATGCCTCCGGATCAGAGAAGAGAATGGTTCGAAGCAGAGCAAAAAAGGAAGCGGGAGGCATCCGTTGAGTCACAGCTTGGGGAGCACGAGAAAGGTGTCAGACTGAAGAGTGGGGCATTCGATAGACCACTGGAAGACGACGACGTACTTCGAGGCGTAGCTGCACGCCTCAACAAAATTGCCTCACCGGGCGGGGAGGGCACCGCTGAACTCGATCTCCGAGACATCGAGTTGCCCCCCGACACGTCAGAAGGTCGACTGTACGAGGACGCTGAGCAGAGCTTCGAAGAGGCGAAAGAGTGGATTATCGAGCACACGCGGCACGTCATTCATCTGCACGCCGATCTCCTAATTCTCGATCAGGTCTTGCAGCACGCTCGTCCGCTTCTGGAACTGACAAGAAAGTGCATCTCGAAACAGAAGGAGGAGCATCCACCGAATGTCGGTGGTGCCAGTCACGAAGCGGTGATCCTGATTGGAACTGACCTCATCGAGGAAATGCAAGTCTTCGAAGATGGTCTACCAGGATGGATGTTGGAAAATAGGGAGACGTTCTATCGCCATGCTGGCCAAGTAGTAGCCGAGGAGCGAGAAAGAGATGAGCGTTACAGCAATGGGGCAGTCATTAGATGGCTGAAACAAACCGATTGTTGGGCCTCCGAGAGGCAGGGAAAGACTGGCCCATTGCGTGAAGTAATTGAGAACGTGATCGGCTACACGAAGGAGTACGGAGATCTCAGTTGAGCATCTGAAATCATCTGAGATCTGAGACCTGAACGGCCTCTTTGGGCTCCGCATACAGCCCCCGAACCGGAGGCCGGACGGTCGCTCATCAGATTTTAGGACCCGCCGATCCAGGCGGCTTCGCGCACAGGCGGCGTCTCCGTTCCGGCCCGGAGGCGCCGCCATTTTTTGTGCGCACCCAGAGAAGCCCATCCCCGTGTTGCTGCACGAGGACGGGCGGGATTTCTGAGCCGGGATCGGCACAGAATAGACAGTACAATGATAGAAAACGGCGGCGACGGGAGCAAGATCCTGACCACCGACGATCTGGAGAGCCTCCAGGTCGAGATGGCAGCTCTACGCGCCAAGATCGACGCACTGGGCCGAACGCCCGAATCTCCGCTTTTGAACCGCGAAGAGGCAGCAGAGTATTTGCGCCTCTCGGTCCGGACCCTGAACACGGTCGTTGCTGAGGGAGACCTCTGCCCGATACGGATCCGGAACCGAGTGCTCTTCCACATCGACACACTCAACGCATTCGTTCGGTCCCGAGCGGAGCGGGAGGGCGGCTCTCATGAGTAGCCCCTCAGTCCAAACAAACGGCCATGTCTCAACTGTCTCGTCTACCAATGGTGAGCCAGTTGCAAATCCCAGCTCACTATCAGTCGAGGAGATCGAGAGGCGTCTGAGTGCTTTGGAGGACCGGGGCGCAATGTCTACGGAGCGGTGGGAAAAGTTGTACCGCGAGCACACGAAGCGTAAGTTACCGGAAGGGGTAGTTCCCCTCTACGACTTCGAGCGCCCGGATCCGCTCCAGTGGTTCGTCGCCGGGCTCGTCCCGGAGGGCCACCTGACGATGCTCATAGCGGATGGAGGAACAGGGAAGAGCTTTCTTGCGCTCCATCTCGCCCTCTGCATCGCCAGCGGCCAACCTTTCCTGGGCCGGGGCGTGGATCGCGGACGCGTCCTCTACATCGACCATGAACTCGACGAGGATGAGCAGCGGCGGCGTGTCTGGCGAGTCGCTGCCGGCATGGGACTGGGCGCCCATGACGAAGCGCTCCGGCACCGGCTCTTCTATACCCGCCCTCATCATCCCCTCGGGACCGACGATCATCACATCAAGGTTCTGGAGTACGTGGATCGGCTCGACATTGACTTCGTCGTGCTCGACTCCCTGACGATGGGCGCTGCTGGAGACATCAAAGACCAGTCCGACTTCGTCCCCATCGCCCAGCAGATCCGGCAGTGGCCCACGACACTCGCGATCGATCATGTCTCGCATTCTACGGCCCGGAGCTCCGCTTCCAAAGCCCGAGCGTTCGGCTCCGTTTTCAAACGCAACGCCGCTCGCTCCTCTCTGACGCTGGCCAAGGCCGACACGGGCGGATACGTCATCCAGCAGGAGAAGTCGAACTTCGACGCAGGAGATGCCCGTCTCTACTACGCCACGACCTTTGAGGAAGACGCTGTGACTTTCGAGCATATCGATGAAGCCGACGAGCGGGCCGCTGACCTTCTCTCAGATCTGTCCTCGGAGGGCGTGACGCTCACTGCCGTGAAGAAGCTGTATGAGACATTCGAAGGAGCGGTACTCCCGGAGAATGTCGTGGAATGGCGCGACGAGAGAGACGGGTGCACCTCAGTGGCCGTCGGTACAGTCCGCAACCATCTCACCGCTCTCCGACAGAGCGACGACGTGGTGAGCGCAGAAGGCGAGGGAGTGCTCCCTGCAAAGGCGAAATACGAGTCGGACGCATCCTTCTAGAATCGACGATTCACGATTTCACGATTATAAGGGATCGTGAATCATGAACGGCCCTGAGCGCCGCTGAAGACTGATTTTCGAGACTCATTTCACGACCGCTGAAGAGCATCGTGATCGGTCGTGATTCCTAATCCGCGCACTCAACGATAGATCTCACAGACCCATGACGAACAATGTCAGACCAGCAGGACAACGCGAGTGCGCAGGATCTTCCCACCGAGGCCGGTACGGGTGAAGGAGATGTCATCTGGAAACCAGCTCCACCCCCCTTCGAAGATACGTATCTCGTGTCAGAAGAGGGGCAGGTCGTTTCACTACATGGGGAGCGTCCCACCCTGCTTACACCGACTCGACACAGGAAGCGCACGAAACATCGTCGCATCGGTCTCAATCGAGATGGGAAAGAAGAAAAGTGGCTCGTCCACCGCCTCATCTGGCACAGCCATAGAGGCCCAATCCCTTCGAAAATGGTCGTGCACCATACAAATGGGGATCCGACAGATAATCGCCTCAATAACTTGGAGATACTGTCACTGAGCGAACACACGACGCGACACAACCGGGCCGTCGCGACCTGACGCGCCCGCACGCCCAACGAATCGCGTCTGAACAACACGCAGAGCGGGGTCACCCCCCACGTAACAGGGGCACATGGCCCCACCTTCACAGCCCCAAAACATCATGCTTCACCCGAAGTCCCCCTCCACAATCCGACCAGGTGTAAGAGAATGGTATGCACGGACCTGTGACCCATCACACCCGGGGGACGAACGAGGATCTACTCGTGTGACTCCATCACAGAGGGTATACCCGCGCCCCCGTGCTTTCCCCCCACGCGACCACAAACAGGGGGAAAACCTCCCATGCCCCCCTCCACACGGCTGATTACATCTGTTATGCAGAGGCCTACCCCCCCGACCTGGAAGCCCCTCCATTCTCGCGCCGCAAATTCGTGACCACGCCCCCCCCGCGACCGTTGAGTAATCGACATTCTTTCTGGACATCCCCCTCCATGCCCATGCCCACGCCGAGCCTGAACCTAAACAGCCAAGACTCCGAGTTCATCTCGCTGCCGGGCACGTCTTCCCGGCGGCAGTCGGGAACGGTTATGGAGATCCCCGACGTGCTGGGGCAGACCTTCTCCAGCCCGGGCCCGTCCACCCAGAGCCGGGCGAACCAGGGTCCGGGCCGCAACGACGGGCCCGACGACCCGCCGGAAAGTGGGGCGGCGGAGAACAGTGGGGACGGAGGCATGGACATCTTCAACGTGGACCCCGGAAAGGTCGGCATCTCGAACGAGCGGCTGAAGCAGCAGGCCCGGTTCCTCCAGTCCGCCTACGAGAAGCCGCCGGAAGGCCTCTACGACCCCACGAAGGTGAACTACGAGCCGTACCGACGCACCCTTCGAAAAGCATCGGAGCAGCAGCGGCAGCAGCTTCAGGAACTCAAAAAGCGGAATCGCAAAGAAATGGAGCGGTCGATGTTCCGGACGTTCTGGCACATGATGGGCCCGGAAGTTTTCAAGACCGTGTCGGGAGCGCCGGTCAATACGGGCACACAGGAAAGCATGCGCCTTGCCCGCGAAGCACGGCAGCAGGCCCACGCACTGGAGCGGAGCGGCGAGCAGAACTACGCGCAGGCCGAGCGGGAGCGCATGATGCGGAAGGCAGAGCTGGACGTGCAGGAGGAGCAGCAAAACGCGAAGCGGGAGCGCGAAGCGAAGCGGGCCCGCTACGAAGCAGAACAGGGCCTACGGGGCGATCTGGCGAGCGCGTATCAGAGCCTCGTCGAGCAGCAGTCCCGCCTCGACGCCGCCGAGAAGAAAGCGGAGGCCGAGGAGTATTCTGCGTGGGTGGACCAGCAAAACAGCCTGCGCGAGCAGTTCAACGACCTCGTGAAGGAGGCCGGCGACGACCCGCAACTCTGGCCCCGGGTGGAGTCCATGGCGCGGCAGCTGTACCCCGACGCCTCCGACGAGCAGATCCGCCGCATGATTGGGGAGAAGGTCGCTCTTTCTCGCACGGTCAATGGGGAAGGAGGCGGAGAGGGGCCGACGGTGCCGCAGCCAATGCAAGATCTCGCCGTGTCGGTCAGTAGTTTCACGGACCTCAAGCGGCAGTACGACGAGACAGATGGCTGGTTTTCCTCGCGCGACACGGAGTACGAGAGCCCCAGCGGGGAGCAGCGGAGCTACCTGAAGGATCTGGAGGCCCAGCGCGTGAGCTTGTCCGATCAAGTCAGGCGGGTAGTCTCCGACGCGGAGCGGCGAATTCAGAAGCTGGAGTCGGCGGGGCGGGAGGTGCCCCAGCGGCTCAAGAACCTCGTCTCGACGATGAAGAAAAAGCGGGACATCATTGAGAGCACGAAAGTGACGGACGTGGACAGCGCGGATATCGTGGAGCAAGCGATTAAACCGTTCCAGCGGTACCTGAATGCCGTTACGTCCCAGACGAAGCCCGACGGACAGGGGCGACAGCGACCGTCTTGGTACACCGGCCCCGAGGACCCGGCCAACCGGTATCTCAAGGCCCGATACCCGCAGGCTTTTCAGGGTGGCACGCCCGGCCAGCAGCCGTCGCCCGGTGGTGGGCAACCAGCACCTGGAGGGGGGCAACCGTCTCCAGGCAGCCCGCAGGTGGCTGGGGGGCAGAGTGGTGGTAAAGCGTCTGGAGGCCAGCAAAGCTCGGCGGGCAGCAAGCTTTCGGCGTTCCTGGGTAAGAACGGGCTGCGCGGCGCCCCCAGCGACTCCACAGGTGGCGAGCAACGTGCATCCGATGGGCAGCAGCCGGCACCCGATGAACAGCCGGATCAGACGGCACAGGGCGTCCGGCGCGTTGAGCAGCGGCTCAACGAGTACGAGCAGGAGCAGGGGGTGGACCTCCAGCGGCAGCGGGTGACGATGGAGGAGTTGGGGCATATGTCCGACGAGGAGCGGCAGCAGCTTCGGGGCCGGATGGAGAGCAACGAGGACTTCGCGCTCGTCGTGCAGCAGGGAGAGAACGCGCAGGTGGTCATGGGACCGAACGATTTCCGCTCTGTCACCGACAGAGCGAAAGAGCAAGCCCGGCAGCAACGTGCCGAAGAGTCAATGGCGGCGGTTGGGGAGGCAGCCTCAGAGGCGGTTGATCAGCAACGCCAGAAAGCCCGCAAGCGCCGGGCCCGGCGAGAGTTGCGGGCGGCGGGGATCAAGAACGTGGCGGAGGGGGATACGGCTGAGATTGTCCCGCGACCGGACGGGAAGTACGACGTGAAGGTGATCGGCCCCAATCGGAAAGCACCCGCCGAAACCGTCGTACCGTCACGAGAGGCGGCTGAAAAGATTCGGGACTTCTGGATACCGAAGGCGGGGCAGTAACTCCCTCAGATCTTTTTCTCCTCCCACTCCACGTCGAGCGCCTGGAAAGCAGAAGGTTCAGTGAGAGGGGAACGAGAAAGCATCCACCCAGCTGGGGTTCAGAAATCCCATCGCGAAATTTTCCCCCCGGACGGGGGCAGTATCTTCACCCCCCTTCGGGGTGTTACTTCGAGATGGGCAAGACGGGGTTGAAAGCCACACGCGGACGGATATACTACTCCGGGCGGGGCGCGGCGGCGGGCCGGGAGCGCTTTGGGGACGCGCGAGGGCAAGGGGGGGCTACCCCTCCCAGGGGGGATCCACCTTCGAGCGAATCCAGGCCTTGAAGGGACGCCTCTGCCGAGGCGAAGCTGTCCTGTACTCCTCGTAGAACTTCACGCGGAGGATCGCATCCCAGAACTGGAGCGGTTCCCCATCTACGAGATCCTGCGTCTCACGCCGAATCAGGTACCAAAGCGTCGAGTCAGGCGAGGAGCGCACCCCGTATCGGTTCCGCAAACCCCTCCAACAGCCGCCAGCCCGGTAGATGAGGGGAATGCCCCAGTCGTCAACAGCAGGCATCTCCCACATCTCCGAGGCGGCAGCGCACAGGACACACTGATCCGGAGGAAGATCATCGATATCTCGCATTGCAACCACCAAACGTTTGGAAGAACTTCCGCTCCCCCCAGCACCCATTCGTCGAGCGGATCGTATCTCGGATCCACAAGACAGGCTATTACGTGAATGCGTCACGTTTTCCTTGGCATTCTGCCCTGCATCGGTTTTCATTGTGAATGCGTCACGGAAAGACATAAAACCGTGACAATCGGTCTTCCTCTCCAATCGACTCGATCCAAAGCAATGAACCGACCTGACAAGCTCCCCAAGATTCTCACTGACGACGAAGCCGAACACCTTCTCGAACAGCCCAATCAGCGCTATTTCGGCCCGCACCGCGACTATCTGTTCATTCGGCTGATGCTCAAAGCGGGCCTCCGATCAGCGGAAGTCGTCTCCCTTGAACCGGATCACATCGACATGCCCACCGGCAAGATCGTAGTCCGGGAAGGGAAGGGCGCCAAAGATCGGACGCTCTGGATCAGCAACGACCTTCGAGACGGAATCGGGGAATGGATGGACCGGCGGCCCGAATCGGATTTCTTGCTCCCGACGAAGAAGGGAACGAAGGTGGACACGTCACACTTGCGACGCTCTGTGAAGCGGTACGCGAAGAAAGCAGAGATCGCAGAGATCGACCGCGTCAGTCCACACACACTACGCCACACCTTCGCCACGCGCCTTCTGAGAGAAACCGGCAACATTCGAAAGGTCCAGAAGGCCCTCGGTCACTCCGATATCTCCACGACGATGATCTACACGCATATCGTTGACGGCGAACTGGAGGAAGCCATGAAGGGGCTGTAACTACTCGATCGTCATTCCCCCCAGGACTACCGGAGTGGGATCGCTTTGCCTCTGTACAGCGAGCAGGTCGGTCCCCTCCGGCGGCGTGACGCATTCCATCAAATCGGCTTGGCGTGCCGGGGAAACACCGTCGAGGCGTACTGCTCGGGTGCGGTTTACGTCCTCAATCTTTTCCATTGGCTGCGTCTGCTACGAGATTGTACGGCGACAGCTTCTCGTGCCTGTGCAAACGCGCCCGCAGCGGCCACAGTTCTGGCATCCCCCCTCTACGAACTCAATCCGGCCCGTGTCCACCCCTTCGCGAATCTCGTGTCGCGTCTCTTCCTCACAGCGTATGCAGGGGACGAAGCGTTCCTCAATTATGGGCTCATGGGCTTAGTGATCGTGGTAGGCTTCGCAGTAAACGCATCACACTCAGGACAGCGAGCAGGTCCAACGTTGCCATCGTCGGGCGGTGACGGCGAAGCAATGATCGACCATCCGCACCTGCACTCCCAAGCGACAGCCTCGTTCTCCCTCGCCGGCGTCGTACCGTTCAGCAAAGCGAGACGAGAGACAAGACGACGACGCTCCAGCTCCTCCTCTGCGGTTGCCAGCTCCTCTGCCTTCAGCTCCTCGATGCAACAAATCCTCCGCTCAAGCCTCTCAACCGTCTCTGCTTCCTTGAAGGAGCACCCTTGCGCAACGTACGAGGCAATAGCGTCCCGGTCAGGCTCCGAATGGCGTCGTGATATCTCCTTTCTCTGCTCGTAGGACATAAGAATTGGGCGTGGCTGTCCAAGATCTGATTCGCCCCTCCAAACCGAAAGACATACAACTTTGTTTCACAATCTTATTGTTGCATAATAAACAACAATCTCTGTATTCGCAACAAAAATGTTGCGCAGTGCAACACGAACCAGCCCCCGGCCCGGCCACCAATTAAGGACGGCAGATCCTGGGCAGTCTGCCCACCTCCTCCACAGCAAGCGTTGGAGACGCCATTCCGCTGCGGAGGCTCACACACGTGCGAATGACACAAAAAGGCGGTCCCTCCGCTTGCCCCAGGGTGCGCGTCGATGGGTTTACCCCTCTCTATCTGAGCACAGCGCGTCCCTACGCTTCGCTACTCAGCAAGGTCCAGCCCGCTCCGGGGCGTCATGTTGAGTAACTCGCACCCCGTCGCATCCGCGCCGATGTCTGCCAATCGAGGAGACCAATCATCGTGGCGGTGCACGTGCAAAGCGGCGTCGCTCCCCCCGCGCTTCCCCCTACCACGCGCGGGGCGCTCAGGGGTGCTCGTATCAGCATCGGTGCTCCCAATAGGGGCGGTCCCCCTCTCCGCTCACAATTCCTGCGGTGCTCCTCTGAATAGCCGGTGCCCGTCTGTAGACCCTGCGGTTCGTTCAATCGTGTTCACGGCAGCGACTCCCTCCGAACCCTGTCGGTCGTGCAGCCTCACAGGGCGCAGCGCTCCACTCCGCATTCGCTACGGTCGCACAGCGCCAAGATCATGGCCGTGCTGGTGCGCTCCCCTGCAAAAGCCGCTTCGGGGGCACGCGCCCCACGGCGGCCACCGGGGAAGGTAATCCATCTTTGCAGGGTCCGCACCAAGGGGGTGCGTGTGTCGGCGGCCATCCGGGCGGGCAGCGCCCATCTCCGATGCAGGGGCGGGCGCGAGCGTCGAAAAGGCAGCACCATCCCCCAAGCGGCAGCGATCTTTCCAACCTCAACGGGGGCGGTTTCGGCCCGGGCCCAGCTACACGAACGCTTCCGCAACTGCTTTCCGCCATGCCGGCTCGTTGGGGCGGCGCAAAAAGATCGCCAGTCCGCGTTCGTGGGCCTTCCTGCGCATGTCCCTCGTACCTGGACTTTGCCCCCTGCATTAGCCACACCGCTCGTCGGCACCAGCACAACGGCAGTAGTCGCTACCGGAGGCGGCACAGTCGTCGTTATGGCACCTCACTCAACGTGGAGGAGGCGCAGCGATTCGCGTCCAGCCCCCTGCACTGCGCTTGAGCACAGGTGAACCTTCTTCGAGTCACTGCATCACGTCGAAGAGGGAGATCCCTACGTAGTCGCGCAGAGTACCTCGCTTTGGTTTCGTCGATACCAGTCGATACGAGGAAAGCTCACAATCTCAGAGGACGTTCCCCTCAATTATTCTAAGAGTCACCCCCGCGCGAACTCATGGTCAATACTTGGGCAAAGGATTTTCCTACTGCCGTCAATATCGGCGTCTGCCATCGTCTGAGGCCAATAATCGATAACTCCACACATGGTTGAGGGATGTTCCCGTTACAGGGAGTGGAGGTTCGAGTCCTCTCTCGGGCACTGCTGAACTGCTCTGGATCGCCACCTTGCGGTCCGGAGCCTTTCTGTTTCTTGGGACTGTGCCGGGAGGGCCATGTGTGCTGACAGCCATCGGCACGGGGAGGGGCGAGTCCTCTCTCGGGCACCCCTAAAACGCCTCTACCGATCCGTGAGAACGTACGTACACCATTTTCCCCAAAAGATTGGAGGTCAGCCGGACTCGTCCGGCAAGATCTTGGGGATCTGAGATCCTGGGAATCCTAGATTGCTAGAGATCCTAAATCCTGGGAATCCTAGATTCCCGGGACCGTGTGCAGCCGCATGCAAGAAGCGGAGGGTACCGATCTAGGAAATCTGAGATTTCCAGGATCGGTGCAAACGTATTCACGTATCGGCAAGCGCCGTTCACCGGCGATCTCGGAGGCGTTAGAATGGCCGTGGAACCAGGCTGATCGGCCGGCTCGCCGAAGGCCCCTCGCCTCTTCCAGCTTTCAGGTCGGTTGAAAACGCCTCGGCGATGTTCGAGCGCTCGGGGTACGGATTCGGGCACTGGATCACCATCTGCGAGCATTTTTGAATCTGGAGCATTGATCGAGGAACCGAGGACAGATGAAACTGGGCCATCCGTCCATAGAGCTGGAGCCGTTCGCCTGTTGATTTTATGGTCCCGTGACGTTTTTCCCTTGACACACCGAGGGGCAATTTTGCTACGCTGACGAATGCAGTAGGACATAAAGCCCGTGCTTCACGGCGGGCTTCTTTTCTTTGTGTGTTTTGTGACCTGACGTCACAACTCAATGAATGTCGAGGAACTGTCCGTCGAGGCCCGACGAGCGTTCGATCACTTCGACGGCTCGCAGGAAGACCTAGCCGGATACATCGGAGTCGGCCGTCTCCCGGGCCATCCGCAACGCCGGCCTGAAGCACGCGGCCGTTCAAGCCCGAATCGTCTCCCACGTCGACGGCGTGCCGGTGCAACGGCGGTCCACATACGACGCCCCCGATGTCGAACACGAGTGGCTTATCGAGCCGTAACCGAAAGCCCTTCTTATTCTTCTCCCCAGCACCGCTCGGGGTTGTCCCCGCCTTCGACGAAGCCCTACACGCCCCCCGAAGCCGAGCTTTTGGCATCGAGCCAGCGTCGGAGGGCGGCTGTTCTGCCCGAGCCAGACGCTACAGTCGACTGAAGGTCTCGCGCACCCCCACGGGGATCTGGCCCATCTGATTCCGTCCGTGTCCGGTGTTGATGTCGGCCCCCCAGTACGTATCGTCCCACGAGTTGAGCATCACGATGGGCGTTGGGGCGGTCTCAACGAGACGCTTCTGCACATCCGGGTTCTGGCCGAACTTTGCGGTGACGATTTCGACCATGCACCGATCCTCGATGCGGTCCCACTCGTCCGGCAGATCCACCTCATAGCCCAGCCCCTTGGCCTCTTTCAGCGAGTCGGCATCCCGGATGCTTGCAAGCCAGTCCGGCTGCCCGATGGCCTTGCCGGCCTGATATGCGTGTTCGGCCGCGGGAAATCGATTGTCCCAGACCTCGAAGCTGATGTCGGAAAAGTTGGAGAGATAGCTGTACTCGTCCTCGAAGGACCGATGACCTCCTCGGTCGGCCACTGGGTGTCCATATCGGGTCGGGTGATGCTGGATGAAACGGTCGTCCGGTCCCGCCCTGTGCTGCGAGATGACTGGTGGGGCGGACCATCCCCTTTGCGCACTGCCCGGTCGTCCGGCCGTAGTAAGCAGGGTCGTCCTCAAACACGGTTCTATGTTTCCGTTCCTCGACCCGCGCCCGTTCAGACCGGCGATTCGTTTGGGAGTCAGGGGCTCTTCAACGGGTCTGCACCTCAACCTCCCCAGCGTCTTCCTCCTTGGACTCATCGGGTCCATACCGGCCGCCGTGTGGGGGCGGCGTTGCTCGCTCGCCGCGAATCAGATCCTCCCACGCCCTCGTCCAAGTACAGATGGACATCCCCTTGGCTGTGGCTGCGATGCCCCCACAGCTTGGGACACCCCGTTCGTCGCCCTCTCCCCCAACTTCTCTTCTCCCATGCCCGACCCAACGCCGGACAACACGTACGACGAGGACGACGAACCCGAGCTCTACGCCGCCTGGGCCGAGGGCGCGAAGGCCGCCCACACTGACGAAGACCTCAGCCCCGTGGAGGACCTCTACGACGACCGCGATGTGGCCTACGCGTTTCTCAAGGGATACACGGAAGCGAGTCGGGCGTAGTGCTCCCTTCTCCCGAACGTGTCCGACAGCCCGCCCGCCGCCGTCACTGCGAGGGCCGCGCTACCGCTTCACCAACTCCACGCGGCGGTTCTCGGCCCGTCCCTCTTCGCTGTCATTGGACGTTGCGGGCTGGGTCGAGCCGAGGCCCGCCGTCTTCAGGCGCCCCTTGTCAATCCCGTGATCTTGCACAAGCGTCGTCTTGACCGCCCGGGCTCGCTCTCGAGACAGTTGCATATTGGCCTTGAACTTACCGGTATTGTCGGTGTGGCCCTCAATGATGAGATTGATATCCGGGTGCTCCGTGAGCAGGGACGCCACCGTCTTCAGGGTCTCGGTAGACGACGATTTGAGGGTGGCCTTTCCGGTGTCGAACTGAATGTCCTGCACCGCCACGCGTCCCTCTTCCTGGAGGGCCGTGTACAGGTCGCGCCCGCCGGCGGCGATCCGGAGATCTCCGATGTACGCTGCGTTTTCACTAAGACGACTGAAATCGAAGCGCAGCGTCTTCGTGCGCGAAATATCCGCGTTCGGGATATTCGCAAACCGCTCTTTCCCCATGTAGGCTTTCGCATAGGCCCCGTCCACCATAATTCGGATCGGGACAATCTTCTTGCTGGCTCGGCGTGATTTCTTGACGGACTCGACCGCATCGTCTCCCTGCCCGCCGACGCCCAGTTTGCGGCCGCCGACGTCGAAGTAATTCGTCCCAACGGCCTCCCCGGACCCGTCCAGGGGCCAGATGTACAGTCTATCGACCCAATCTTCTGTGTAGTAATCAAACGTGATCGTAAATCGCTTCGGCAGCTTTTCCGGCAGCTGGATGCGAAAAACGCTCCCCGCCTCATTAATGCGCAGAAAGCGCTGCCCCTTCATCTCCACGACCGCCATGCTTCCCTTCCGAAATTCCAGGTTGCGGGGAAAGTCGCCAATGTTGTCGTCGGAAAAGTCTTCGGCGAAGATCGTGCGCTCTCCAGGCTTAAAGTCGTAGTTCGCATTTGCCGCCCCCGGGTCCGTGCCCTGTTTCTCCGGGGCCTCCTTCGTCTGTTGCTCCTGTTCCCGATCGGACGCCGTCACCGGCTCGCCGTCCTTGTCGCGCTTCACATTGCCCTCCTTATCGGTAAGGACGACGGTCTCTCCATCTTCTTTCGCCTCTTCAATGCACTTTTCGTCCCCAGCCGCACACTTGACGGCATTTTTGATGCCGCCCTCCACCTTGTCGGCCCCCTTCTCAATGCCCTCGTCAACGTTTTCCTCGGCGCGCTCTTCGACCTCGTCCTTGACCTTGTCGAGGATCTGTCCGGCTGATGTGCCCACCGCCGACACGCTGAACACGATCATGAGAACGGGAAACAGAACGGCAAACGGAGAGAAACGACGGACACGCATAGCGGAAGAGGACGTGTGTTTGTGAGTGGAACGGCAACGCGATGCATTTACGCCGGACGGGCCTCCTTCGAAACGACGGCATTTTCCCCAAACGAGACTCCCTCCGCATCTCGGACCTCCAGCACGGCACGGCGCAGCACGACGGAGATGTGTATTCCCGAAATGTCAAGAACGCTTCACATACTCTTACGCAGCGTTAATGGGACTGTTCTTTACGTAACGGTGTGGCACCGGAAAAACAACCACACAGGTCCGGCACAGGACATTTTCGCGGGGCAGGGTGCCGTTGGCTGACGGGGACGCGCGGTCGACGCGTCCTTCTGTCGTCGTGGACCTTCCGTCCAGGCGCCTCCGTTGGGCAGCGCAGAGGCATCGCACCACCCCTCCCGTCGCCCGCCTCTGCGGTCGCTTCTTTGCTCTTCCTTCCGCCCCATGACCACCCCGGACCGGGCGCCCGTGAAAGTGGGCCTTACGACCGCCACTGCCCTGGTCGTGGCCAGCATGGTCGGCACCGGCATCTTCACGAGCCTCGGCTTTCAGGTGCAGTACCTGGAGTCCCCGTTCGCCCTGCTTGCGCTCTGGGCCGTCGGCGGCGGCCTTGCTCTCTGCGGGGCGCTGGCGTACGGGGAGCTGGGGGCGGCCCTGCCCCGCTCCGGCGGGGAGTACCACCTGATCTCCGAAATCTACCATCCGTCGCTCGGCGTCATCGTGGGGTGGATCACGACGACGCTCGGCTTTGCGGGGCCCATCGCGCTGTCGGCCATTGCTTTCGGCGACTACACCACCGCGGTCTTCTCGGAACTCTCGTCGACCCACCTCGCGGCGGGCCTCGTGGTCGTGTGCTCGGCCGTCCACGCCACCAGCATCCGGTGGGGAAGCCGCTTTCAGAACGTGTTTACGGGCCTGAAAGTACTACTCATCCTGGTCTTCATCGGAGCGGCCGTCCGCGCAAACCCGTCCCACACCCTTGCCGTGCTTCCAAGCATGGAGGGCGTGAATGAAATCGTGAGTCCCGGATTCGCCGTGTCGCTGGTGTTCGTGTCCTACGCCTACGCCGGGTGGAACGGGGCCATCTACATCGTCGGCGAGATTCGCAACCCGCAGCGCACGATGCCCCGCGCTCTCCTGCTGGGGACGGGGCTCGTCACGGTGCTGTACCTCCTTCTCAACGTCGTTTTTCTCTACACGGTGCCCGCGGCCGAAATGGCGGGCGAGGTGGAAATCGGCTACCTCTCCGGACGCGTGATTTTCGGGGAGATCGGGGGGCAGATCATGTCGCTCTTCATCGCCGTCCTACAAATCTCGTCGGTGAGCGCGATGGTCTTTCTGGGGCCTCGCGTCACACAGGCCATGGGGGAGGACCTGCCGGAGCTCCGGTGGCTGGCCACCACAAGCAGCCGCGGCACGCCCATCACGTCCATTCTCTTTCAGGCAACGCTGGCCCTGGTCTTCCTCTACACCTCCACGTTCGAGCAGGTGCTCATCTACACCGGGTTCACGCTCACGCTGTCGATGATCCTGACCGTAGCGGGCGTCTTCGTACTGCGCTGGCGCCGGCCGGAGCTGGAGCGTCCCTACACCACCTGGGGGTATCCCGTCACACTTCTTCTTTTTCTGGGGGCCAACGGATGGATCCTCGTGTACGTGTTCATCGACAAGCCGGTCGAGTCGCTGACCGGCCTCGCCATCGTCGGGGGGGGCGCGCTCTTGTATCTGGGGGGACGCACGGTTCTTCCGGCCCCAACCGTCGAGGAGGCACGGTCCTGACCTCTCTCACCCCTCCACCAATCCGGACCGGTGCATACGCACGTCGAGCATCGCCGCCCGATCCAAGACGACCCGGACCATGTCCACGAGGCTGTCCACCTCCAGCTTCTGCTTCATGTTCTCGCGATGCTTCTCGACGGTGCGGTGGCTGACACTGAGGAGCGTGCCGATCTCGCGGCTCGTGTAGCCCTCGGCGGTCAGCTGGAGAACCTGTCGCTCACGCAGTGTCAGGGCCCCGCATTCCCCAAGCGAATCGGGGTCGCTACAGGCCTCAGTTTCCAGGAGGTGCTGCGGCAACGCCGTGCTGAGGTACCGCCGTCCGCCCTGAACGGTATCAAGGGCACGATGGAGCTCGTCCAACGGATCCTGCTTGCGCACGTATCCGGACGCCCCTCGCTGGAATGCCGCCCGTGCCTGCTCCTCACTCGCGGACACGGCCATGACGACTACCTTCACGTCGATGGAGCGACGCTGGAGATGGTACAGCGTACAGCAGGTCGAATCCGTTCAGATGCGGGAGCTTCAGGCTTAAGACGAGCAGGTCGGGCTCGTGCTCCTCAACGACGGAGAGGAAAGAAGGGGACGACCGAGTTGCTCTCATACCAAGTGCGGAGGATCACTATTCAGCTTTGGGGACCAAGAGTCCCCTCGCGTCCGCTCACTGCCACCTGCTTCTATATACAATCTTCCCGAGATCACCGAACCCGTCGATAAACTCAAGCGCCTTGTTCGCAAGGAGAAAAAGCTCAGATTCAGCGCCGCTTTCAGATGCTTCTTCTGATGAAGACCGGGAAAGCCGAAAGTCGAAGCGCGGAGCCCGGCCAGCAGTCGATTCCCCCCGACGTAATGGAGCGGCTCAAAGAGCGTCTCGCCGGGCCGGAGGGATTCGGCAGCTACAAGGAAATTCAGCAGTGGCTCGCCGAGGAGCAGGACTTGGAGCTCTGTTATTCGACGGTTCACGGCATTGTGCGCTATGAGCTGGACGCGAAGCTGAAGGTGCCCCGCCCCTCGCATCCAAAAAACCAGCAGGAGCAAGTAGAATTTCAGAGAAACCTCCCCATCTTTCTTCCAAGTCTGGAGAGCAGGCGGCCTGTGCGCCTGTTTTGTCAGGATGAATGTCGAATTGGGTTCATGCCAATCACGAGACGCCGCATTACTCTTTCCGGCG